>JAHEIB010000054.1:13226-18012 GCA_024639645.1 Deltaproteobacteria bacterium
CTAAAGCTTGGGTGAATATCAATGAAAGATATCCTATTCAGTTCTTGGGAAGGCCAGGTCGTAGATAATCGTGACGGCTCAAAAATGGATTCCAATGTCAACCAAGAAATTAGATGGCCTGAAAAACTGGATGAAACAGAACCGATCAAGGCGTTTATGGGTTGGGATGGTTTTGTTCTTCGTTCAGAAGAGGTACAAGTAGTGGATCTCTGCCGGGCCTACATGGAGGCTGTCCGGAATCAGTCCTGTGGAAAATGCATCCCGTGCCAGACCGGAACAACCGTCATGGCCAAAACACTAGAGGCCATCTGTAACGGCCAGGGCAGACAATCAGACATCGTCTACCTTAAAGACATTGCCGAGACGGTCCATCGTACAGCCAAGTGCGGTATCGGGAAAACCGGCCCCCTGCCGATTCTGCAGGCATTGACCTATTTCCCGGAACAGTTTGCGGATCTGGTTGATGCAAAGAGAGCCCTAACGCCCGGCCAATATCATGCCAGCGTCACCGCTCCCTGTATGGAAGCCTGTCCCATTCACCTGGATATTCCCCGCTATGTCGAATGTATCAAGGAAGGCCGTTTTCAGGATTCACTGGATATCATTCGTACGCGTCTACCCATCCCGGGGATTGTCGGACGTGTCTGTGTACGTCCATGTGAGGAAAACTGCCGCCGGGCAAATCTGGACGAGCCTGTATCCATTAAATACCTTAAACGGTTTGTGGCGGATCAGGAGCTGGCCAAAAAAAAGGAACCTGCCTACGAGATTGCTCCGTCTTCCAAAACAGGCCAAGTCGCCATTGTCGGGGCCGGACCGGCCGGTGTTACCTGCGCCTACCATCTTGCCCAAAAGGGGCATGCCGTCACCATATATGAACACCTTTCGGAGCCCGGAGGTATGTCAGCGGTTGGGATACCCGACTATCGGCTTCCGCGGAATATATTGCGCCAGGAGGTCGAGCAGATTCAGAAAATGGGTGTTGTCATTCAATACAACACAACCATAGGAAAGGACATCAAACTTGAACAACTGGAAAACGACTTCGATGCCGTTTTTATCGGTATCGGGGCACAGGACAGTTCCCCCATGCGGGTTCAGGGGGAAGAAAAAGGGTACAAGGGTTTTATTCCAGGTGTTCAGTACCTCCTGGATATCAATCAGGGGAGGGATCCCTACCCGGAGGGAAAAAAAGTTGTTGTGATCGGTGGTGGGAATGTTGCCATAGACTGCGTGCGAAGTGCGTTCAGGATCCATAAGGAGGACGTACACCTGGTTTATCGCAGAACCCGGAAGGAGATGCCTGCCGACGAAGTGGAAATCCGTGATGCTGAAGAAGAGAAGGTTCAGTTCAACTTCTTGACCACACCGGTGCGTATCATTGAAGAAAACAATCGGGTGGTGGGTCTCGAATGTATTCGTCTGAAACTGGGAACACCCGATAAAAGCGGTCGCCGAAGACCGGTTCCTATCGAGGGTTCCGAATTTATATTTGATTGTGATACGGTTGTGCCGGCCATCGGCCAGCGTGTGGATCTGTCCCTTATTGAGGGTATGGAAGGGATCGAGACAACGGCCTGGAAAACTTTTATTGTGGATGATGTCACCAAGCAGACATCCCGGCCAAAACTTTTCTCCGCCGGTGATTGTGAGACAGGTCCGGATGCGCTGATAACAGCCTGTGCAGGCGGTCGTAAAGCCGCCCAGAGCATCGACCACCTCATCAACGGTCGGCCCCTTGAATACACCCGGGAGGATTGTTTTCATCGGTTTTACAAGGATGTAAAGGTATACGACCGGGAAGAGGTGCTTGGGGATATCGGCAGAGCCAAACGAAAACATCTTGAAATGCTGCAGCCCGATACCCGTAAGACAAGCTTTGACGAGGTGGAAAAAGGGTTTTCAACACCCGAAGCCATTGCCGAAGCCAAGCGGTGTCTGAGGTGTTACCGGGTCGGGGTAGTGGCGGTGTAGCTTTGCAGCTACTTAGGTTGTTTAGACTGTAGGATGATAGGCTGTTAGGTGTTGCAACGTTTCACAGGCTTTTACCCTACTGTCTAACAGCCCACAGCTGATAGCATACAGCAACCTGATCTTCTACAGCCTAATAGCCTATCAGGCTAAAAACCTACAGCCTAATCCCCACCGAATTGACGTGCGCATCGAGTCCTTCCACCTCTGCCAATTTCATAATGTCGCCGGCCTCTTTTTTAAAGGAAGTCTCGGAATAGTGGATGAGGCTTGTCTTCTTGACAAAATGGTCGACGGAAAGGGCGGATGCATACCGTGCCGTTCCGGCCGTGGGGAGTACGTGATTCGGCCCGGCAATATAATCCCCCACGGGTTCCGGTGTGTGGTTGCCGACGAAAACAGCACCGGCATGGCGGATCTTTCCAATGATGCTGAACGGATCTTGAATCTGAAGCTCGAGGTGCTCGGGAGCGATCCGGTTGGCGATGCCGATGGCCGTGGTGATGTCCGGGACCACCAGGATTGCCCCATATTTTTTAAGGGCTGCCGTGGCAATGCTTTTTCTCTCCAGGGGTTTCAACTGTTCTTCCAGTGCGATGCTGACTTTTCTGGCGATGTCCGCTGATGTCGTCACCAGGATCGAAGACGATAGCGGATCGTGTTCCGCCTGGGATAGAAGGTCTGCAGCGATGTAAGCCGGCACGGCACCTTCATCGGCTACGATCAGAATTTCACTGGGACCTGCCAGCATATCGATACCCACATCTCCTGAAACCAGTTTTTTTGCGAGGGTTACGTAGATATTACCGGGCCCGACAATGACGTCCGCCTTGGGTATGGTTTCCGTGCCGTAGGCCAGAGCGGCTATGGCCCAGGCGCTGCCCACCTTGTAAATGTCCTTTACACCGGCCTTTTTTGCGGCCACCAGCAGATGCGGGTTGACCGCACCATTTTTCATGGGGGGGGTTACCATGGATATTTTACTCACACCTGCCAGCAACGCCGGGATGGCGCACATCAACACTGTTGAGACAAGTGGGGTTTTACCCTCCCTGCCGCCGGGTACATAAATGCCTGCAGCATCCACGGGGTTGACCAATTGTCCCAGAAGAACGCCCTGGCGATCCGTGCTGATCCATGATTTTTGAAGTTGCTTCTTATGGAAGGCTTTGATTTGTCTTGTCGCGCGATTGAGTGCTTTTAAAAAAGCCGGATCTGTCTTAATTTTTGCAGCTTCGATTTCCTGTGAGGTAACCTGGATGGAGGATGTCTTCACAGCCGCGGAATCGAATTGATGGGTGTAACGGATAAGGGCAGCATCCCCGCTTTTTCGTATGTTTTGGATAATGCGGTTAACGGCAGTGATGTCTTTCTTTTTGAACCCGATGGTTCTGTTTTCGATGGCCACAAGTCGTTTTTCGGCTGCCATGGATGGGTATGTGTAGGTTTTCATGTCGGTTTTATCCTTATCACTATATTTATATTCATGCCTTGTCGGATGTGTTTGCGCATGAAGATTCATGGTCTTATTTTTACCCTGACATTGCAGCTATAGGGTTTATGTTGAAAGCGGGGTGTTTGTCAACGTTTCTAAATATTCGATTGATAGCGTTTGGAAACTTAATCGGCAAACAACCGCAAGAGGTTCTCTTCTCCCAGTCAATTGGGGTAAAAGCGAAATTGGTAACACGATTATATTGACATATCGATTCAATTCTGTGCTAATAAGTTATTGTCTATTAAGAAACACTAAAGCCTTGTACCGCTGGCAAGGGATGGAGGAAACACGCATGACAAACAGAATCTACAATTTCAACGCAGGGCCTGCTGCACTGCCCCTCAGCGTGCTGGAAGAGATACAGACCTCATTTCTGGATTTTCAGGGATCAGGCATGTCCATTACCGAAGTGAGTCACCGGTCCAAATGGTTCGATGATGTCATCAATGATGCAGTGGAGCGGTTCAAGCGTCTCCTGGGTCTGGACAAAACTTTTCACGTGCTTTTTTTGCAGGGAGGGGCCAGTCAGCAATTCTGCATGGTACCCATGAATTTTTTGGCCCATGGGGGAACTGCTGATTATGTCAATACCGGCACCTGGTCCACCAAGGCCATCAAGGAGGCCGAGATTCAAGGCAAGCCCATCCGGGTGGCGGCTTCTTCGGAGGACAAGAATTTCTCCTACATACCCGAAGACGTTTCTTATAATCCGGACGCTGTGTATGCGCACATTACTTCAAACAATACCATCAAGGGAACCCAGTGGGCGAAATTCCCGGATACCGGTGGTGTGCCGCTGATCGCGGACATGTCATCCGACATTCTCAGTCGTTCATTCGATACCGGTAAATTCGGCATGTTTTATGCGGGGGCACAGAAAAATATGGGTCCTGCCGGTGTCTGCGTGGTTGCTATTCGGGATGATTTTCTTGAAATGGTTCCGGAATCCATACCCACCATCTTGAAATATTCGACCTTTGCGGCC
This sequence comes from Deltaproteobacteria bacterium, assembly GCA_024639645.1. Taxonomy (GTDB): domain Bacteria; phylum Desulfobacterota; class Desulfobacteria; order Desulfobacterales; family B30-G6; genus B30-G6. Next base: position 17,681 of record JAHEIB010000054.1, read on the forward strand.
AAGAATTCCATGTTCAACACGCCCCCCTGTTTTGCCATTTATACGGTGCAGCTGGTTTTGAAGTGGATCGAAGAGACCATTGGCGGGCTCGAGAAAATGGCGCAAACCAACCAAGAAAAGGCGGCCTTGTTGTACAAGACCATTGATGAGAGTGGGTTTTACAACGGGACGGCAGCACTGGACAGCCGGTCCATGATGAACGTAACCTTTCGTCTTCCCGACGAAGATCTGGAAAAGGCCTTTGTGGCAGAGGCGCTTGAAAACCGGCTCGGCGGACTGAAAGGGCATCGTTCGGTGGGCGGGTGCCGGGCATCCATATACAACCCAACACC
>JAHEIB010000055.1 GCA_024639645.1 Deltaproteobacteria bacterium
AGGGAAATGACAACATCCCCCAGTAAATCCGGATTGATTTCGGCAAACGCTCCCTCCTGCATGGGAAACGCGATGACATTGGTAGGCCCTTTCCGTTGAAGATAGTCCTTGTTCAGAACAGCGATTTGGGGATCATCAAGAAGAAGGATGGAAAGTTCGCCATCAGGACTGCCCAAGGCGTCTAAGATGGTTTGCGCTATTTTTTTCAGCGGTTTTGGCGCTATTTTGTATCTGTTTTGCCTGTTTTCTATCAGTACTCCCATTTTTTCCATTCCCTCCGGTCAAAAGGGCTGTTTCAGGATATTCGATGCGGTGGTGATGAATTCCGGTTAGAATTTTTTTGAAGCTACGGGCAATATTGTGAAGATCTTTCAGGGTCAGTTCACAATTGTCCAGCTGACCATCGGAAAATATTTTGTTGATCAATTCCTGGACCAGCCGTTGGATGCGAGATGGTGTTGGGTTTTCCAGCGTTCGGGAGGCTGCCTCCAGAGCGTCGGCCAGCATAACCAGTCCGGCTTCTCTGGTTTGGGGCCTGGGACCCGGATACCGGAAGTTCTCTATCTTAACGTTTTGTTCCCCTTTCTGTTTTTTGGCCTTGTCGTAAAAATACTGAATCAGGCTGGTACCATGATGCTGCTCGATGGTATCAATGATGCCCTGACCCAGCTTGTTTTCCCGGGCTATTTCTATACCATTCTTGACGTGCGCGATCAAAATCAGGCTTGACATGGAAGGGGCGAGCTTGTCATGCCGATTGATACCATCTTCCTGGTTTTCAACGAAATAGAGCGGTTTTTTGATCTTGCCGATATCATGGTAATATCCACACACTTTAGCCAACAGCGGGTTGGCTCCGATTTCGGAGGCAGCCGCCTCCACCATGGTACCCACTACCATGGAGTGGTGGTAGGTTCCCGGTACTTCGATCATGAGCTGTTTAAGAATGGGCCGATCAAGATTGGCCAGTTCCAGCAACGTGATATCGGTGGTATATCTAAAGGCCAGTTCGATCAGTGGTGAAAGTCCCGAAGTAACGATACCAGTGCCAACACCGCCGGCAAACGCAAAAACAAAACCCCACAAAAGTCGCATCCCAGACAGATTACCGGAATAGATCTCGGCTGCAGCAACAAGCAGTATATTCAATAAACCCAGCTTCACACCGGCCTTGATAAATACCTTGCGTTCCCTACAGTTCTGAATCCAGTAAGCTGCCATAACGCCGTTCAAAAGGAGATAAATCAGAATTTCAAAACGAATATGAAAAACAACCGCCGTACATATGGCCATAAGAACGGCAAATGGAATAGCGATCTCCATGCCGAGAAAAAGACAAATGGTCATGGCTCCGGCACCGATGGGGATTCCGTAAAACAGTGTTGTCTCGTTGATGGACAGGGGCGCTCCCATTGCCAGGGATTCAGAAAAGATCGCCGCAGCTTTTGCAATGCCCATGAAAAAGATAAAGATGCAGGTGATGAAAAGAAGGTTCCGGTTATAACTGCCCGGCAGTCTCCTGAGGTGCGACAGATAGAGAATGTGCATAACAATGAACAAAGAGACAATTACCATTGCCGCGCCCAGACTCTTTGCATAAACACCCTCGTCCTTGAACTGAGACGCAAGTGCTTTCAACTTGAGGAGTTGCAACTCCGTGACTATTTCACCTTCACGCAGCAACATCTCCCCGGCTTTGATTTTATAGAATATCGGTTTTATCTCTGAGGCGGCCTGCTTTTTTCGATCTTCAGTTTCACTTTTGTTGAGGGTAATATTGGGGCGTATCAGATTCTGGACCACGTCTACGATGAAATTCCTGAGATTGTAATTAAGATCCTTAAGAAGCGGCTGCCCGATGACCCGCACCATCACCATGGATTGATCCAGACCGTAAAACTGGCGCAGGTTGGTGACGATCGTTTCGCTCTTTTCATCGATTTGTCTGAGGGTAATCCCCTTGTCAGCTTCCCGCAGAAAAATTTCTTTATTGGCCACAACACCGTTATCAAGTATTTCCGACAGGATTTTGGTGATATATATGGCGATGTCATTCGAAAAGCCCTCTTTTTCGAGGATGCTGAATGCACCACTATTCAAGGTAATGCCCAGTTTCTTCTCAAACTCAGGCTTTTTTTCCCACAACGCCTTTTCGACCTGCTCAGCTTTTTCGGCCTTGATCCGGAGCCGATCCGCCTCTGTTTGAGATTCTAAAATTCCAGGGGAGTCCCCCGGGTCGGAAACGTCCGGAGCGGCCGGCATGCCTTCCTGAGTCGTCTCCTGCATGATCTCAAAGGCATCGTTCACCTGTCGGGTCAATTCATCGGCAAGGGTCGTATCATGATCATAAACAGTACGCACCGCTTCTACGGCTGCCTGTATATTGCTTTCTGTTGCTGTCTTTTCTTCAAACAAAAAGCCCTTGGGTGCCTTGACATCTGCATCAACAACATCACCCAGCAGGTAGGCATGCTGTTTCACGATCAGGCTCGGGTAGATACTCACGGTGACCGTCAGGGTAATAACGCCCAGTAACAGCCATTTGAAATAGTCATTCAGCCTGTGGTATCTTTCTGCATTTGTTTTTCGTTTTTCCTGCTTCATGTGCTTCTTTGCTTTTCTTTTTCCAGCTCTTCATAAGCTCTGATAATATCCTGAACCAGCTTATGCCGCACGACATCCTTTTTGCTGAAAAATGCAAATCGAATCCCTTTAATATTATTGAGAATATTTTTGGTCTCGATCAGCCCGGATGGTTTGTTGGACGGGAGATCGATCTGGGTAATGTCACCGGTAATGACGGCTTTGGAACTAAAACCGATCCGTGTCAAAAACATCTTCATCTGTTCCGAGGTCGTGTTCTGGGCCTCGTCCAGAATGACAAAAGAATCGTTTAATGTTCTCCCTCTCATGAAAGCAATGGGCGCGACTTCGATGACACCTCGCTGCAGAAGGCTTGAAACCTTTTCGAAACGCATCATGTCATGCAGTGCATCATACAGCGGTCGCAGATATGGGTCCACCTTCTCCGACAGGTCACCTGGGAGAAATCCAAGCGCCTCCCCTGCTTCCACGGCTGGCCGCGTCAGAATGATCCGGCTGACAATCCCCTTGGACAGTGCGGAGACAGCCATGGCCATGGCCAGATATGTTTTTCCAGTTCCTGCAGGGCCGATACCGAAAACAATATCATTGTTCCGAATGGCATCGATGTATTCTTTTTGCGCCCGGCTTTTCGGCGTAATAGCACGGTCCTTGGACGTTACATAAACCGTGTCAAGAAAGATGGCTCTCAGATCAGCCGTGTCATCTTCGCTCAACACCCGTATGGCATAGTCCACATCGTTTTCATAGACAGGATAGCCCTCCTTCAGCAACTGATACAACTGATCCAGTATCTTCTTGCCCAGGGCTGAAATGATGGCGTCACCCTGGATATGCACGGTATTGCCCCTTGCATGGATCTTGACATCCAAGGCATCGCCGATTCTTTTTAAATTGTCATTATGCTCACCAAAAAGATGCCTGGCCAGATTCACATCCGGGTATGTAGCCCTGTCCTGGTAATTGTTCTCGCTTTTTTGCATGAACACCCTATTCTGTTAATAAAATAAAAGCATCCTGTGATTTTACCACATGAGACGATTTCGCTAATTTTCAAAATATTACGAGTATTTCTTATCATATCCTTTCTGACCATTGCAAATCACAAATTTGCAGGGGGCCCAAATGAAAAATACCTTGACGAAGGGAACGTGCCTTTGTTAATTTGTTTTGTTCATTCTATAAACTTGAACCATATATAAAAAAATATTCGTGACATATGAATTCATTTGACATTCTTGTCTTGGTAATCTTTGGTTTTTGCCTGATCAGGGGTATTTTTCGGGGTCTTGTAAAGGAAGTGTCCTCGATTATCGGGGTCATAGCGGGATATTATGCCGCCTACACATATTATCCCCATGTGGCCAAGTTGTTATCCCAGTGGGTTTCCGTCGCTGCCTACAGCAAGCTGATCGGTTTTCTCGTCATTTTTGTCGGGGTTTTCCTGATTATCAGCATTTTGGGTGTAATCATCAAATACCTCATGAGCATCGCCTTTCTGGGCTGGGTCGATCGAATCAGTGGCGGTGTCTTTGGTTTAGTCAAAGGGCTGCTCATCGCATCCGTGCTGTTTATCGTATTCACCACCTTTCTTTCTAAAGACGCGTCCCTTGTCAAAAATTCCATTGTGGCGCCCCACCTGTCTCATTTATCAACACAAATGGCTAAAATCATGAACAAAGACATGAAACAGGAATTTACTGATAAAATTGAAGGCTTAAAAAAGGCTTGGAAGAAACACTGAACCATACCCCTCCTCTTTTTAAAAACATCATTGATCTGATTGAAACCCTTAGGGGTGAAAACGGATGTCCCTGGGACAAAAAGCAGACCCCGCTTTCCATGGCCCGTTATCTTGTGGAAGAAGCCTTCGAACTCATGGATGCCATACACGCAGACAATGTTGAGGATATCTGTGAAGAGCTCGGTGACGTTCTTTTTCTGGTCCTCTTCATCGCCGTCCAGTTTCAATCCTCAAAACTGTTCGATATCAAGACCCTCACACAGCGCAATCTGGATAAAATGACCCGTCGGCACCCGCATGTTTTTGGTGAAGGAACAGCCCATACACCGGAGCAGGTGCGAGACCGCTGGCATGCGATCAAACAGCAGGAAAAATCACATGAGCGGGACCATACCATCCTGGGAGCAGTACCCACAAATCTACCCGCGTTAATGCGGGCCCACCGGATATCTGAAAGGGCAGCCCGTTCCGGGTTTGACTGGGACGACATCCAGGGTGTCATGAAAAAGGCACAGGAGGAATGGGGGGAACTGAAACAGGAACTGAAAAAAGATCAGGAAAATACCGGCAACCACGAAGCTTTAGAACTGGAGATCGGGGACGTCATGTTTACTCTTGTCAATGTGGCACGCCTGGCAGGCATCCATCCTGAAACAGCCCTGGCATCATCGACCCGAAAATTCGAAACCCGTTTCAATACCATGGAAAAAATGGCCAAAGAGCGTCAAACCCCTTTTGAGGAACTCTCTTTTAGCGACAAGCATCGCTTGTGGGATGAGGTGAAGAAAAACGAAGAAAACAGCCGTAAGCTATAAGCTGTAAGCAACAAGCCGCTTAAAGCTTACGGCTTACAGCTATATCGTTGCAATACCTTACCCTAAAACCTAAAACTTAACACTTAAAACCACATGATTTCAATTTATTACGAAATCATGAAATTAATCGTCAAAGTCCCCGGCAGGCCCCTTGTCACTGTCGATCTCGGCGGCCTTCTGGACAATTTTTTCCGGTGTCCAATCATCCGGGTTCTCGATTCGCTCCCCCTTGGGACCGGGATCGTAGGATCCGGTTGACAGAATTTTCTGGATGGCGATATCGGCCGTTTCGCTTGCGTTAAACACCTTCGCAAGCATGTTGTAAACAAAATCTTCCACGCGTTTGGCCATTCTTTCACGAACCGCCATGGGTTGACCCAGGAGCTTGTTTTCAAAAGGCAGGTTGAGCTTCTTGTAATTGCCGCCTTTCAAACCCGCAGAAGTTGCATGGGCCACCATCGCTTCCCACATTTCATCCGTCACTCCCTGATCCTTGACCTTGATAAAACTGCCATCCTCACTCAAAATGGCATTTCCGTAATCATTCACTTCCAGACCCCATGAAATCATCTGTAAGGCCGTGGCTACATTGGCTTTGGTTGTCCGTGTTTTGGCGGCAATCTCTCTGAGCCGGTCTGAATTGTTTCCTGAAGTGCCATGCTGTGCCCCTGATATTTTATAGGGCGCCAGTGCATCATGAATCTGACGCGTCAAATCCACCTGGATGCCTTGTCCGCTGGCCTCGATGCCATGCGTCGTTCCATTGTTAAGCGCTATCCAGTCGGCAAAGATATTGTGTGCATTGAGGCCCTTGATGAGAAAGCCGGCTTCCTCAACGGTTGATAATCCTTCCTTGCCTTTGATTTCCCCCACCTCCGTTTCAAGACCGGCCCAGGCAGGAATAAAGGGATTCAACTGCAGATTAGCCAGGAGATTCTGGTCATCCGGCATATGAGAAGCATCCACGGCAATGGAAGTCATGCCTGCTTCGAACAGGGTAGGTATCTCAACCTTGGCCACCGCAATGTCTGATTCCTTTTTAATACCGTAGTGATCAGCATGGATGGCCACTGGAATACGGATGTCCAGTTCGTTGCAAATGGCATCCACCTGTCTGGCGATATTCCAATAGTTGACCGCACAGTAGGCGTCGGCGCCCCCTTCTGATCGGGCGATCTCAATGATAATACATGCATTGGCCCGTTGTGCTGCCTGCAGGGCACCCCTGATTACAAGGTTGTTCCTACCATTGGCGGCCATGGCGATTGCCTGTCCTTTTTCGGCCATGGCCTGGTCGATATATTTTCCACTCACAATCAATGCCCGGGAGTTGGGAAATAATCGGGTCACGTTGGGGGGACGACCGATTTGAATTGCCTTCTTAAAATCTGATGAAGAAACCATGGATGAACCTCCTTTTTACCGGTGGCATCCCGCAGGATGTTGCAGGAGCGAATCTATTGCGCTTGATATTTTTTTCAACAACGGCTGGAAACGTCTCAACGAGTTTATAACAGACTTCTTATTTGTCAATCAACCTCTTATAGAAAATTCGGGGAAGAAAAGCCCGGCCGCTTTACAACACCTGCCGCCTGCTTGTATTGGGTTTACAGGGTAAACATTGTCTGTTAATAAAATCATAATGAAGGAAGCGATAAAAGCCTCCCAATCTGGACAATCCGGGTGGAGAAAAATGGCCATCCCGGCTTGTGAAGAGAAAGAAAGTATTTTTATCAGGAAAACACGAAAGGGTCAAAACACCAAAAAGACCATAAAATTTTCATGCTTTCAAATTTCGTGTTTTTGTGATTGATGTTGCTTTTTTCCTCTAAAAAAAATGAAAATTACCAACAATGACGTATTCATGGTATAAAGCCTTCATGAAAAACAGACCTTTTCTCCTGATTATTGCATCAACAGCTCTGCTCTGGGCATGCGCCCCGAAGCAACCGCTGCCGCCACTGGTCAAACCAACGCCACCCCCCGAGGTAGAAACAATCGACTATGAAACCATGTTTATGGAAGCTGAAACATTGTTTGCAGAACAGTCGTTTGAAGACGCCCTGCTAAAATATGATTTCTATATTCAACAACAGCCCGATGGCCTTCATGTAGACACAGCCCTCAAACGGATGGGTGATATTCAGGTTCGGTTGGGTGTATATGCGTCCGCCAGGGATGCCTATAAAACCCTCCTTGAGAGGCACCCCCAAAGCCCTCTGGTCCCGGATGCGATGATTGCTATGCTGGGCACGTACAACCTGGAGGGAAAATATGAAGATCTTATCCGTTATTCGTTTGAAATTCCAGACAGGCAACTCACCCCGGCGCAGCGTATGAGCAAGGAAACCATGATGGGAAATGCCTATCTCGCCATGGATTCACCGGTGGACGCTTTTTACTTTTACAGTCTGGTGTATGATCAATCCCATCCCCTGTTAAAGGACCAGACCCTTCAAAAACTGAAACAGGTTCTGCCACATCTTAACACTATCAACACCATCTATCTGCTGGATCGCATGGGGGACAGCGCATTGCGGGGGTACCTGCTTTATCATCTGGGGCTGCTCACTCTTGAGACCGGAAGAACAGATGATGCCATTGCGGCCCTGTCTGAGCTTGTGAACAAACACCCGGCACACGAACAGGCGGAACAGGCCAAGGCGCTGATCCTGGAGATCTTTTCAGAATCCATCTCCAGCCCCCACTTCATCGGTTGTCTTTTGCCCCTCAGCGGTCCCTACAAGACTTATGGCTACAAGGCCCTGCAGGGCATCGAACTCGCTCTGAACGCATACCATCGCGCCAACAAAGAAAAACCAATCCATCTCATTGTTAAGGACACTGCCTCGAATCCCTTTCAGGCTGTTCAAGCAGTAAGGGAGCTGGATGAAGCCAATGTTTCCGCAATCATCGGACCTATCATTTCCGCCGAGCCGGCTGCCATGGAAGCACAAAGCAGGGGAATTCCCATTATCCTTTTTACACAAAAGGATAATATCGCACAGATTGGTGAGTTCGTTTTCAGGAATTTCATCACGCCCCGGATGCAAATCGAGCCCCTGGCTGAGCATACGGTAAGAAAAATGGGTCTCAAACGCTTTGCCATCCTCTACCCGGATGAAAACTATGGCAATACCTATATGAATCTCTTCTGGGATCAAGTGCTTTCCCTGGGAGGAGCGGTTGTGGGGGTCGAATCTTACGACCCCATGGATACGGACTTTGCCACACCGATCAAAAAACTGGTGGGTCTTTATTATCAGGTGCCAAAGGAACTCCAGATTGACTTTGCATTTACTCCTGAAGAGGATGTGAACAGGGATCCAATGGCAAAAACAACGACCGATATGTTCGCGTTCCTGCCCGATGAAACAAAATACATACCGGAACTTTTTTTCTGGGGGTTCCCCCAGCCACTGGGCCCCCTGGCGGGCGATGATGACCGGGGCAGAAAACGAGATGATGAACTTGAACCCATCGTTGATTTCGATGCGTTGTTCATACCGGATGCAGCCAAAAAGGCAGGTCTGATTACCCCCCAGCTGGCCTATTTTGATATTGAAGACGTGGTATTGATAGGAACCAATCTGTGGCACTCCCCACAACTGATCAGCATGTCACAAGACTACATCCAGGGGGCGGTCCTGACGGACGGTTTTTTTGCCGAGAGCAAAGAAACGCAGGTCAGGGCTTTTCTTAAAGACTTTCTGAACACCTTTGATGAAAAACCGGGCTTTATCGAGGCCGTTGCTTATGATTCCGCCAAAATTCTCCTGCAGACACTAGTCAACCCCCGCATACGTTTCAAGAGTCATCTCAAAGACGAGCTGTTGAATCTGGTTGATTTCCCCGGTGTGACCGGATCGACATCCTTCGACTACAAGGGGGATGCCATCAGGGCCCCCTATATCCTGCAGGTCAAGGGTCGTTCCTTTGCAACACTTCAAAGCCCCTGAGTGTCACAGCGAAGGTAGACTTACGGCAAAGCTTTCTATGATCACGCACATCAATTAAACCAATCCATCTACTTTAATTATCACCAGGGTGATATCGTCCTCGGATTTTTGTCCATGGGTGTATCGATTCAATTCGTTATATACAGAATTTAATATGTCGCTGGCCCCTGCTTCCGAGTTGCTTCGGATGATATTGCGAAAGCGGTCCTTTCCAAACATCTTACCTTCCTTGTTGACCGCCTCCCAAATGCCGTCTGTTCCGATTGCGATGATTTGTCCATCCGTCAAACCGTTCCAAGCATTCTCCCTGTAGTCAAATGCGTTACTGACACCCAGTGCGATACCCTGGCCCTTGAGCTCCTCAAACTGGTCCCGGCCCGGGTCATAAACAAGTGCCGGATCATGCCCGGCCCGAACCCATTCGAGGTTTCTATTGCCTGGATCAATCGTCAAGTAAAACAAGGTCATAAACATTCCGGATTCAAGGACATCCTGGGTAAGGTGACGATTCATGGCTGTTATAATATCAGAAATTGTCCCGGGCTGCGAGGCACGCATCCGCAAAAAGGCCCGTGCGGTCGTCATCAGTAAAGCTGAATCTACACCGTGACCGGAAATGTCACCCACCACAACACTGAAGGGACCTTTTCGGGAATCATGCTGCCAGAGAAAATCGAAATAGTCGCCCCCTATCTCATCACAAGAAACATTTTTACCTGCGATGTCAAATCCTTTCACCTGAGGTTTTCCCTGAGGAAGCAGGCTCTTTTGGACTTCACTTGCAAGGGCCAGGGTTTTTTTTGATTCAGTCATGTCTGTCACAAAAGCCATGTTGCCGATGACATTTTCTTGATCGTCCTTGAGAGCGTTGCCATGAATCAGGATAGGCACATGGTGTCCGTCCCTGGCAATAAGACTGCCTTCTAAAATCCGGCGTTCCCTGCTAAGAAGCGTCTCTTTGTTCGTCATCATAAACTCTTTAAATTCACCTGCGGCCAGATCAAGGGGTGTTTTGCCAAGAATTTCCTCTCTTAAATAACCCAACATCCTGCAAAAAGCGTCATTGACATCCATGATCACCAAGTTTTCATCCATCAGGATAAATCCCTCAATCGTTGTTTCCACTATTCGACGAAATTTTTCCTCGCTTTTCCGCAAATGCTCTTCAGCTACCTTTTTATCGGTTATATCCACCAGTATACCCTGATTATGGGTTTTGACCCCATCAGAATCCCGGACGACAGATGTTTGATCTTCAACCCAACGGATATCACCGGTTTTTGTTAAGAGCCGATAGACCTGCGTGTATTCTTCAACATCCCTGTCTTTGTAGTTCTGTATTTCCTTACCCACGCGTTCTGCATCCTCCGTGTGAACGATCTCTCGAAAACTGACTTTTTCGCTTAGAAATTCTTCTGCGGTGTACCCCATCTGGCGGATGTTTTCGGAAACATAAACGAGTCGGGGATCATCGCCAGCAGTACGCCGGAATAGGATGGCCGGACTACTGTTAATGATCACTTGCGCTAAGCTGAGAGTTTCTTCTGTGTGATCCTTTTCAAAGCAATTTTGCTCATATGTCCGGGAAAGCGCCTCATAGCGGTTCTGTAATTCATGATAGGATCTCTCAAACGTTTTCAGGCGTTCCTGGAGCGAGTCCGTCTCGGCAGTTCTGCTCTTGAGTGACTGCGACGTGTTAACATTTTCTCTCTTTGATTTCCTGGAATCTGGTTTCATAATAATCCTCTCTGGGATCCTTCGAGACAAGGCGACCTGATAATCGTCATCCCCTGTCTCCAATATTCTATGGGTGGGTTTGTCCTGTAGTGAAATTAAAACCGGCTTCAGATATGATCAATGAAAATTAGAAATATAAAATCTACAAAGATCCTCGATGGCCCGGGTATTTCACGGATTAGTTTTTTAAGGAACCCTGCCCTGTCGCATCCAGCACGCTGCGCCAGAGCTTTCCAGTGGGGTCAACCTGTTTCCGCCTGACCGAGGAGGCTTCCATGGGGATGTGAACAAAGGTATAGTTCCAATATCCGATAAGCACCTTTGTCTTACCGGCCATGCCCGCATGCACCGCGTCCCTGCCCAGGAAAGAACAAAAGACATGGTCATTGGCATTGGCCGGAAGGCTTCGAATGGTGTAACTGGGATCGATATATTTCAAAGAAATATCAATATTTTTTTGTTCAAAATGGTTTGTCAGGGCATCCTTCAAATAAATACCGATATCCTGCAGACGGACATTTCCGGATTCATCCTGCTCTTCCAGGTTTTCCTGAAAATATTTCTGTCCGGCCCCTTCAGCGACCACAATCACGGCGTGCCGCCTCTTCTTGAGCCGTTTTTCAACGCTCTCCAGCAAACCCTTTGGTCCCGCAAGATCGAAATCAACCTCGGGTATCAATACAAAGTTGACGTCCTGCTGCGCCAGAACGGCTGTAGCGGCGATAAAACCTGAATAGCGCCCCATGAGCTTGATGAGTCCGATTCCGTCCGGATAGCCCAGAGCCTCGTTGTGGGCACTCTTTATAGCTTTTGAAGCCACGTCCACAGCGGTATCGAAACCAAATGACCGGGCCACCAAGTGGATGTCGTTGTCGATGGTCTTGGGGATGCCAACAACACTTATCTTCAGTCCCCGCGCGAGAACCGTGTCGCCGATGCGGGTTGCTGCCCGGAGGGTGCCGTCCCCTCCGACCATGAATAGTATACCGATATTTGATCTTTCCAGGCTGTCAACGATTTCTTCGATATCCTGGGGGCCTCTTGATGAACCAAGAACCGAACCGCCCATGTCTAGAATATTGACCACATATTTAGGAGTGAGTTCAATGATGTCATGACCGTATTTCGGGATAAAACCCTGCAGTCCGTATCGATATCCGTAGATATTGGTGACACCGTAACCAAAATAGAGTTCCAGTACCACCGCCCGAATGATATCGTTGAGACCCGGACAGAGTCCCCCACAGGTGACGATGCCGCAGCGCAATTTACTGGGGTCGAAATAAATGTTTTCCCTGGGGCCTGCCAGTTCAAAGTGGGGACCCGGCACACCGGTTTTCAATGCATCCATATAACCGTCCAAGGTGACATCGATCATTACCCCTTCATCATCTGTCACAAAACCTTCGCTGATGTTGATGTTTGAATCTCTCTTGGCCGGAGAAGGAATGCCAGCACGCCCAAGTGTCGGTATCCGGGTCTCTATGTCCGTGTATTTCACAGGTATCTGCTCCTTTTGTAAATCAATTCGAAAAGGATATCATGTCAATGCAAAATGCATTTTTTGACTCAAAAAATCAAGAAATCATTTGACAAACCTTTTTTCCATAATTATGTTCACCGCTAATTTTCGGTATGAGCTTAGTCGGGCCGAGTTTTTTCTCAGGCCTTTTTTATTGACTGCAAGAAAAATCGTGTAACAACTTTATCAATTCTACTAAAATGGGGGGGGTGATTCCAATGATTTGTACAACAATTAGAAATGGTATTGAGTGCGCATTTATGACCGCGAAAGGCTGTTCTTACAACGGCGGGCTTTGCCATGAAACCGTTGAGACCTGCAATGGGTGTAATCGCGTCCAGGAATTTTCAGCCGGCTGGTATTGCACAGCATGTCCCGAGCCGTCTCTGAAATGGAAAAATGGGAACTGCAATCTGGCTTCCCATGTCACCATGGAAAAAACAGGTGCCAAACAGAAGATCAATCCGCTAAAAGCATCCAAAAGAGCCAGAAAGTAATATCGCCAACGATTTTATGGCAAACCCCGCTCTGTATCACAGCGGGGTTTTTTTTTAGAAGTCATCTCAAAAATGTTCTTTGGCCCAAATCCTGTGTTGAGATCTCGTTTCAATTCCTCAAAATACTTTAGTATTCCTGCGGTTTGAAACTCGATCTCGCCTTGACTTTGAACCAAAACCCTGTTTTTGAGATGACTTCTATGTTTATCTCAACTTTCAGGTTTCACCACAGATAGAGCGAAATGGTTGATTCAATGGCGATTTGCGCTGCTTGAGCCGCAAGGGTATTATTCATTTCGCGTTCGCTGGACCCAGAAGAAAGTTGATTATTAAACTTATAGCTTCCTGCAACTTAATGCCAAAAACTTAAAACCTGCCATCTAAAACCAGCAATCGACCATTATCACTCTTGACATGATTCCTGATCAACTTGTATGAAAAACCAAAAATAATTGATTTGTGAATATGGAGGTTGTTCAATGAATCCCATTGCCAGAGAGCTAAACCAGGTCATTGAGAACGAAAATCCCCATCTAATGGAAATGTTGTCAGCCATCGGCAAGCAACTTTTTTTCCCAAAGGGAATTCTGAGCCAAAGTGCCGAAGCCAAGGAAAAAGCTTACAAACTGAATGCCACCATCGGTATTGCAACAGAAGCTGATGACATCATGTGTTTCGACTCCGTCAAGGATTCCATAAAGGATATCCCACCCCGTGCGTCTTTAACCTATGCCCCCTCTTTTGGTATACCAGGTCTGCGCAAGGCATGGCAGACATCCTTGTTCGAAAAAAACCCATCCCTGGCCGGCAAAACCATCAGTCTTCCAGTTGTTTCCTGTGGCATTACCCACGGTATCAGCATATTTGCCGATGTATGGATCAACCCCGGTGATGTGGTCATCCTACCGGACATGATGTGGGGGAACTACAACATGATACTGGGTTTGAGAAAGGCTGCCAGAATTCGTTCCTATCCAATTTTTACATCGGATGACGCCTTTAACATCCCTGCCTTTGAAGCTGCTGTCAGAGATGAAGCCAGCAAGAATAAGAAGATAACCGTTTTGCTAAATTTCCCACACAACCCCACGGGTTATACCGTCACCCAAGATGAAGGCAAAAAGATCGCTGGCATTCTGACCGACATTGCCAAATCCGGTAATCACGTCCTGGCTGTGACGGATGACTCCTATTTCGGGTTATTTTACGAACCGGAAACACTCAAGGAATCCATCTTTGCAAGCTTATGCGGACGGGATCCGAGACTGCTGGCCGTCAAACTTGACGGGGGCACCAAAGAAAACTTTGTCTGGGGGCTCAGAGTCGGTTTCATTACGTATGGCCTTCAGGCAAAGTCTGATTCCGCGGCTGTTTACGACGCCCTGGAGAAAAAAACAGCTGGATGCATTCGCGGCAACATTTCCAACGCATCACACCTGGGGCAATCCATTGTCCTCAAATCCATGCAGAATGAAAATTTTGCGGCCGAAAAACAGGATAAATTCAATATTCTGAAAAAGAGGGCCAATACGGTCAAGAAGGTACTTGCCGACACAAAATATCAGGACGCCTGGGAGGTCTACCCATTTAACTCGGGCTATTTCATGTGTATCAGACTCAAGACCGTCCCCGCGGAAAAACTCCGGGTACACCTGCTGGAAACCTATGGCGTCGGTCTGATTAGCATCGGGGAAGACAATCTAAGAGTGGCCTTTTCCTGTTTAGAAGAAAACGACATCCAGGCGCTTTTCGATATCATCCTTAAAGGTGTCAATGACCTAAAATGAAGGTTTCAAATTTTAAGAAAATTGGTTTTATATATGATTTCAATTGCATTTCGTGCGACATATAGCATTCTGCTGTCATTTGCACGTTGCGCGTCATCAGTCCTTCGGACGACATTAACGCTGCGAGCGGTATTTATCGTTGCTATCGATTGACGGTTTTGGGCATTCTTAAAACTTAATACGAATAATTCACTTTTATTAAAAACAATCCCTTGGCCGGAGCCGTTGCGCTGGCCAGGTTTCTGTCTTTGGAAAGAAGAATTTTTTTTACATCAAGCGTGGTAACCTTGCCCCTCCCGACATCCACCAGCGTACCGACAATATTGCGGACCATGTATCGTAAAAAACCGTTGGCCTCGATATCGAACAGAATTGTATCGTCTTTCACGTGAGATATCTCGGCCCGCATGACATGTCGGACCGTGCTGATCCGGGGGCTGCCCGTACCCTCGAAAGCACTGAAATCCTTTTCTCCCATGAAACATGAGGCTGCTTCCTGCATGGCCTCAACATCCAGCAATCGTCTTATATGCCAGACACAATGCCTTTTCATTACAGAAGGCTTTTCGCGATTTAAGATCCGGTATTGATATATCTTACTAAGAACATCGTATCTGGCGTGAAAATCAGGGTCCACCAATTGGCAGGTCTTGATGTAAATGTCGGCCGGAAGCAGACTGTTGAGACCTTTAAAAAAAATATCAGGACTGAGACCGGCATCACTTTTGAAACTGGCTGTCTGGCCCAGGGCATGAACACCGGCATCTGTTCTCCCGGACCCCGTCAGGCTGACAGGTTTTCCAGTCATGGTCAGCAGCGCCTTTTCGATCTCCCCCTGTATGGTCCGATCCTTCTTCTGCCGTTGCCAGCCATGATAGGCCGTCCCGTCATATTCCACAACTATTCTGAAGTTTTTCATCCGGCCTCCCTTCAGCTTCAGAGCATCAACCCTAATGAAAGGGAAAAAAAGGATAGGATCGTCGAAAGAACGATGGCGGATGATGCCAGTTCCGTATCACTGTTGAGTTGGGATGAAAGAACATAAATGGATGCAGATGTCGGCAACATAAAAAAGATCATTCCTACCTTGAACGGCAGCCCAATAACCTGCAGCTCCCTCAAGACAAAAAAACCCACGAGGGGCAGGAACAATAACTTAATAATCGACCCGATGGTTGAAATGCTTAGGTTGCCCCGCAACCCTTTAATGGTCAGCGCTCCCCCGATGGAGATAAGGGCCAGTGGGAGGGCGGCTGCCGACATGAGGCGAAAGGTGTTGTCGATAAAGGCCGGAAAATAACCAATCATCCTGGAATAGGCCAAACCGGCGGCACAGGCAAGAACCAGGGGATTCGTAAAAATCTCCTTGAAAAAAATCCCCAGACGACGCCCTGATGAGGTGGTCTTTCCTGAATACCAAATCAGTGTCGACACTGCCAGGACATTGATAAAA
This sequence comes from Deltaproteobacteria bacterium, assembly GCA_024639645.1. GTDB lineage: Bacteria > Desulfobacterota > Desulfobacteria > Desulfobacterales > B30-G6 > B30-G6. The sequence continues at coordinate 16,119 of JAHEIB010000055.1, forward strand.
GGGATGGCAAACCCGATCAGAAGACCAAAGTGCTTGATGCCCTCTTCGCCAAAGGCATAAAAAATGATCGCCATGCCGATATAGGTATTGAAGCGGTAGCAGCTCTGGGAAAAGGAGCCTGCTTTGTAGTCGGATATGTTGAACAGCTTCAACGCAAGGGCGCTGATAATGTAGGTTACGGCAATGGAGACGAGTACGGCAATGCACAAATTCCAGTTTACAAAACGACCGATCTCTGCACCCCCGATTTTCCAGAAAAGCAGAACCGGAAAAAAAATAAAATAGACCAGCCTGTCGGATAGTTTTAAGAACATCTCGTTGGTCAGTTTCAGCCGCTTCAACAAACTGCCGATCAACAGAAGTGAAAAAACAGGGAACAGGCTGGAAAGTACCAAGCTCATGGATTTATTCCTGAATATTGCATGGAATCAGATGGGGATAAACGATCCTTCTTTTACCCATCCGTTTATTAGAAGGTATCTTTAATTTGAAATGGTTTCTATAATCTGTCACAACGAACATCACCCAGAAGATCATCGAGGGCATCGTCGCTGTCTGCAACATATTGTTTAATCGGGTAAAGCTTGCCGCAGGACCTGCAGCGCAAGCGGATCTGGCGTCATGTCCTGAAAATATCAAGATGCATGCCACAGTCAGGGCATATACTATTCAGTTCGCGCATATATCACCTAATTTGACGATTTTATGTTTTATATCATTTGTCATAATAATGTTCCGAAAACAGGATGGCGGCATAAGGGTTTGTAGCAGAAAAACGGTCCTCAATCGGCACGTTTTTCTGACAACCCCTATAAGACAGCTGACAAATTTGTATTATGCCATAAGTAGTTTACCGTTTTCTGCTTGCAGCTATCTGGTTTGATTTATAAGACATGCGAAGGTTTCTGTCAAACATGCCATGACCAATGGATAGATAATTTGAAGAACCTCGCAGCAAGCTACGGGGTTAGCGCTCGCTGTTTCGGTTCAAAATTCTTGGCTATTGATTTTCAATGTCGTTGGTGCCAAAATAATTGGTTTAATGGTAGATGCTAATATCAATATCTCGTGAGTCAAAGGAGACGGCACGTCTCTGCAAGTTCAGGTTCGGAACTGTGTGCCGAGCACGCGGTTTTTAGAACAATCAAAAGGAAGTTTTCATGGCAGCAATCACATGCATGGGGTTTCAGGCAGCCGGTATCCATTCCGGTCTGAAAAACGATCCAGATAAAGATATAGGACTTATTTACTCTGAAGTACCTGCTTCAGTGGCCGGGGTCTTTACTACAAACAAGATTAAAGCAGCACCGGTTCTCATCACCCAGAAACGTATTCAAGGCGGTGTCTCCCACGGAATCATCGTCAATAGCGGCAATGCCAATTGCTGCAACGGTGATCAAGGACATCAAAGCGCCCTGGATATGGCCGGCGCAACTGCCAGAGGTCTTGGATTGAAAGACCAGGATATCCTGGTGGCATCGACAGGTGTCATCGGTGAAATATTTCCCATCGAAAAGGTCAGCAATGCTGTCCCTGACCTCATCAAGGCTCTAAAACCCGATGGTTTTGGAGATCTTGCCACAGCTATAATGACAACTGACACGATCCCCAAACTGGAATACCGCCATGGTCGTATGCATGAGCAGCCCTTTAACCTGGTGGGCATTGCCAAGGGATCCGGGATGATCGCTCCCAACATGGCCACCATGCTCTGCTTTCTCTGTACGGATATATCCATATCACCGTCCATCTTGCAGAAGATACTTGTGGATGCCGTGGATAAAACCCTCAACCGGATTTGTATCGATGGGGATACCAGTACCAATGATACAACCCTGATTTTTG
>JAHEIB010000196.1 GCA_024639645.1 Deltaproteobacteria bacterium
CGCTCGCTAATACGGTTCACGTATATAAGGAGAATGCCATTGAGACCCAAAAAGAAAGAACTTGTCAAACGCATTAGACAAAGTTTGAATTTGTCAGAAGTAGATGCATCAGACAAAGATCTACTTGAATGTTTTGGAAATACTACCTTGGCTGACAGTATCCGTTTCGCCATCACTGGTGAGGAATTACGGCAGGATCATTGGCGGCGGGTAAAAAATACCTCACTGGTACAGTCAAAGAAATGACCGTTTGTATGGTATTACGTTTTTATCTTTGGTAATTTTGATGGTCTTTCAAATTTTATTTTCGGGTGAAATCAAGAACACTGTTTTTAGTCCCAAAGCAGTTCATACACGTTAAACCATTTTGAGGATCTTCTTTCCATTGACCATCAACCAAAAATTTATACTCATGCATTCCGGGAGGAATTATCACGGTCTTCTCCCATTTGCCGTTACCTTTCTTATGCATGGGGTGTTTTTTTTGGTTCCAGTTGTTGAAAGATCCCATCAGATATACCTCTTTGGCATCTGTTGAATCTAGCGAAAATGTCGTCTTGCGCTTCTTGATCTCCGGGTTTGGTTTGGTTTTTTTCATATCACACCTCCTTAATTAAAATTATACACTATCAGGTAGCGCTTTTCTTTCCATGATTATTGTTTCCCCCAATTTTTTTTGTTTGCAAGCTTCAGCGAGACCTATAAGACCGATGCTTAGGAGGAGAATAATTATGGGTATGAATTCTTTGCTGTTAGGCTTTTCAGAACCTATATTTGTAGGGTAATTGTATTGTGGGTTTGTACAGCTATCATGAGGATTGACGGCAACCACTGAACGAACGGAATTAACCGGGTTAGTTAACAATATAGCCACTATAAAAAACAAAATAGTGTAAAATATCTGTTTCATATTTCCACCCTATATTGTGTAGTAAAATTATTAATACCACAATATAAGGATTTTTTCAATCAATTATTATCCCCAGGGTAAATATGACTTGATCTGGTCAAAAGACAAAAGCGGCAGTATGCACATACTTGGATTTCTTGTTCTCCTTCAACAAAAATTATTACTGCACATAATCCGGGAACCTTGCTGCGAGCGAGGGGGAATGTCCTTGCTGTTTTGGTTCATCATCACGTTTCATAAAATATTCGGGAAAGCAGCATTGCGGCCACCTCACCAGGTGTTTTGCCGGTTGTTTCCACCTGAGTGAAATGACTGTAAGCTTCTTTTCTGGCCTGCATCAATTCCGTTATACGCTCCTTGGGGTTTGTGCCTTGAAGTAACGGTCTCACCACCGTATCACGCGAGGCCCTTTCCAGAATATCCCCGGGTGCCGCAACCAGGCAAAAAATCCGCCCCTGTCTTTCCAGTGCCGTGACATTGACCGGATTGAGGACCAGACCACCACCTGTGGCAATGACAAGACCGCCTCTTTTTCCCAATTCCCGAGCAACTTCGGTTTCCATGGCCCTGAAAGCCCTCTCACCTTTCTCCTGAAAAATTTCAGCAACTGTCCGGCCGTAGCGACCTTCGATAAGATCATCTGTGTCTACAAATTCATACCCCAGCTGACCGGCCAGAAGCTTGCCGATGGTGGTTTTTCCCGTGGCCATGAACCCGGTTAGAATAATATTCGTTCCAGTGGTGTTTTCTCTGAAGGTCATTATGGTCCTATGCGTTATGTCGTGATTCTTATCCACGTTGCTGTAAGCCATAAGCTTTAAACCGCATACAGCTTATGGCTTATGGCTCATCGCAATGCCTTCTTATCCACTTTACCAACCGGTGTCAGTGGGATGGCATCTATGAACTCAATAATCTTGGGGATCTTGTATGGCGCCATTTTTTTCTTGCAGAAGACCGTAATCTCCTCCTTGAGAAATGCCGGGTCTTTATCCGCAGCCGACGCTGACCGCTGAACCACCAGTTTGACAATATCATTTCCGGGTCGCTCTGCGTTTGGCACACCCACCACAGCACAAAATTCAACATCCGGCAACTGGTACAATTTCTCTTCCACCTCCCGGGAAAAAACCTTGTAACCGCCGACAATTAACATGTCCTTGACCCGATCGGCAATACTGAAAAAGCCGTCCGCATCCATCTTGGCAACATCGCCTGTATACAACCACTTTTCACCCTGAAAATCCCGCAGTGCATTGGCTGTCTCTTCAGGCTTGTTGAGATATCCCTTCATCACCTGGGGACCGTTGGCAATCAGTTCACCCTCTTCTCCCACAGGCATTTCCTGGGTACCGGTTTCGATGTCCACAAGTTTAATGCGAGTGCTCTGTACAGGAATTCCCACAGAACCGATCTTCTTTATTCCCTTGGCTGGGTTCGCGGTCAGGATGGGGCTGGTTTCCGTCATACCGTAGACCTCGAGAACCTTGCCTTTTCCGACAATCGACTCAAAAGCGTCGATGGACTCCACCGCAAACGGTGCGGCCCCTGATATACAGTACTTGCAATTCGAAAAATCGAGTGTTTTAAATTTGGGATCTTCCATCAGCATCTGGTAAAGTGATGGTACATTGGTCAAAAGAGTGGGCCGATACTTCTCGATCTCACCGCATATGTGACGGGTGTTTCGAGGATCCGGGATCAAACACTGGGGAATGTTTTTAGCCAGAGAAGACATGCCCACCATCAACCCTGCCAGATGAAACAGGGGAAAGGCGGAACACATCACCTCACCAACGGCTGTCATTTCCATCCACCCGGTAACCTGCTGAATATTAACTACAATATTTCGATGTGTCAGGATGGTACCTTTTGGCAGCCCGGTGGTTCCCCCGGTGTACTGAAGCAGACAGGTGTCCTCTGGGTCGATGGATACAGGCGAGATGTCCGGTGAGGACGTTGCCAATATCTTTTTAAAAGGAATAACGTCCATACCTGGAAGTGGCATTAGTTTTCCGCTAGGAATTTTTTTCAATAGCTTACCCAAGGTTCTTTTGACCAGGGGCAGATAGTCGCCGATATTGGCCCCTGCCACATGTTTCAGGCAGGGAACTTCTCCAGCAACCTCCCGTAGGCGGTGTTCGAAAATGGCATCCAGGGTCACGAGAAACCTCGTGTTGGCGTCATTGATCTGGTAGGCCATCTCACTGGCTGTGAGAAGCGGTGAAATACCCGTGACAGCACATCCACACCTCAACGCTCCCACCAGGGCAATGAGATACTGGGGAATATTGGGAAGATTGATGCCGACGGTATCACCCGGTTTACACCCACAGCTTTTAAGATATGCGGCAAAACGTGCCGAAAGATCATTGAGCCCTCCATAAGACAGGGTCACCCCCATAAAATGGATGGCCGGGTTGGCTGGAAACTTCTCCGATGTTTCCAGGAACAGATCGGAATAGGATGCATCCGGGGCGACAACATCCGGGGTGATGTCATTATCATAAAAATTCAGCCATGGTTTTTCATCATAAATACTCATGGGCCACCTCCTTTAGCTCGACTATTTGGTGATGGAAAATATAGAAGACAGAAACAAGGAGACAGAAGCGTTTGGAGGGTACTTCACCCCGTCAGTCTTATCATCTGGGCAAAGCCAAAGACGTTTATCATGTTCTGGATACTGTATTCTGATTTCTGAACGCTTTCTCGGAATGATTCCAGCTGAGCCTATTCTCTCTGATTTGGCCATAAGACCAGAACTTTGTTTTCGATTAAATATCTGTATCAAACAACGGTATAGCCTGGCCCATCACCTCCTTCCGGGCAAGTCCAGGTAATATTGTTGAATGGATCCTTTACATCACAGGTCTTGCAATGAAAGCAGTTGGAAGGGTTGAGCTTTATATGACGACCACCTTTCTTGTCTTCGTCTTCCACGACTTCGTACACATCACCCGGGCAGAAACGGGTGCAGGGATGTTGGTACCTGGGAAAACAAACATTCACACACAGATCCATATCATGGATAAGCAGGTGGGGCGGCTGATCTTCCCTGTGAATGGTTTTGGAAAGATATACACCTGTCAGCTTGTCCACCAGCAGCACTCCGTCGTAGGCATCAACATCCTTTGCGCTATCAAAATCCGGTTCAAAATCTTTGACGGGCTTGAGTGCCTGGCTGTCATCTTCCAAGGGCATTCTGTCACGAAATCCCCTACCGCCGGTAACATACTGGGCCCCCAGATGAAAGAATTTGGAAACCCCTTTTTTTAACAGGGCCTGATAAAAATTTCGCCCCTCATAAAGTTCATGTTTCAACCAGCTCTTTTCAATGGCGCCCGGATACCGTGCCAGGGCATCCCCGGAGGTGTTCCCTTCTGCCAAAGCCTCCAAGATGGCCTCTGCGGCCAGCAATCCGGATTTCATGGACACATGAATGCCTTTCAGCGCCGGGACGTTATGGATCCCGGCGCAGCCACCCACCAGCACACCACCATCCACAACCAGTTTCGGCACACTGAAATAGCCGCCAGTAGAAACGGTTCTGGCCCCCTGTTCGATGACCCTGCCGCCATGTATCAGGTCTGCGACAAAAGGTTGGCGTTTGAACTGCATGAAGGTGTCATAAATATCCATCAGGGGCTCTTCATAGGAAAGCCCCACCAGGCAACCGATGGCCACCCGATTGTCTTTCATTTCATAAACAAATCCACCACCTGGTGTACCCAAACCCAGGGGGTGACCGAGCATATGGAGGCTGCGGCCCTTAAATGCCTGAAAACCAGAGTTGTCTGGCAGCACTATCACTTCCTTGATACCCGTCTCATAAACCTGGGGCATGCTGTTCGTGGAAATGCCCATCATGCTGTCCAGATCCTTGACAAGACTTCCCCGAGCCCCCTCACCAAAAACTGTCACTTTGGCCAAAAGATCGATGGCGGGTTCAAAAGCGCTTTTCGGTTTTCCGCTGGTGTCGAGACCCTTTTCACCGGTCCGTACGCCCAACACCCGCGAGTCCTTTTCGTCAAGCAAAAGTTTCTTGCCGGCAAACCCCGGGAAAATATTCACACCCATGTCCTCTGCAATGGCACCCATCCATTGGTTGAATTTTGCAAGACTAATGACATGATATCCTTTGTTATGCAGATATCGCGGTATAAAGGGTATGGAGACGGCACGATTCCGGGTCAAAAAGTAAAACGCGTCGCCCTGTATGGTGGTTTCGATAGGACAGCCCTTTTCCATGTAGTCAGGCATCAGTTCCTTAAGGGCAATCGGGTTGAGGATAGCGCCACTGATACCGTGGGATCCCAGTTCGGCCCCCTTTTCGATGAGAGCGACTTCTAATTCAAGGTCTTTCTTTTTTGCTGCCTGCATCAATCGTATGGCTCCTGCCAGGTTGGCAGGGCCTGCACCGACAAACAGAACGTCAAAAGAAATCTGTTCAGGTTCATTCGTCATTTATGTCTACACCTCCTGAATAATTTTAAGGCACCAGGATATTGAAGATCCTCGCAGCAAGCTAAAAGGAATGTATAACCGTGCGGCAGAACCTACGGGAAATGCTCTCGCCGTTTCGGTTCAAGTTAGTATTTTCCAGGGATTTGATCATCACTTTTAGTATTCTCTCTACATCCAAAGAGCGTCACTATTAATTCTGGAGCATGGTTCATAAAATAAAA
>JAHEIB010000197.1 GCA_024639645.1 Deltaproteobacteria bacterium
GGCTACGGGTTAAGAAGGCGAGGGAAAGTCTCTGCCTAAGCCTGTTTGATCTTTACCTGAGAACGGATATTGGTGCTGAGACGCTGTCTCAAATCGAAGCCGGAAAAATTGTCCCTCCCCTGGGGGCGGTCATTAAGCTCGCCAAGGCCCTTGATCTGAAGATGGGTTATTTGATCTCCGGTGAAGAGGAAAAAGCCTTTACAATCGTGCGCGGGGATGATCGAAAAGTGACATATCGGCACGATCCAAGAAAAGAAAAACATTACGGCTATACATATGAATCCCTCGCGCCCCATAAAACAAATAGAGGCATGGAACCGTTTCTGATCACCCTTGAACCTTCTGAAACGGAGGAAGAAAGATCGACCCATGACGGTCAAGAATTTATTTTTGTGGTCCATGGGGAGATGGAGGTGCGTCTTGGGGAGGAAATACACATCCTCGAACCGGGTGACAGTATCTACTACGACTCCACAGTACCTCATCTCGTAAAATGCCATGGTAAAAAATCCACGAAAATTCTCGCTGTCCTTTATGCCGGGAAATAGAAGACCACTCGCAATGCGGGGGATTAAAACAAACAAATAGGAATGTCCATCTGATGTGCATGTGAGTGCTCTGCAGGTAACCGCAAAAACCCGGGCGCATTCCAGGACAAATTACAGCATGGTCCAAATCGTCAGAGATACATTTAAGCTGATGGACAGTTGAAAAGGGAAAAACATCAAAATGAAATTATGTTATCAGATGGATGAAAAATATGAAATGATCCGTATGGCGGCCAGGGAGTTTGCTGAAGGCGAAATCAAGCCCGTAGCCGGAGAGCTGGATGAAAAAGAGGAATTCTCCGTATCCTTGACCCAGCAAATGGGTGATATCGGTTTGTTCGGAATGACTGTTCCTGAAGAGCATGGGGGCCAGGGATTGGACTATATTTCCTACATAATAGCCGTAGAGGAAATTGCCCGGGTGGATGGTTCACAGGCAGCTACCCTTGCTGCGGGCAATTCTCTGGGGATCGACCCCATTGATAAATTCGGCTCAGAATCCCAATGTAGAAAATATCTTCCCGATCTGTGCCAGGGAAAAACGCTTATGGGATTTGGTCTGACAGAACCGAACGCTGGTTCCGATGCCGGCGCGACCAGTACCACGGCAGTCAAAGAAGGAGATTCATGGGTCATTAACGGTCGAAAGACAATGACCACGAATGCCAACACACCGATAACCAAAGGATCGATCGTTCAGGCAATAACCGGCGCAAGACCAGATGGAAAACCCGATTATACTTGTTTTATCGTTGAAAATGGTACCCCCGGGTTCACCTTGAACACGATGAAGCGGAAATTCATGTGGCGGGGGTCAAACACGGCGGAACTCTTTTTTAATAATTGCCGTGTGTCGAATGATGCCGTGCTTGGCAATCCGGGGGATGGATTCAAGCAGATGCTTGCGACCCTCGATGGCGGGCGCCTTTCCATTGGGGCCATGGGGATAGGGTGTGCCCAAGGGGCTTACGAGGCTGCCCTGCGCTATTCCAAGGAACGTATCCAGTTCGGGCGTCCCATTTGTAAACAACAGGCCATTGCCTTCAAGCTGGCGGATATGGAATTGAAGATCGAACTGGCAAGAAACCTTTTGTACAAGGCCTGCTGGCTGGCTGAAAATAAGCGTCCCTTTGGCAAAGAGGCCGCCATGAGCAAACTTTATTGCAGTGAAATCGCAAGGGAGGTAGCTGATGAAGCCGTTCAGATACATGGGGGATATGGATTGTTCAAAGATTACGATGTGGAGCGTTTTTATCGGGATCAACGGCTTCTGCAAATCGGTGAAGGGACATCCGAGATACTTCGGATCGTGATCTCGCGGGCTATAGGTTGTTAATCGTCTCGTCAAAACGATAAGAAAGGACTCCTTTGAGGTTTTTAAATGAATATAATTGTAACAGTAAAACAAGTCCCCGATACCCATGAAGTGAAAATCGATCCGAAAACAGGTGCGCTTATTCGGGAGGGTGTCCCCAGTATTATCAATCCGGAAGATAAAAATGCCATCGAGGAAGCACTCCGGCTAAAAAAAAGTAGTGATGATGGGGAGGTCACGGTTTTATCCATGGGTCCCCTTCAGGCCGAAAGCACCCTGAGGGAGGCACTTTCAATGGGCGTAGACAGGGCGATTCTTGTGAGCGACAGGGCCTTTGCCGGGGCGGATACCCTGGCAACGAGCTACACGCTGTCCATGGCGATAAAAAAAATAGAAAGGTACGACCTGATCCTCTGTGGAAGTCAGACCATAGATGGCGAGACCGGACAAGTTGGTCCACAACTTGCCGAATGGTTGGATCTGCCACAGGCCACCCATGCTGAGGAGATCAACATTCAGGGGAACCTGGTGACCGTGAAGAGCAATTTCGACAGTGTCACCCGGGTTATGGAGATGAAAACGCCTGCACTGATTACGGTCTCAAACCGGATCAACAAACCTCGATATAAGCATATGAACAAGGTCCTGAGAGCCTATCGAGACAAGGCGGTCGTAACCTGGTCCAAGGAAGATTTGAAACTGAATCCGATACGTATCGGCCTTAACGGGTCGCCTACATGGGTTAGGAAGACATTCGTTCATAGTCACAGCCGTGATGGAATTGTGGTCGAAAAACCTGCGGCGAATTGTGCTGAGGATATCCTGGATTTCATTTTGGAAAAGGCCCTCCTTAAATTATAGGGCTAACACTTTGCGACCTGCGGCTTTACCCGGCCGAATGGAGGATGTGGGAGAAGGATCGAATATGCCTGTTATAGTTCATGAAGAAAAGTGCACGGGATGTAAACTCTGTGTCGCGGCGTGTCCCTATACAGTAATAAGCATGCAGGAAGAGAAAGCAGTCTTGCTTCCCGGTTGTACATATTGCGGAGCATGTATCGATACCTGCGAGTTTGGTGCCATCACCTTCGAAGATTTTCAGGGAAGACTTTGTATGGATGTCGCCCTATTCAAGGGGACTCATGTTTTCATTGAGCATGACAACCAGACCGCTTCAAAGGTTTCGCTGGAACTACTGGGAAAGGCACGGGGGCTGGCTGATGAGTTTTCGCGGCAAGGTAAAGACCAGCTCGTAACAGCGATACTGATCGGCTATGAACTGGGCGATATGGCTGACGAATTGATCGCTTACGGTGCAGACCACGTGATCGTCGTGAACGATGAATCCTTCAAGATGTATCGAACGGATATTTACACCAAGGCTATCGTGCAAATTGCCGGGGTAAAAAAACCGGAAATTCTTCTATTCGGCGCCACTGCGCAAGGGCGGGATCTTGCCCCGCGTATTGCCAGCAGACTTCGAACCGGCTTGACCGCGGATTGTACAGCCTTGGAAATATGCAAAGATGAAGGGATCTTGCTGCAGACCAAACCAGCCTTTGGCGGCAATATGATGGTAACCATCGCATGCCCCGACAACCGTCCGCAAATGGCCACGGTCCGCCCGGGTGTGATGAAGAAATATCCCCGCGATCCGGATAAAATCGGTACCAAAGAAGTGATGAAAATTGATCTGGATGAAAATGATTTTATCATTCATATTCGGGACATCATGGCATCAACCAAGAAACATGTGAAATTAGAAGATGCCGAGATCATCGTTGCCGGCGGTCATGGGGTGAACAATCAACAGGGGCTTAAAATCCTGGAAACCCTGTCTGACGAACTGGGAGCCGAATTAGGTGCATCACGAGCAGCCGTAGACGAAGGCTGGATCGGGCAGGATCACCAGATCGGCCAGACGGGAAAAACGGTCCAACCCGATTTATATATCGCCTGCGGCATTTCAGGATCCCTACAGCATCTGGCCGGAATATCGCAATCTAAATACATCATTGCCATAAATACCGACAGGAAAGCCCCGATTGTTTCCGCCTCCGATGTGACCTTTATAGGCGATCTGTTTCAAATCGTTCCCGTGCTGAAAGACAAGATACGTGAATATAAAAAAAGAACAGATTGAACGGTTGGAAGGATTATCTCCGGAGAAATTATTTTCCGCTAACAATTCGTTCGAATTCGATGGGAAAATGCTGGCGCATTTTCCGCGTCTCAACTTTGCGTTATCAACCTTGGACTACTCCAACATCACCGTAAACCAACCAATTCAAAAAAATCTCTGATCCCCTCAGATTTTAGGATGACTCAACACAAGGGATATGCAAAAGTAACATGGATAATTTGACATAAATTCAGCGACTTACATATTGGCAAGTATTATGTACTTTTGAAAAGCCATATTTTTACGATATTTCTTTTCTTGATCTCAAATGTTATCGTTCCAATGTGTGTCAACTTGTCAAATGACACTGCTCAATTTGCATAGCAACACATTCTGGCGATTGCATAAATGAGGTGCAGATCATGGATAAGCCGATGTCAGGAATTGGTTTCAGACTTATGACCTTAGTGTTTAAGGTTCGTGATTTTTTGCACCCGCGCATAGATTTGTTGAAGGAAACTGGAATAGGTTCGGGATTCTATGTCCTTGATTTCGGTTGCGGCCCGGGCAGTTACATCCAACCGCTTTCACAATTGGTTGGTGTCTCCGGTGTGATCTATGCTCTCGATATGCATCCGCTCGCTATCAAAGAGGTCCAGAGCAAGGCAACACGGTATGGGATAAAGAATATAAAAACAATCGAATCTGATTGCAATACTGGGTTGCCGGACAACCATGTGGACGTGGCCCTTTTATATGACACATTTCACGATCTTTCACGGCCCCATGATGTGCTGCTGGAGTTATACCGGGTGCTTAAAACCTCTGGCACTTTATCTTTCAGCGATCACCACATGAATGAACAAGGCATTTTAACGGAGATAACGAAAACCGGCTCGTTCAAACTTTCTGCGAAGGGCAAAAAAACACACAGCTTTTCAAAGTTGGGACAGTAGAAAATCCGAGGCACCTGAGGTTTGCAAACCTTGCTCCACCAAGTCATCGACCCTGGCGTAATCGAATAGAGGAGGTTTCTTGAACCATAGGAAAAAATCGATGAACGTTAAACCATGCATTAATCGTCCTGTACTGGAACCGTGTACTTTGCCGGAAAAAAATTACCAGGTAGACCCATATATCGGCTGCGAGCACTACTGCTACTATTGTTATGTTTTACCCCAGGCTGAAACAGACTGGAGAAAGGAAGTTCTTATTCATAAGGACATCACTGGCCAACTAAAAAAGGAGCTATCGGATATTCCACCCCAGACCATATACATGGGGTGGCGCACGGATCCATATCAACCCTGCGAGGCGGAATATTGCCAAACACGACTGGTGCTCGAATTGCTGTTGGAAAAAGGGTTTTCTGCCAGCATTCTGACTAAATCCGATTTGCTCATACGTGACATGGACGTGTTGCAGTCAATGAAAATTGCCTCGGTCAGCGTCTCGGTGGCCTTCACAGATGATGATGTCCGTCGGCTATTTGAAGCAAATACAATCGACACCGAGGCAAGAATTTCTGCTTTGCAGAAATTGAAGGCTGTGGGAATAAAGACCTCTGCTTTGATATGTCCGGTAATCCCTTACATTACGGATGTAAATCCATT
>JAHEIB010000198.1 GCA_024639645.1 Deltaproteobacteria bacterium
CTAAAAATTCAATTTTTCACCTTTCGTGGAGCAGCTAAGGCCGTTGATGGCGTCAGCTTTCAGATCGAAAAAAATCAAACCCTGGGTTTGATCGGTGAATCCGGGTGTGGCAAGACAACAACGGCCATGGCCATTATGCAGCTTGTGAAACCACCCGGGCGTATCGTGCAGGGTCGCATCCTTTTCAACGGATCCGATATCGTTGCCATGAATGATGAACAGATCCGTCAATTGAGGGGAAATGATATATCCATTGTTCGACAGGAGGCTCAAAATGCCTTAAATCCGGTCATGACCATCGGCAGGCAGATCACGGAGTTGATACTGGAACACGAATCGGTAACCAAGAAAGCGGCCTTGGCCAGAGCCCAGAACCAGCTCAACCTGGTGGGCATCAGTGATAAAAGAATCAATAGTTACCCGCACGAGTTCAGCGGTGGCATGAAACAGCGGGCCATGGTGGCCATCGCTACGGCCTGCAACCCCAAACTGTTGATTCTTGATGAGCCTACCACAGGGTTGGATGTGATTGTACAGAGACAGATCTTGAGTATGCTGAAGAACCTCAAAAAGGAGCTTCAGCTGACATCGGTCTTTATCTCACACGACCTTTCCGTGATTGCGGAAACTTGTGACCGCGTGGCAGTCATGTATGCGGGAAAGCTGATGGAGGAGACCGATACGGTGGCGCTGTACCAGCAGCCCATGCACCCTTACAGCCAAGCTTTGATCGGTGCATACCCCAGTTTGAAAGGAAAGAAACAACAGCTGAGGAGTATTCCAGGCGCCCCCCCCAGGCTCATAAATCCCCCGACCGGGTGTCGGTTTGAGCCACGATGCAGCCACGCCATGACAGTGTGTGCTGAGGAAGAACCCGAAGTAAAGGACCAGGGTGGACATCGGGTGGCATGTCATCTGATTAACTGACAGTCATTTAGGTGTTTAGAATATTAGGCTATTAGCCGCTAACAGTCTAATAGCCTAACAGTCTAACAGTCTAAAGACCCATCAAAGTGACCAATGGAAGAGAACAACATTCTTAAAATAGAGAACCTGAAAAAGTACTTTCCACTCAGGTCAGGATTGTTTTCCAGGCTTGCCGGAAAGGAAAGTTCTTTTTTCAGGGCAGTCGACGATATCAGTTTTAAGGTGGGCCAGGGTGAGATTCTCGGTTTTGTGGGTGAAAGCGGTTGTGGCAAATCCACCATGAGTCGTACGATTCTGAAGCTTGTGGAACCGACAGCCGGCCGCGTTTACTTCAACGATACCCGTGTCGATTCCATGGGAAAATCAGCCTTTAAACCCTACCGGCGAAAAATGCAGATGATTTTCCAGGACCCCTTTGGATCGCTGAATCCCAGAAGAACGGTGTCGGAAACATTACGACAGACCATCAGAATTCACAAACTGGCGCAAGACAAGGTCCAAGAGGACATCCTCATCAAGCAAACACTCGCAGAAGTGGGGTTGATGCCTGTGGATGAGTACTGGGATAAATACCCGGCATTGTTGAGCGGTGGGCAGCTTCAGCGAGTGAGTATCGGCAGGGTCCTGATTCTTCAGCCCAAACTGGTCATCGCTGACGAGTCGGTCTCCATGCTGGATGTATCCGTAAGAATCGGCATTCTGGATCTCTTGTTGAAAATGAGAGACAAATATGGGATTTCTTTTATTTATATTACCCATGACCTGATTACGGCCCGTTATATTTGTGATCGAATTGCTATCATGTACCTGGGCAAGATACTGGAAATCGGGCCCACGGAAACGATTATCAATCATCCGTGTCATCCCTATACTCAGGCATTGATTTCAGCAGTCCCTGTCCCTGATCCCACAGCTGAGATACACGAACTTCCCATCAGGGGCTATGTACCCACGACACCGGAGGATACCATTGGATGCTGCAATTTTGCACCGCGCTGTCCTAAACGGAAAAACCGATGCCGAGCCAAAGAACCAGAAATGATACAAGTGGGAGACGGCCATTTTGCCGCCTGTTTTCTAACGGACAAGGATCTTAATCCAATTTGAATTCATCTCGTATTGCCCCGATAAACCGGGATCGACAACTAGACAAGTCGATTCGCAGCGGAGAATTCAAATTTAACCAAACCAAAGGAGGAATAGAAAATGAAATCAAGAACAGTTATTATGATGATTGCGTTGATGAGTGTAGCGTTGCTGTTCGGCTGTGCAACAACGAGCAAGCTGGACCCGAATATGGTGCGCACGGATGATCTCAATTTTTGGGAGGAAGCCGGTTGGGAAGATTTGACACCAGCGGAACAGGCACTCTGGAAAGAAATGGGTTGGGATGAAGCCAGTTGGGAAGGCGAAGCCAAGAAGCCGCCCTCGGAGGACCTGTACTGGAACCAGCTGTCCGAGGAAGAGCGTGCCGCAGCCACAAAGCTGGGATACACCAAGGAATCCTGGGACGAATAATCCATGCTTAAGTAGAACCTTTTCAATTTTGGATTTGAGTTCCTATTTTCACACAATGCATTAAGTCACATGCCGTTGCGCATAGGTTACTATAGCGCAACGGTATTTTTCTTGTCTAAGGTTAAAAGGAAAAGAGAGATGAAAAAATTGCTTCTGTTGGGTGCGGGTGCTCAGGGCAGCACCGTGGCCAAACGCATGAACGAAGAACCCATGGTGTCCGAGATCATCTGCGCGGACTACGATGAAACCGCCGTCAAGGAGATGGAGAGCACGCTTGAGAAAGCCACGGCATTACAATTGGATGCAAGCCGGGTGGAAAACATCGTAAAGGCGGCCCAGGGTGTCGACCTGATGGTTAACGCACTTCCGATTGTGTTGACCCCCAATGCACTGGCCGCAGCCCTTGAAGCCAAGGTCTGCTACCAGGATTTTGCTGCAGCGGAATTTGAGAACCTTGCATTTGACAAAGGTATTGAA
This sequence comes from Deltaproteobacteria bacterium, assembly GCA_024639645.1. GTDB lineage: Bacteria > Desulfobacterota > Desulfobacteria > Desulfobacterales > B30-G6 > B30-G6. Next base: position 2,923 of record JAHEIB010000198.1, read on the forward strand.
TCATTGCTGACCGAGTGGGACAAAAAATTTGCGACTGCCGGTTTGTCGGCCCTCATCAGCACGGGCTCCGCCCCTGGACTGGCCAATATCATTACCCGTGAAACCGTCGAAAAAATGGACACCTGCCATACCATTCAGATTCATGTTTACGAAGGCGTCTGGGCCAAGCGATTTCTGCCTTTCTGGTGGTCCCCTGAAGTGGCTTATGGCGACATGAGCTGCCCTGCATACTGTTATGAAGAAGGCGAAATCAAGGAAACCGAACCTTTCAGCCATCCCTTGTGGATGAATTTCAAAGGGATTGATAGAACGATCCGTATGGTTGAACATGCCCATGACGAACCAGTCACCATGGGTCTGCTGGCAGATAAATTTCTCAAGGGTGCTCAAAACATTTACTTTAAATATGGTGGTTATGGCATCGAATTTGCGGAACCGCTGTACCGCATGGGACTGCTTGCCAATGAAGCCGTAAACGTAAAAGGAACCAAGATTGTTCCCATGCAGCTGGTGCTGGAACTGACCCCCCCGGCACCAAAATATCCGCATGAAATAAAAGCCATCCTGGATGAGGGTCTGGAAGCAGAGGAAGGCGCATTCCTGATACGGGTCGAAGGTCAAAAAGATAAAAAATCCATCCGCATTGACAACTATGTCAATGCTCCGGGTCTATCCGAGTCCTTTGAGAAAACGGGTTTGACAGCGGAAACCTACTTGACGGGGCAGTGTGGCGCCCTGTTCACCAAAATGTTTGTAAATGACAAAATTTTTCAGAAAGGGCTTTTCCCACCTGAAGTCTTTGATGAGGCACAACGAAGCTACTACCTCAAGGAAGCCGCCAAGTTGGACATAACAGTAGATCAGACAATAGAAACCAGGCTGTATTAGGTGAATATTGCGCATATTAAAAGAGTGATTCTGCTGGGAGCGCCTCTCCTGGCAGGACTTGTGTCTGAATTCTTAATGATCATTGCTGATTCCATCATGGTCGGCAGGCTGGGAACGGAATACCTGGCAGCAATCGGCATTGCCTCCATGTTCGGTGAGTTGTTGTGGGTTATTGTGTGGCCTATGGCACCAGGAACCCAAACGATTGCAGCCAGACGATTCGGACAGCAGAAAAAGAATACAGGCAAAGATGTCACCACCCTGAATGCGATGATGCAAAAGACAGGCAACATCCTGGACAATGCCATCATCGTCGCCATTGTAGTGGGGTGTGTGGCCATCGTAATCGCCATGTTTTCCAGGAGTATATTGAACTTCCTCCTGGATGATAAGACCTTGATACCCAAGGCGCACATCTACATCGCAACGCTCAAGTGGTTGATGCCCCTGGCCGGTATTTTCTATGCGATTTACGGTTTTCTGGCCGCCATCAACCAGACCAAGATCATCATGGTGGCCACGATTGGTTTGAATGGTTTAAACATATTTTTCAATTACATTCTGATTTTCGGCAAATTTGGTTTTCCCGCTTTGGGTATTATGGGCGCTGCCTTGGGAACTCTCCTGGCACAGGGCTTGGGGACCGTCTTTCTGGTGTCATATGTTTTGTTGTCGAAAAATGTCAGATCGTATCAATGTTTGACCTTTAAAATGCTGCGTTGGAATATTATCATTGATATTCTTCATTCCGCTTACCCCATTATTTTCCAACTCGGTTTCGCCTTGCTCATCTTCCTCTATTTCGAGTCGGTGGTCGCCAATATCGGCACCCTGTATCTGGCGGTTACCCATATCGTCTTTACGGTTTTTGTACTCAAAAGAGCCATGGTGGGCGGTTTTGCCGAGGGCGGCTCCATCCTGGTGGGAAATTCACTGGGAGAGGGTCAAAAAAAAGAGGCGGTGTCCTATGCATATGCCGCAGAGGCCATGGCCATCGTGATCGGAATCCTTCTTTTTGCCTTTATCCTCTTTTTTACCGAAGATATCGTACGTGTTTTCAACCCCGAGACAGAACTGGTTGAAATTGGATCAAATGCCCTGCGCTTTTTTGCCCTTTTCATTCTCATCGAGGCTATCGGCTTTCCATTTGAAGTGATTTTCACCCACAATGGCTGGGGGCGATATGTGCTTTTTTCGGAAGTAACAACCACCCTGGTTTTTGTCGTGGGTTTTACACTCCTGTTTACACGCGTCTTCGACTTTGGTATTTACGGCGCCTGGAGTGCCTTTGCCATGTATCTGGTGGGCCACTCCCTGTTTATGTTTGCCGGTTTCTTTTCCAAAAAATGGCTCAACGTCCAAGTGGATAGCGAGAGCATGGAAATGGAGCATGTACGACCGGTTCTCTCACCATAAAAGAAGGATTCGAGCGGGTAAAAATTGAAAAAGCCGCACAGCCCACAAGCGTGATCTCCATTTTTTTTCAACAAGACTTAAGTCGAAGATAAGTCGATTCACTTCGGAGATGCGCTCGCTGTTTCGGTTCAAAGCCATCTCCAATTTTCTTCGCTGTAATATTACTGCACCAAAAATTTGATCGTGCTGGTGAAGATTAGAAACCTGGCAATGTGATATGTTGATTGAAAGACTCCAATCATAGAGTCTATGATTTCCAAAATACTCCTATTTTGACGTAATCTCTAAACGCACTGCCTATTGCAAATTTGATATTTCCATTTGGAGGCTTTAAATTTTCTGCATAGGAAATTTGAACCGAAGTTCTT
>JAHEIB010000056.1:0-11034 GCA_024639645.1 Deltaproteobacteria bacterium
CTATAGGCTGATATCAGTGCATCTGCCGTATCGATCTGCCGCTTCATGGTGCCCATATAAATGGCATCAATCTTTCTGCCGATCCTCACCCAATGCCTGGCGAAAGTTTCTGCCTGAACGAAACCCATGGAAGACAGTCGATCATAGTTTTTCTCGCCAAACGATGCCTGGCCGTGGCGGATCATGTATAGTTCACTCATTAGCGATTCTCTCGTTACGGTTCAGGGGCATCATTCCCACGATGCCTCCTCACCCGCATCCCTGTCCGGACTCGAAAGATGCCGGGATAAAAATGCTATTAATTGTTCCTGACCCGCCATTCCGAGCATCCGCCCCTGTTCTTTGCCCCTCACAAACAGCAGATATACCGGTGTTCCCTTGATGTGCAGCATCTGTTTGAAACCATTGATCAGTTCTTCTTCAAGCAAACAGACCTTTACAGTATTTTTATATTTTTCAGCTACTTGGTGTAATAAAATGGATTGTCCTGAAAAATCGGGGCCATTGGGCATACATAGCAGCAGGACAGGCTTTTTAGCTTTGTCGATCTCTGCGGTATAGTTTTGATTGTTTATATAGGTAACCATGGGGCCTGTGAGTTGAACAGAAATAACGAGCAAATCAAATAGATAAAACCCTTACCATAGAGACTCTCTGCAGGGAGTCTTCAGTCATGCGTATTTGTGTTGGGTGTTTCACAACAGTTCAAATAGCATGCCAACCCATTCTGAAAGTAGCATATCTATAACTATTTGTAATTGTTGTTATATATAATTCTGGTGTTTGCCTGGGGACCTGATGTCTTTTCAAACATGTGCCATAGCACATCTCTGTGCCAACACACAAGTGTGCCGTGGCGCACTCGTGTGTTGTTAGAAGAACTTACGAGGCAGAATTTGTCAACGCAATACAAATCGAGTCGCCATAGAGATTGTGCGTGCCGTACCGGATCAAGGCCTGTTGACAACACCACAGGACAAGGTTAACCTAAATAGTCCAAATTTATGGGTTCAGCGAATGCCAACATTGCGTAAAGAACTTAAACACGCCATCCGAGTTTCAAAAGCGCACACGGTAAAACCACATCTATCAAACAGGGGACTTAAAAATGATTGTTGTCGCAAAACTGAAAGCTAAGGAAGAAAAAGAAGCAACACTGGAAGCCGCATTGCGGGACATGGTAATAAAAGTTGCATCCGAAGACGGGACAGAGGCTTATACGCTTCACAAATCCAGAAAGGATCCAGCGCTGTTCATGTTTTATGAAAAGTACAAAAATGCCGATGCCCTGAAACAACACAGTACCACGCCACATTTCAAGGCACTTTTCACGACCATACAACCTCTGCTGGCGGACCCGCCGGAAATCGAAATGTATCAGGAGCTGGCAGCACTGGAGCGATCCTAACCCAACCGCCCTCTCCAAAAAAAATTAAAGACAAAGAAAAGTAGGGGACGCTCCTTAAATTATAAGTTTTCACAAATTATCAACGTGTTTATTTTTATGCTGTTTGCCAGAAAAACGTTCCGAAACTGTTTCGTTGAATAATGCCAATGCGTCAGTTATACCGCTTGTCATAATACTGTTTCGAAAATAGGATGGCGGCATAAGGGTTTGTAGCAGACAAACGGTCCGAATGAGGACCGTTTGTCTGCTACAAACCCTATAAAAGCCAAACCGACTGTACTTATAACAACGACTGCAAAGATTGGGGCCGTTATTGGGCACACTTTTTTAAATCGTTTTCATTGGGGGCATTCCCTAACGCGCGGGCCGGACAAGGCGGTATTGTGAAATTCTTCTGTAAAGTGTTCTGCGGCCGATACCCAGAAGGCGCGCTGACTTGGCCACATTCCAGTCGGTCTGTTTCAGTATCGCCTCGATGTCACCGCGATCCTGTTCAGGCATTCTCCTGACTGAAGCTTTCCCGGGCAGGGACACTTCCCGTATATCGGTCGGGATGTGCCGCAGGTGAATGATGTTGTCATGACAGAGCACAAAAGCGTGTTCAATGGTATGCTCCAGCTCTCGTATATTTCCAGGCCATTGGTACGCCATAAAAACGCCCAGAACCTCATCGTCGAGCTTCTCGACTTGCTTACCAAAGACCTTGTTAAATTTCTGAATAAAATGATCCACCAGCAAGGGAACATCCTCCAGACGGTCGCGTAAGGGAGAAAGTTGGATTTCGACGACTTTAAGCCTGTAGTAGAGATCTTCCCGGAATTCACCTTTCATAACCTTCTGCTTCAAGTTCTTGTTCGTACTGGCCACGATACGGACATCGGCGCTCATGGTAGCAGAATCCCCTACCCGCTCAAATTCTTTTTCCTGCAGCACCCTAAGTAGCTTAAGCTGAATTCTGGCTGAAATATCACCGATTTCATCCAGGTGTATGGTGCCCCCTTCGGCTGTCTCAAATCGGCCCCTGGCATCTTTGACCGCACCAGTAAAGGCACCTTTTTCATGTCCGAAAAGTTCGCTTTCAAGCAGGTTTTCAGCCAGAGCCGAGCAATTCACCGTCACAAAAGGCTTGAATGCCCGGTTGCCGATATTGTGAAGGGCCTTGGCCACCAACTCTTTGCCGGTCCCGCTGTCACCCGTAATCAAAACAGTCGTCTCCAGATCGGCAAGATCCTCCATCAGCTTGTAAAGCTCACGCATTGGCCTGCTCTTGCCGATGATTTTCTGGAACTGGCTCCGCTCCGCAAGCTCTCTTTCCAGTTCGTTCAATCTCGTAATATCCCTGATAACAAGAACGGCCCCCATGAATTTGCCGTTCTTATCCAGGAGAGGGGAACAGGAAAGGTCCGATTTCTGAGATGGCCGCTGTGGATTACCACACTCCACCTGGTAGCCCTTGATGCTCGATTTTCGTTTCAGTGTCTCCAGCAAGACCTCATGGCAGGCATTGTCACACCGGTTTGAAACATGCGTAAATATTTTGCCGATGATTTGTTTTGTCTCCAATCCGCAGATGGTGTGCGCTGCTTGATTGGCCTCGATCACCCTGAGATCTGTATCCACGGTTATGATGGCATCTTTCACACTGCGAAAAATAGCCCTGAGCCGATTGCGGTTTTCCATTGCATCGGCTTTGGCCCGCTTTCGGTCTGTGATGTCTCGAACAATACTGCGGAATCCTGAGGGGTCTCCCTTTGAATCTTTTTTCAGTGATATGGAATACTCGAGTATTTTTCGAAGACCACCCCGGGTAAATGTCTCAAAGATAAAGGATTTGCTGGGAATGCCGGTTAGATAGACACGGTTAAAAGCCTGGTAACACGCATTGGCCGTCTCTTCGTCGGTGGTCTCGCGATAATTTCTGCCCATAAGCCATTCCCGGGAAACACCTAAAATTTTGCAGACAGCATCATTGCAAAAAATGACGTTGCCAGACAGATCGTTTTCCACATAACCATCCTCGATTTCATTGAGGACGATGCGATGGTTTTCCTCTGTTTCACTCAGGGCGGCTTCCCTGTTCTTGAGGGCCGTGATATCGATCAGACATCCAAAGCCCTTGGAACCCACCCGGGCCTGCCCACCAGGGTGATGGCCGCTGACCCACACAAAAGATCCGTCTTTTTTGGCCAGCCTGAGAACAATCGGTTCCCTTTTTCCGGCTGTCTGGGTTGAGGCCAGTACACCATTGCCAAACAAAAGCTTGTCCTCTGGATGAACCACATCCAAAATGTTTTTGCCCCTGAATTCCGAAGGGTTATCATAACCCAGCATCTGCAGCAGGGCCCTGTTGGCATAACAAACAATGTTGCCATCCAGCGCATACACCCCTGCATTCAAATTTTCCAGCACACTCTTTTCGCTCTTTTCCATAAGCATTAACTTCGCTGTCTGACACGGATTTCATGGTAAGTTCCAACAAATAACATACCGGCCCGGCAAGCCCTTAGAACAAGATAACGTTCATGCATGCCGTCTGAGCCCTTCAGGATGCTTCTTTTTCTTCCCGGTCCATAACGCAAAACAAACCCTTACCTGTCATAATGGGCCCGAAGCACTTGTTGTCGGAAAGACAGGCTGATTTTGTGAAGTCCCCGGATCGCCATCGATTGATCAGGCCCGGTTCCCGGATAAAAGGGCGACACAAGGAAATATAGTCTGCTATACCATTATCGACAATCTGTTGGGCTTTTTCATAGGATCGATTTCCCCCTACCAGAATCAGCGGCACCTGGACTTCTGTCTTAAATGCCCTGGCTTCTTTTTGAAAATAAGCTTCTTTTTCCGGTGAATGAATACCCATACGACTGGGACTCATTCTGCCACCGGTAAGCAGGCCCCCGCTCAACTCGATAGCGTCGATGCCCCTTTCCGCCAGCATCTTCCCTACCTGTATGGCATCTTTCAGAATCAAACCGTTTTCAATAAAATCCCCGCAGTTCATTTTGATTAGTACCGGATAGTCATTGCCCACAGCCTTGCGGATAGCTTTTAATACCGCCATCATGGGTTTGGATCTATTTTGAATCCCACCGCCATAACCATCTGTGCGATGGTTATAAATGGGGGAAAGAAATTGGCTGAGCAGGTACCCGTGGGCAGCATGTATCTGGACACCATCAAAGTCGGCCTCTTTTGCCCGGATGGCGGCCGCTGCAAAAGCCTGTACAATGTCTTGGATATCCTCTTCAGTCAAGACCTTGCGAGGTGATTTGGCTATCAACGCAACAGCCGAAGGCGCCACCGGCATCATACCACTCAACTTCCCATTCGCATGGTATCCGGCATGTGCCAACTGCATTATGATCTTGCCACCCTGTGCGTGAACCGCAGCGGCCATTTTCTGCAATCCCGGCATTAGGTCATCGGTATAGACACCCAGCTGCCATGGGCCTGCCTGGCCCTGCTTGGTTACATAGGCATGGCTGCTGACAATCAACCCAACCCCTCCTTTTGCGAGTTCGGCCATGAGCTGAATCAGGTCCGGGGTAGCGGCACCATCTTCGGTGGCCATGCCTTCCCAAGTTGCTGACCGTACAAACCGGTTTGCCAGTGTCATTCCATTTATTTCGGTCGATGCAAATAGATCCATACGTTACTGCCTCCTAATCTGTTATCACCTGAGAAAATTTCTCTCTAATAATTTTTTCCGCCTCTGCCATGATGCGATCAAGCAGCTCCTGGCATGTGGGGATGTCCTTAACAAGCCCCAAGGTTTGACCGGCGGCCAGAATTCCTTTTTCCATCTGCCCTTGCTCAAGCATCTCTTTTCCCACTAGTCCGGAAACAAAGGGGACGATATCTTCTATCTGCGTGTTGCCACGGCTTTCAATTTCCAGCACCTTGTCCACCACGGGATTGTGCATGACCCGTTCCGTATTTCGCAAAGTCCGCATAATCAAGCGTGTGTCGCGTTCGTTGTGATCCACCAGGGCCTGTTTCACGTTGGCATGCACGGGTGCTTCTTGCGTGGCCACAAAACGGGTTCCCATATTGATACCGTCGGCACCCAGACCCAGGGCGCCCACCAATCCGCGACCGTCCCCCAAGCCACCGGATGCGATGATAGGCAGATCGATGGCATCCCGGGTGAGTGGAACCAGGATCATGGTCGTCACATCGTCTTCACCAGGATGACCCGCTGCTTCAAAACCATCGATACTGACGGCATCACAGCCTATTTTTTGTGCTTTGACTGCATGTCTCACCGACGTACACTTGTGTATAACCTTTATGCCGGCGGATTTTAGCTGATCCATGTAGGGCTCTGGGTTTCTGCCGGCCGTCTCCACAAAGCGAATTCCTTCCTGGATGCAGACATTGATATACGCGGGATAATCGGGTGGACGCAAGGTGGGCAAGAAGGTCAAGTTGATACCAAAAGGATTGTTTGTCAATTGTCGGCATTTGTGAATTTCTGCCCGCAAACCTTCCGGCTCTGGAAACGTCAGGGCGGTCATAAACCCGATCCCACCGGCATTGGCCACCGCAGAAGTCAGCTCGGACTTGGCGACCCACATGAGTCCCCCCTGGACAATGGGACGCTCGATTCCGAAGAGTTTGGTTATGCGTGTCTTTATCATGGTTATCCCCTCTCTAAGCGATTAGGCATAAGCTGGCGACAGCTTAATACTTATACTTTACTACTTATGCCTTCAGTTATATTTTGATTACGCCGCTTACAGGCGCCTCCCAGTCAAGATGGCGATCTTTCTCGATCTGGGTGTCGAATTTCTGCCGGATGCCTTGGGGCATCGCCGCGGCTTTTCTGAGGGTCAAATCTGCATGTGTGCCCATCACTTCCAGTGTCGCTGCCAGCTTACCTGATGTTTCATTGATCATGAAATTCATGAAATGAAATCGTTTCTCATTTCTGCCCAGCAACCTGATGTGCATGCAAACCCTTTCGCCCACCGTTACCTCTGAAAAATATTGCACGATGTGCTTGAGAGCAAAAACACCCATTTTTCTTTTTTTAAAATAATTTTCATCCAGACCCTGTGATATAAAAAAATTCCAAACCGATGTGTCAAAAAGAGCCATGTACCAGCGAACATTCATATGACCCATGGCATCAAGATATGACGCCGGGATGACTTCCTGGTGATAACATGGCAGCAGGGTCAGTTTGTCGGTGGGTACCAGACATTCCCTGTTTTTGTTCCATATACCACAGCTATCCTGATTATTCATATTAGGCCTTTTAGGTAGAAACTATCTCAAAAATAATATGTTGGTATCAGGTCAAGGCGGTCTCGCATCTCAAGCCACAGGCATGCATGAGATGACGTCTATATGCTACGACCAGCAGCAAACCCGTTGTGAACCGCATCAAAAGCCAGGGCAACATTTTGTGCATCCCCCACAACCTGACAGGGAATACCTTTTTTCTCGATGGTTTCCTGCAGGGGATTAAATGATTCTGACCCCACGGCCAGAACCACGGTATCTGCCGGCAGGGTTTCTTTTTCCCCAGCCATCTCTACGGTGACCCCTTGGGGCGTGATCTCCAGCGCTTTGGTGGAGACATTGGTTTTAACCCCGATACGCGACATGTCCTGAAGCATGCCCCAGCGAGTCGTTAGACCGATATCTTTGCCGATCTTCTTGATCATTTCGATGAGCACGACATCCTTGGTTCCCTGGGTTGCCAGTTCGTATAAATCATCGGGTGTTTCGGCTTTGTTCACCATTAGAAATTTGAGGGCTTCACCGGAAAGTGTTCCCTTTTCACCCAGAAACAGGGCGGTTTCCACCCCTACTGCCCCACCACCGATCACCACTACCCGCCGGCCCGTGGCAACCCTGTCCAACAGTACATCCCAGGATTGAACCACGTGTGCCAACTCCACGCCGGGTATCGGTGGTGTAATGGGTTTCGCACCGGTTGCCAGGATAACCGTACCCGGCTTCTCATCATCCAGGATCTTTTCGTCTACGGCCGTGTTGAGAACCACCCGGATCTTATGAACAGCTACCTGTGTGGCAAGATCCCTGGCCAGTTCTGAAAATTCAGCCCTCCCCGGAGGCGCAGACGCCAGGTATAGTTGACCGCCGAGACGATTTTCCTTTTCATATATCACCACCTCATGCCCACATTCGGCAGCTGCCAGGGCTGCACTCATGCCGGCAGGCCCACCCCCCACCACCATCACCTTTGAAGGTGAATCGGAAGCCTTCAGGCGGCACTCCTTTTCATGTCCTGCCTTGGGGTTGCAGAGGCACTCCACCTGTTTCAATTTGAACAAGTGGTCGAAACAGCCCTGGGCACAGGCAATGCAATGAACGATTTCCTTTTCACGACCAGTAGCAGCCTTCTGCGGGAGATAGGGATCCGCGATCAAGGGCCTCCCCATGGCTACCATATCACAGGTGCCGTCCGCTATCATTTCCCTGGCCGTGGCTGGATCGTTGATGCGGTGGCTGGCGATGACAGGCACATCCACGAGATCTTTGATCCCTTTTGCCAGATATCCGAACACTCCTCTGGGAACCGAAGTGGTGATCTGGGGCACCCGCGCTTCGTGCCAGCCCACATTGATGCATAGTGCATCCACGCCAGCGTCTGCCAGCGCCTGGGCATACACAGCCAGTTCTTTACGACCCTGGCCCCCGGGCATAAAATCATTACCATTCATACGCACAATCAGAGGGTAATCGCTGCCCGTAACTATTTTTATCTGCTGCATGACTTCCAGACCGAAACGCATTCTGTTTTCATAGGATCCACCATATTCATCCGTACGCAGATTGGTGAGAGGTGACAAAAATTCAGAGATGAGATACCCGGTACCACTTAAAACCTCCACGGCGTCAAAACCAGCTTCCTTTACCCGCCGCGCAGCTTGGGCAAAGCTTTCCACAATTTCCTTGATTTCCTCAATCTTCAGTTCACGCGGTGTTTCTTTGGTCATGCGGGACGGGACTGGCGAAGGTGCCACGGGCTTTTTCCCGCCGGTAAAAAAAGAGAAATTGTAGCGACCAGCATGGTTCAACTGCACGGCACTCCGAGCGCCGTGGTTCTTGATGGCGTCGGCCAGATCCTTGAGCCCGGGAATGAATTCATCTTTGTGTGCGCCGATGTTCATTGTGGAGCCCGAAAGTTCGTCCACGGTAGCATAGCCAACGCTGATCATACCCACGCCCCCGCGAGCTCTCTCGGCATAGAATTCAACAAGCTGCTCCGTGACCTTGTAATCTTGAGCCATGTTCATATGCATGGCCGGCAGATAAATTCGGTTCTTGGCTTCCAACCCACCGATCTTGATTGGATTAAATAACGGATCCTTCATGATTTTCCACCCTCCTTAAAAAAGCGGCTAGGCCGCGTCAGATAAATTCGCATGGGTAATTTATTTGGTATACGAAACATCTCTCAACAAGCGCTTCAACAAAACCTTCTCTTCCATGGTTAGTCCGTCCAGACACTCTTGATTGGCCTGATCCCGCTCGGTAGTAAGTTTGGGCTTTAATGAAACACCCTTGTCGGACAAGCAAATGCGCAACGTGCGTTTGTCTTCCGGATCTGGATGCTTGAAAATCCATCCCCCTGAAACCATTCGCTCCAGAACACCTGACAGTGTAGCCGGATCCAGTACCAGTCGCTCACTGATCGTTCTGGCCGACAGGCCGTCTTCGTCCCAGAGCACCTCGAGAATAAGGTGTTGTATAGGGGTCAGGCCATACCCGGTCAAACGTTTTTTAAAGGTGCCATGCGCTTTCTGGTAAGCCTTGGCCAGTAAGAATATGACACAGTCTTTAAACTTATCCATATATAAATCCTTCGTATGCCAACTAATTGGATATAGATTCTTTTGTCAAGGCTAAATAAGCTTTAAGCCTTAAGCAATAAATGGGTTTATGGTTTCAACTTTCAGGTTTCACCATCAGATAGAGTGAAATGGGTGATCCAATGGCGATTTGCGTTGTTTGAGGCGCTTAGGGCGCCTTACATCAGCGCATGACAATGAAGATCCAATATGAAAACCCGGTCATCTGGCCGCCATGCCTGTTAAACACCATGGCCGGTGCTGATATTAGGAGCCCTTGCGTCGAGTTCGCAAAGCGCCAGGGAATGATTCATTTCGCGTTCGCTGGATCCAGAAATTTGAGATAATAGGCATTAAGCAAAAAACGGCTTATGGCTCAATGCTTGTCGCATAACCCTTTATCATTCGCCCAATATAGTGTAGGTTCATCTACCATGCTGCGCGTATTTCAAAACGACTTGTATCTTCCGGGAGAGTTCATTACCACCCTGGAACTGGTCCCGGGCAAAGACTCCTCGGGTCGATCAGTGGACACCGTCATGGGCATCGCCCGGGATTCATTTGCCGATGGAAGGCTTTCAGCCGTATCCATCACCGACAACCCCGGAGGGAACCCTTCCCTGAGCCCGGATGTTCTTGGGCATGATATCTTCAAGGTCGGCATGGATGTCATCGTTCACTTTACATGCCGCGACATGAACCGGGTTGGTATGGAAAGCAGGGCCCTCCAATTGGCCATGATGGGCATGAAGAATCTACTGGCCTTGACCGGGGACTACACTGGCAAGGGATTTGGCGGTCAAGGAGCGCCTGTCTTCGATCTGGACGCTGTGAACCTCCTGATGATGCTTGATCAACTCAACCAGCGCTTTCACGAAGCCGGCGATCCAGATGGTTTTTTTACGGGATGTGCCGTATCCCCTTTCAAATACACCGAGGCTGAATGCTTTGCGCAATATGCCAAACTCTGCCGGAAAATTTCAGCCGGCGCCCGCTTCATCATCACCCAGCTCGGATATGATGTAAGAAAGTTTGCAGAACTGATGACGGTGTTAAAGCAGCTTGAAGTGGATCTGCCGGTATTCGGTTCTATCTATCTTCTGACACCCAGGTCAGCCAAGATCATGAATCAAGGGCTGGTACCCGGTGCCGTAGTCACCGACAAACTTTTTGAAAAAATACGGGACGAATGGAAAAATCCAAAAGCCGGGCGCAACAAGGCCATCGAAAGGGCAGCCAAACTGGGCGCCATTCTTAAAGGACTCGGCTATCAGGGGATGCACCTGGGTGGGGTTCATAAATCTTTTGACGTGGCGGGCGATATTATGAGCCGCATGAAAGCCATACAGGATCAATGGCAGGATTTTCTGCCGGAATTCGATTTTTCGGTCCCAAAAGGTTTTTATGTATTTCCAGGAAAACCTTCTGAAAATGCGTCATTGAACGGTTTTGGGCACCAATCGGAATCCATTCCATTGTTTGAGAAAATTCACCATACGCTGATGAAGTCCATGCATGACCAGTTCTTCAACTTCGAATCCAAGCATGCCCGTACCATGGAAAAAGTTAGCCGATGGGTCACAGGCGCTCCCACAGCTGAAAAACTACTGGTGTTTTTCGAAAACGCAGCAAAAAAAATCCTGTTGAACTGCCAGCATTGCGGAGACTGCGGCATCCAGCATCTGGCCTTTTTATGCCCCGAATCCCAGTGCCCCAAACATACCAGGAACGGCGCCTGCGGCGGCAGCCGCAACGGCATGTGCGAGGTGAATCCGGACCGAAACTGTGTCTGGGTGAAAA
>JAHEIB010000056.1:11134-17882 GCA_024639645.1 Deltaproteobacteria bacterium
CATCTGGCCTTTTTATGCCCCGAATCCCAGTGCCCCAAACATACCAGGAACGGCGCCTGCGGCGGCAGCCGCAACGGCATGTGCGAGGTGAATCCGGACCGAAACTGTGTCTGGGTGAAAACGTACCGGCGCATGGTTTACAGCGGATCCTGTCATGACCTGCTTTCAGGATGTGTATCCCCCAGGATGTGGGAGCTCAACCAGACATCCTCCTGGTTGAATTTTCATCTCAAGCGAGATCACCAAAGCGTTTCCACCGGTCTAGAAAAACACTGTCGACTGGAGCCGTGCCAGATGTCATTTTGTGAATATTACGGTAAAGCGAAAAGCGCTAAGCAATAGGCTCTAAGCCGCTTATAGCTCATGGCTAACAGCTTAGATATCCTCCGCCTTCACTACCATCTCTTTTTTGCCGTAGAGTAGATAATAGACAACCGGTATCAGCAGCAAAGTAAAGGCTGTGGAAACAATCATACCAAAAATGATGGACCAGGCCAATCCACTGAAAATAGGATCCAGGGTAATGGGCCAGGCCCCCAGGGTGGTGGTGCCGGCCGTTAGAAATATGGGTCGGAAGCGAACGGCGCCCGACTCGACAATGGCATCCACGAGGGCGCTTCCCCGTCTGACCTGGGCCTGGATAAAGTCGATCAGGATGATGGCATTCCGGACCACGATGCCGCTCAGGGCAATCATGCCGATCATTGCGGTAGCGGTAAAAAAAACCGGATTTGCAAACCCTCCCACCGGTTGGTTTATGATGATATTCAAGAAAGCAAATCCCGGCATGATCCCGATCATGGTCAAAGGGATCGAAAGCATGATCACGACTGGTATTAGATAGGATGCGGTTTCATAGACCAGCAGCACATAGATGCCCACCAGAGCGGCTGAAAAGGCCAGACCCAGATCCCGGAAAACATCCAGGGTGATCTTCCATTCGCCTTCTCCACTCCAATCCAAACGTATGCCGGACGGCAGCGGGTTTTCCTTGAAGTACTTCTGGAGTTCAAGCACGGCATAGGCAGGCCCCCTGCCGGCCATCTCGGCTGTTACATAAACCACGCGCTCCTGGTTCTTGTGGTAAATCGATTTGTCCTCTCGTGTTTCTTCAAAACGGCCCAACTCGCCCATTTGAACCCTGTTCCCGCTGCGGCCCATCACGGTGATGGTCTTTAGACGCGCTATGTCCGATCTGGCCGGCCTGGTAAACCGCAGCACGATGGGGAGTTCATTCTGTTCTGTCTCCAGGTGCACGATCCCGGCCGGTATACCATCAAGGGCAATCTTAAGGGTCTTGACCACATCTTCGGTGGAAACACCATTGAGGCCTGCTTTTTCACGATCCACCCGAAAGAAGAACTTCCGCTGGTCCGCTTCTACCATGTCGTCGATATCCACAACCCCGTCTGTCTGTGCCATGCGGCCCTTGACCTTTTGGGCGGACTGGATCAGGTCATCATAGGTGTGATGCGGCTGGCCGTATATTTCAGCCACAAGAGTGGAAAGAACCGGCGGACCAGGGGGCGCCTCCACCAGTTTGATGCTCACACCATTCTCCCGGGCAATCGCTTGCATGTCTTTGCGGATCCTCAGGATCATGGCATGACTTGACATTTCGCGTTCATTCCGGTGCAGCAGGTTCACCCGGATGTCTGCTACGCTGGCGCCTTTCCGCAGGTAGTAATGACGCACCAGCCCGTTAAAATCCATGGGAGAGGCTGAGCCGACTATGGTAGTATAGTTGGTGACTTCCGGCATGGCCATGAGGACATTTTCCACTTTTCGGGCCACGGCATCAGTGGTTTCAAGGGTGGTTCCTTCCGGTGCATCGATGAGCACCTGAAATTCGTTTTTGTTGTCAAAGGGCAACATTTTCAGCGGCACATGTCCCGTGAGTGTCAGTGCCATGGAGAATAAAAACAGAATGGCAACCACGAAAAGGAGCATGAAACTCTTGGTTTTCGAGTTGACAAAGGGAAGAATGATCCGGCGATATACCCGGTAATTGGTGGTTTTTGTGAGATCAAAGGGCTCCTGCCCGGTAGCTTCTTGTTTCAAGAGCTTGGCGGAAACCCAGGGAGTGATAGCAAAAGAAACAATCATGGACATGAGCATGGCCAGGGGAACATTCAAGGCCATGGGCCGCATGTAGGGCCCCATCATACCGGTGATGAAAAACAGGGGCAAGAAGGAAACGATGATGGCCAGTGTAGCCAGAATCACCGGCGGCATGACCTCGTTGATGGCAATGGAGATGGCTTCCAGTTTTTTGCGGCCGCCCATGGTCAGGTGCCGGTAGATATTTTCCACACTCACAATGGGATCGTCCACCACAAGTCCTAGAGCCAGAATCAGGGCAAACAGCGTCACCCGGTTGATGGTGTAGCCGAACAGGTAGTTGAAAAGAAGGGACAGTGAATAGGTGATGGGTACGGCAATGGCCACAATGGTACCGGTACGCCATCCCATGTAAAAGGTAATCAACGCAATCACGGTGATAATGGCTTCACCAAGGCTTTTGACCAGGCTGTTGACCTTGTCGTTGGCGGTTTCTCCGTAATTTCTTGTAATCTGGTAACTTACGTTATGGGGCAGCACGGCCCGCTTCAGGTCCTGCATGGTTTTTTCGATCTGCCGGGCAACCCATACCGCATTGCTTCCTTTTTTCTTTGCCACGGCAATGGTAACCGCCGGGAATGCGCTGTCGTCCGAAAATATCCGGTCGTCTTTTTTATGAGCCGGTCCGAAACCAATACGACTGTAAGAAAAGATTTCCTCGGGACCGTCCTGTACGTCTGCCACGTCCCGCAGATAGACGGGTCTGTTCTGATGGAGTGTGATAAGAAGATTCTTGATCTCCCGGATATCTTTGATAAAGGGGCCAGCCTCAACCCGAATCGCTTCATTGGCCTTTTCATATTCACCGCTCTGCATCTGGGCATTGGACATCTGGATGGCCCCGGCAACTTCCATGGCGGAAAGACCGTATGCAGCCAGGCGTTCCGGATCCAGGTAGACATAAGCCGCCCGTTTTCTGCCACCATGAACACTGATTCTGGCACTGTTGGAAATGTGCTGAAGCTTTCCCACCACTTCTTCGGCAACGCGGTACAAGCTGTGTTCATCCATTTCATCGCTGTAAAGTGCCACATTGACGATGGGAACATCGTCTATTTCAATGGGTTTGACAATCCATCCGGCAATTCCGGGCGTCACCTGATCCATGTTCTGACTGATCTTGTTGTAGAGCTTGATGAGACTCTCTTCACGATTCTGCCCAACATGAAATCGAACCGTAACCACAGCCATCCCCGGGCGCGACATGGAGTAGACATATTCCACACCGTCGATTTGATAGAGAAGCCGTTCGAGCCGGGCGGAAACCAGCTTTTCTACCTCCTCGGCACTGCCACCCGGGTAGGAAATCATCACATCGGCCAAGGGCACGACGATTTGCGGTTCTTCTTCACGGGAGGTAACGGCCAGTGCGACCACACCGGCCAGAAGACTGATGATAATCAGCAGGATGGCGAGGTTGCCTTTGAGAAAGGACTCGATGATATTGGATAGGGCTGACGGTTTGTGTTCCATTTACGAATCCTCCTTCAAAGGGAATATCAGAATGACGTCACCCTGTGACAGCCCGGACAGAATTTCGATCTTTTCACCAAAAGATGGGCCCGATTTCACCATCCGTCGGACAACACGCTTATCCTGAACCAGATGGACCATCTCCAGCTGTCCCGACAGGATAAGGGCGCTTGCCGGCACCAGGACCGCCGGATAGGGATCTTCGAACACCCATACACGGCCGAATGTGCCCGGAAGTATATCCCCTTTTTCGTTCTCGATGTGAACCTTGACCTCCTGGGTGCGGCTTAAAGGATCCACGGCGCTCACGATTTCAGACACCCGGCCCGTGAAAGGCCGGTTCGGCCGGTCAAGACTGATTTCCACTTTCTGTCCAAGAGACAATTTCTCGATCAAACGAATCGGGACAGGTACCTCCAGCCGCATGTTGAGGGGATCGTATACGCTCAACAGCGTCTGACCCGGGTTGGCCAGGTCGCCCTTTTCCACCCGCCTGTCCGTGATGATACCGTCGATGGGTGATTGAATCTGGGTATACGTGAGCATGACCTTGATTTCCGCCAGCTGACTCTGGGCAGCATTGTACATGGACTCTGCTGCAGTTAAAGATTGCTCCGTGGCGGCTTTCTGCTTGTAAAGAGACAGGGTCCTGTTATATTCCGTACGGGATTGTTTGAGATGGATGTTGGCAGCTGACATCTTCTCCTGCATTTCGCGATTGTCCAGCTCGATGAGCACCTGACCCTTCTTGACCGATTGTCCTGCCGACACAAAAACACTGCTGACATAAGCACTGATTCTCGCGCTCAAGTAAACGCTTTCTTCCGAGGCGACCGTTCCAACCACATCGATCCTTGCCGCAACAGGCTCCACCTGGACCGTGTAGGTCCCGGCATTTTCGGGCAGAGGTTTCCCGACCTCAACTTCAAGCTTTCCTGCTGCCGTCTTTTCGTGAAACACCCCCCCCGTCCATGCGATCAACAGCACCAGCCCCACGATAGATACCGGCCATTTTAAAAAGCGCATCACCCTGCGTCCTTTACCTTTTTTCTTTTCAGACATGTTCTCCCCCTACTAACGCCTGCGGTTGCCATTTATCCTTCGGATGTCATTTATGGTCATTAGCCCTGCGGGCGACATTTGCGCTTAGCGCGATATTGATTGTAGTCCAAGGCTTGGAGCCTAGCTGACACTTAATACCTAAAAACGTAAAACGGTCTGAAATGACAATTCTTTCCCTCGAACCCTATGACGCTATTTTAAATACCGCCCCACGGCCAGTCCCCGGGCCCTGTCGTAATTGGAGAGCGCTGTCAAATATTCGTAATAGGCGGCAACACTTCTTGTTTTCTGGGCGGTCAATCCCACCTGGGCGGTCAACAACTCCGTTATCTCCGCCACACCCTGCTTGTACATCTCCGAGGTTATGCGCAGCGCTTCACTGGCACTCTGAATACTCTTTTCGCTCACCTCCAGCCGCTCCCAGGCATCCATCGCCTTCAGGTATGCCTGATATAAATCCAACCGAAGGTCGTTGCGGGTTTTAAGGATCTCTTTTTGAGCGGTCTGCCATTCGGCTCGGGCGGCCCTGGCTTTATTCCGCTGCTGATACCCATCAAAAAACTCCCATTCCGCCATGACACCCATGAGATAGCTGTTTTCAAATTCCGAAAAGTCACCGCTGTCAAAATCATAAGACCCGAAAGCACTCATGCTGGGACGATTTTCACGGGAAACTTTTTCGTAGGACTGCTCCTTAATGCTGGACATGCTTTGGGTGGCTTTCAATTCAGGCCGGTTTTCGAGAACACTGGCATCGGGTGCTTCGGGCTTTTCACGAACCTCTTCCCGGGGCGGAACCGGGAGCCCGCTGGATAAAATCAGTTCCGATCCAATGGCCGTGTTCAATGACGCAATGGCGAGCTGGACGCCGTTATTTGCCCGGATGGTGTCCTCCCGCGCCTGGGCCAGTTTCACTTCCAAATTCAACACATCGGTCTTGACAGCAGACCCCGCGTTGAAACGCGCCGTGGCAACCCTGAGACTTTCCTCCAGGCTTTTGACCGACGCCTCCTGTACGGCCACAAAAGACTGGGCCTGCAACACAGCGTAATAGCCCCGCGTCACCTGATGGATCAGCTCGTTCTGGACTGCCCGTAGGCCGAGCTCCCTCAGCTGTTTACTCTCTTTGGCCAACTGGACATGAATGGTTTTGATACCGCCGTCATAAATTCGGTATTTTAAACCAAGGGAAAGCCTCACGTTGTCGGTGGGGTCCGGATCGTTCGGGTCAAAGTCCGGCTGCCTCATGTCGAGATCTTTCTGGTTGAGCGACATCATGAATGCCTGGGGGGGATTGTCGGTCATGGCGTAGGCACCCGACAGATACAGACGCGGATAATAAGCGGATTCCGCCTGTTTGATCATGTATCTGGCCTCGTTGATGCGCGTGATACCCGCCTGAACACCCGGGTTGGTCTCAAGAGCGGTATTGATGCAAGTCTCAAGTGTCACAGCCTGGCTCGATATCGGAAGACCGAAAGCCATAGCCAAGACGAGTGCCATACCTAGAAGACAGCTAATATTTCGCTGAAGCGTCCCTTCCTTCATCTGTCTCTCCTTTTTTAGCTGTAAGCGGTAAGCGGCTTAAAGCTTAAGGCTTACAGCTCACTTTAAAATGCATTCCCCGGGCGAACACCCAGTTTCTTTAGAATAATAGCGGCGGGACAGAATCCGGTTAAAGATGATTGCAGTAAATTGGCGCCCACAAAAGCCGCCAGAAACAGCCAATAGGTACTTTGCAACCAGGCCAGCGCCGCACTCAAAAGAATCATTGAACCTGCAAATGCAAATATAATTTTATCGATATTCATGATGGACCTCCTTGTTCGGGTTATTTTTCGTAAACACGGAGATTCCAATTGCAAATTAGGTGCCAGAACTAAAAACCACCGGCAGATTTTATGGCCTGGTAGCGAGACTTGTTTAAATCACTCCATTTTTAAGCCGTCTGACAACATGATCGAGGCAGGGCTTACAACACAGGGGTCGGTCAACACATTCACACAGGCAGGTTTTCCCGATGCCAAGGCTCTTTTTACGGCCGGGATTATCTCATCATCTCTTTCGACAAACTCCCCATAACCGCCCAGTG
>JAHEIB010000199.1 GCA_024639645.1 Deltaproteobacteria bacterium
AAAAGCATTTGCAGATGCAGCATTTGCCCTTTCCGGGAATCAAATCAGTGAAATTCAAGATTTTGATGATGGTTTTTACATTCTCCAGGTAATCGAATCCATACCCGGAAAGATACCTGAATTGGCAACTGTAAAGGAGGCCGTCACCGGAGACCTGAAAAAAGAAAAACAGGCTGCCCTGGCAGAAGAAAAGGCAAAGGAGCTCCTGGCTGCACTGAAAAGTGGTCCAACCGAAGAGGATGCGGAATCCGATAGCGGTGTTGTCTTTAAAACAACAGACTATTTCAAGCGTAGCGATCAGATAAAGGATATTGGCTGGGAAAACGAGATTTCCCAGATGGCTTTTACACTTTCATCGACGCAGCCGCTCGGGGAGGATGTTATCAGGGGGAAAAACGGCTTTTATGTTATTCGTCTTAATGATCGAAGATTGCCAGATCCGCAGGAATTTGATAAGGAAAAGAAACAACTCCAGGAGATCCTGAGCCAGCAAAAGGAATTGAAAGCCTTTAAGTTGTGGCTGTCAGAGGCTCGTAAAAAAAGTGAAATAACGATTCAAGAGGGATTTGGAAATTAAGATCGTTGCATGATTTTATACATCGATCCCACTCTGGTGGGAAAAGAAATTTCCATGTTATCAGAAATACTATCCGGGTTAGGCAGTTGAGGGATGGGAGGCGATATGGCGAAATCAAAGCGTGATATCAGTGCGGAAGAATCTCATGTCATCAAAAAATGCCCCGAGTGCTATACCTATATCCCCCTGGATGCCTCAAAATGTCCATCATGCAAGGCAAGGGTAGGTGCGGTCGACAAGCATGGTATGGCCAGCAGATATGTCAACTGGGGCAGCTACTTCATGTGTTTTATAGCCTGGGTGGTTCTGGCGATTTACGTGTGGTACGCTTTTTTTCGATCTTGATAGGGGATGCACTCCATGGCAAACCTTACCAATAAGGATAAAGCCTTTCTGATACGACTGGCCCGATCCGTCATCGAGGCGGCTCTGGATGCGGGTCAAAAAGAAACGATACCGGATGATGTTTCCCCAGCGGTTCTGAAAAATGGTGGCTGTTTTGTGACGCTTCACAAGAAAGACGCCTTGAGGGGCTGTATCGGCACCATCGAACCGTTGCAAGCCCTGGTAGAAGGCGTGGAGGAAAATGCAATCAATGCCGCCTTCAAGGATCCCCGGTTTTCACCCCTGACCATCGAAGAGCTGCCCGACATCGATCTGGAAGTCAGTGTCCTTACCGTACCCCAAAAACTGACCTTTAAAGACCCAGAAGACCTCACGCGTCAACTTAAACCCGGTGTTCATGGGGTGATTCTGTCCAGTGGATGGCGGCGATCCACATTTTTGCCCCAGGTCTGGGATCAGCTTCCCGATCCGGAGACGTTTCTAAGACATTTGTGTGAAAAAGCAGGTTTGCACAGAGACTGCTGGCGGGATCCGGAAACAGTGGTCGAGGTCTATGAAGCCACCTATTTTTCCTGAGAAGGTATCTCAAAAATTTCTTTTGGCCCAAGCTCTGTGTTGGACTCCCGTTCCAACCCCTCAAAATACTTTAGTATTCCTGCGGTTTGAAATGCTCGCCCGCCTTGATCTTTATCCAAAATCCTATTTTTGAGACAACTCCTGACGATATCGCAGGGCGATTTTATCGGTTGTGACGTTGTCGATTCTTTATTTTGTTGGTGTATTTGAGTTCATTGGGTTGTTGTCGACTGTAAGCTCTCGGCCCCCGGCTTGTAGCTGTTAACCGGCCGATGAGCTATCATCTATGCGCTTTCCCCTCAAACCCTTGTACCCCCCTAAACCCTCGAACCCTTGCTTCTAGTACACTGTCTCTCTTGCCAATACGTCCAAAGGAATTTGATCGAGGAATCTTGATGGACGATTTAGGAATGACCCTGATATCCGGTCAAAGAGCTGGCCTGGGTAGGTGATGAACAGGTTTTCCTTTGCCCGTGTTGCGGCCACGTACATCAGACGCAGCTCTTCTTCCAGGTCTTCCTGCTTATTGATGGCATGGGCGGAGGGAAATCTGCCGTCCAGCGCCCAGATGATAAAGACCGTGTGCCATTCAAGTCCTTTGGCCGAATGGATGGTGGAAAGGGTGAGTCGTTGATCTTCCGGGATTGTCATGGAAAATGTTTCATCCACGGCTGTGGTTGGCGGCTCGATGGCCATGTCTGTCAGAAATGATTCCAGGCTCTGGTAACGTTCCATGATAGCCAGCAACTGATCGAGATCTCTGGCTCTTTTGGGGTGGTCGTCATATTTTTTTTTCAGAATCGGCAGGTAATAGGACAACACCACCTCTCCCAGGGCGGATACGGTCATCCGGCCGGGGTCCATTGCAATAAGGAGATCCGCCAGATCTGCCACCCGCTTTGAAATCCGATCACTCAGCGCAGCGGTTTTAAGGCCTTTGACGCCATGCTGCTGCTTCTGGACGGCTCTAAAAATATCCCTGGCACTTTTTGGCCCGATGCGATCCAGGAGCAGAAGGATCCGGTACCAGCTGATGGTGTCTTCGGCATTGTACACCACCTTTAAATGGGCCAGGACATCCTTGATATGGGCTGAATCCATAAACTTGAAGCCACCCACCTTGATGAATGGAAACGCTTCCCTGCTCAGTTCAATTTCAAGATCAAACGAGTGAAAGCCCGCCCTGAAAAGGACAGCAATCTCATTTAATCGTACACCCTGCAGAGACAAGTCCTTTATTTTGTCGATTACAAAACGGGATTGGCTGTTTTCACTTCCGGCCCGAACCAGAACCGGCAGGTTGTCTCCTTCTATGGTGGAGAAAAGGGTTTTTGTGTATTTTCTGGGTGCTCTGTCGATGATGGTGTTGGTAAGGGTTAATACCGGCTGGACACTTCTGTAGTTTTCCTCCAGACGAATGATGGTTGTACCCGCGTATCTATTTGGAAATGAAAGTATATTTTCAACGGCGGCGCCTCTGAAGGCGTAAATGCTCTGGGAATCATCACCCACAACCATGATGTTTTGGTGCTGCTGGGTCAAAAGATACAGAATTTCGGCTTGAACCTGGTTGGTGTCCTGGTATTCGTCCACCATAATGTATTGATAGGCGGCGGCAAGGCGATTCCGGATATCCGCATCTTCGTTCAGGAGTCGGTGCAGACAGATGAGAAGGTCGTCATAGTCCAGGAGACTGTGACCTGACTTGTATTGCTGATAATCGTTGTGAAGATTCACCATGGTATCCATGTGCTGACTCAGGTGCGGATGGTCTTCATAGATGATATCGTCCACGGATAAAACCTTATTTACGGAAGCACTGAAAATACTGGCCAGGGTCCGATTTTTTGGAAAAGAGCGGTCTTTCAGCCCGGCACCCGATTCCTTTTTAAGGATGCTGATCAGGTGTTCCATGTCCACACGATCGATGATGGTAAAAGCGTTGTCCAAACCGATGAAGGCAGCATATTTACGCAGAACCGCATTGGCAAAAGAGTGAAAAGTTCCTCCGGATACACCTTCGCATCGCTCGTCCAGAAGTTCAGAAGCCCGGTTCAACATTTCCTGAGAGGCCCTTCGCGTGAACGTCAAAAGAAGAATGGACGCGGGGGAAATGCCGTCTTGCACCAATCTTGCGACTCGGTAGGTCAATGTCCGGGTTTTTCCGCTCCCGGCACCGGCAATAACGAGAAGGGGGCCATCATTGAATGAAACAGCCGCATACTGGGGCTGATTGAGAACATCTTTATAGGCAATCATTGATTTTTGGCTCATAGGGCTTAACTTATCCGTAAGCTTTAAGCGATAAGCAATAAGCGGTCGACCCGCTTATTGCATAGACCTCAATTTTCGGGATTCAGGAGACGCGGAATGCATAATCACATTTCGCTCTATCTGTTGTGAAACCCGAAAGTTGCGTTAACAGCTTATAAGCGAGAGCATAAGCGAATGTCAAAATAAAAACGCTCCGCGATTTCATCCTACGCGGCAGCAACGCTATGAACAATACGTATGAAACCAGACACAAGGACGATTGTATGTGTAAAAAAATAATAATGCCCTTTATTCTTTTGATCGTATTTCTTGCTCCATTTTATCCCCATGGGCTCCACACGATCATTTCAGGACAGCCGGAGGCCATGGCGGCATCGCGGTTTGACTGGCCGCATGAAAAGAGTGATTTGCCCTTGGATCCTGGAATCGTCGTCGGCCGGTTCGACAATGGTTTCCGGTATGTGCTCATGCAGAATCAGAACCCCAAGGACCGGGTGAGTATGCACCTGAATATTCAGGCGGGTTCGGCCAATGAAACAGAGAGCCAGCAGGGCCTGGCCCATTTTCTGGAACATATGCTTTTTAATGGTTCAGAGCATTTCAAGCCGGGTGAGTTGGTAAAATATTTTCAAAGCATCGGCATGCAATTCGGAGCTGATGCCAATGCGCATACTGGTTTTTTTGAAACGGTGTACGATATTTTTCTGCCGGATGGTAAAAAAGAAAGCTTCAAAAAAGGTCTTCTTGTGATGCAGGATTATGCCAAAGGGGCGCTGCTTCTGGAATCGGAGATAGAAAGAGAACGGAAAGTCATCCTGGCTGAAAAACGACAGAGGGACTCGGCATCATACCGTACATTCGTTTCTGGGCTCATGTTTGAACTGCCCGACGCCCGGATTTCCCGACGCCTGCCCATCGGTAAAGAAGAGATTTTACAGCGGGCCGCCCGGGCAGATCTAAAGGCGTACTACGATACCTGGTACAGGCCGGAAATGATGACGCTGGTGGCTGTCGGTTCGTTTGATCTGGACATGGCGGCAGCCCTGATCAGGGAATATTTTTCATCCTTTACCCCCCGGACGGCAGAAACACCGGAATTTGCGTTTGGCGAGGTCCAACACAAGGGTGTTCAGGCGTTTCATCACCATGAAGCAGAGGCCGGCAACACAACGGTAACCATCGAGGTTCTGAGTAAAAAGCCCTTAAGACCGGATAGGCTGGCGTTCCGCAAGGAGCGTATTAAAAAGCGTATTGCCGACCAGATCGTGCAAAATAGACTCGACGCGCACATTGGCAAAAGCAATACCCCCGGCACGTCCGCCGGGATAGGCTCGGGTCTGTTCGCAAAACAGATAGCCTATGCCATGATATCGGCCGACGGTGCTCCCGATGAATGGAAATCACTACTGGGATTCTTGGAGCAGAACTTAAGACAAGCCCTGGTCTTCGGTTTTACGGCCCCGGAGCTGGAAAGGGTGAAAAAGGATGTTATTTCGAATCTTGAACAGGAGGACAGCCAAAAGAAAACAAGGGACAGTCAGTCACTGGCCCGTTATATAATAAGGGCGATAAATTCAGACCGTACCATACTTTCACCCACGGATAAAAAGGACCTGATGGTGCCTTTTGTGGCATCTCTTACAATTGATGACGTGAACCGCGCTTTTCAAGAAACCTGGGCCCATCATCACCGCTTGATACAAGTCACCGGAAATGCGGATCTTTCCCAGGAAGACCTTGAGCCTGCTTCAGTCATCCTGCAGTCATACCAGGAGAGCATTCAGAAAAATATCTCACCAGC
>JAHEIB010000057.1 GCA_024639645.1 Deltaproteobacteria bacterium
TGTCCGGGATTTCCTTTCCATCGTTGAGCAGTGAGATAACCTCGGTTTCGGCAAAAATCACGCACTGGTTGGAAATGGTAAGTGTCTCTTTGGCTCTTTTCGAAATGTTGCCCATCTCGTCAAGGTGAAGTTCGAGTGCATCCGCCATGATCTCAAGAAATCGCCCTGTTCCGGAGGCACACTTGTCGTTATATAGATAACGCGTCACCTTTCCATCGTCATCCATCCGTGTGACCTTGGCGTCCTGCCCTCCGATGTCGATCACCATCCGGGCGGAAGGTATCAGATGTTTTGCCCCCTTGGCATGGCAGGAAATTTCGGATTCAACGCTGTCCACAAAAGGAATCTGCGCACGGCCATATCCCGTACCAACAATATATGCAATTCTGTCCTGCTGAAGGTTCGCCCTTTCCTGTGCCATCTGCATCACCTGCTCGGCTGACACCGATGGTCTGCTTTTCACTCGGATAACAGCACTTGAAATAAGCTTCTTGTTTTCCATGAGAATCGCCTTGGCTGTAAGGGAACCGATATCGCATCCAGCCACAATCATGTTATTCTCCTCCGCCTGGGATGTTTTTCAACTTTTCCATCGAAAACAGAGCCGCCCCGATGGCCCCAGCCATCTGGGGATCAGCCTTGCGCGTTTTTTTTATTTTCCGGCCGAGGAGTTTTTCAAGCGTATTGACAACACCGGTATTCTTTGCCACACCACCGGTCATCAGAATGTCTCCCTCTGGTTTCACAGTATTGGCCAGAATGGCCACTCTTTTGGCCATGGCGCCATTGATTCCGGCACCGATGTCCGCAAAGGGAACACCGGAGTTGATAAACTTGATCACATCTGCCTGGGCCCAGACAGTGCATGTGGAGGCAAGTGTGACGGGAGCGTTCGAACCTGTTGAAAACATTCCCAGTTCTTCAATTGAAATACCCAGAACTCCGGCCATCACTTCGAGGAACCGCCCAGTTCCAGAAGCGCATTTGTCGTTGGCGACGAAATGGATTACCCGCCCATCTCCATCGACTTTCATGGCTTTGCAGTCTTGACCGCCGATATCGATGATTGTTCTCACCGAAGGCAACAACCACCGTGCTCCTTTCCCGTGACAGGAAATTTCCGATCTTATATCCCGGACAAAGGATATTTTCTCCCGACCGTATCCCGTGCCAGTGCAGCGTGCAATGTCATCCATGTTGAGTCCTGCCGTATCAAGAGCTGCCTGCATCACGACTTCCGCTGATTCCTTGGGTTTGGGCCGGGATTTGATAATCGCGCTTCCCACAATCCGTCCCGACTTCATGATGACGACCTTCGATGTCAGAGAGCCGACATCACATCCGGCAACAATGGTCATAACAGCCCCCTTACTTGGAAAAATTCGTCCAGGCGTTCTCTGGTGGAATCCCATGACTCTACACGATCATCAAAGGCATCGTCATTCATGATGTGCACCGGATATCCCTGGTTTTCCAGATCCCGGGAAAATGGCTTGACCATCCCCCAGGTGTTGCGACAGCCTGGCGTCCCGTTGTAGATGATGCACTGGGCATGGCAGAGTTTTGCTATGGCAAGGGTTTCTTCCAGCCACATGTTCCGCTTGTCATAGGGTCCCCGGATTGAACGCACCATGGGCAGGCGTGCATTCATCTGTGCGATGGTGTCGATCATGGCTTCGGGTGACGACACATCGACACCGTACCCAGATCCCTCCAAGAACTGAGCATATGTGCTGATATCCCTGAAATTTCGGGAAAGAATGGAGCCCACGGTGGCAATGCCTCGTTCATCCAAGTAATGCCAGAAGTTCATGTCCACTGTGTAGTGGTCGATGTAGCACATATAGGCCCGTAGTTTTTCTTTTCCGGATTTCAACCCTGAATGCCCTTGTTTTGCCTGGGTTCTGGCCCATTCGAGCATGCTGCTCAAAAGACGGGTGAAGGCTTCGTGCCCGCAAAAGGCAAACCTCCCGGCATACATGGCCAGGTTGAACAACGGCGGCATGGGAACCGGAACCAGCATAAACATGTCTTCGAGTTCTCCGATCAATTCATCCTGCTGGTCAACTATTTTGATAAGGGCTGCAAGACGATCGTAGTCCATCTTTTTACCGGTATTTTTTTCAAGAAATTTGATCATTTCCTTGTAGTCATCCAGGTGGTATTTTTCGCTCCGGTCGTCACCCAGTGTGCTGGGATAATTGAGTTGGTAATAGGGCTTGTCAAGATAGGTGGCGGCAAAGGAGAATGCATTGGCGTTGGTATCGCAGACGCCGGGGGTGTCGCAGACCACAAAATCGATTTCCTCACCAAGCCTTGCCAGATATGCACCCATGGCCCCGCGTTGTGATGAACATGAGGTCTCTGACATGCCAACCTCACAGCAGTAATCCATGTAGTCGAAAAGTCCCCTTTTCCAGACAAGCCCGCCCAGAGCTGTGAGTACCTCGAAGGTTACAGGGACGACATCCATTGCATAAAAGATTGCCGGTGTCTGGCAAAAGGTGGTAGCCACAATCTTTTTTCCCTTTTCCCTGGCGGTCAGAATATTTTCATAATACTGGGATAGCATTTTCAACAGCTGTATACCGGGGTCTCCGGCATTGAAAAAGGCGTCGGCAACCCCATGGTAGTAAGGTAGATACTTCAAAGCAAGATCGGTTTCCTTCTGTGTTCCTCCCGGAACCATAGCCGCCGCCTTTAGGGTTTTTCCCATCATCCAGTCATAATTGTATTCCTTTAATTCCGGTCTCATGAACAATCTCCCTAAACCATTAATCGAAGCAAACGCTTTAATTTTTCAGCGTTTCAAACCAAACAAAAGTAAAGCTCTAAAACTGACGGATGATCCCTGTCATGCAATCTGTTCCAGAAAGGCGTCAATCCTCAGTTTAATCCTGCCTGTTTCCTTAAGAGGGCCGTACTCTCTCTCGAGTCTCAGACACGGGATACCTTCGGCTTCCAGATCTCGTTGAAACAACCCGTTTTCCGAACCGTGAAGGTCACAGAAACGGATGTTCTGCAGGATGACACCCTCGACTCCGGCCCGCTCAATTTTTTCCCTCAGCAATGCCAGGCGCTGTTTGTATTTTCCGAACATTCTTGGGCAGACAGATGTTTCGAGATAGTGTCTTGCCAGCGACAGGATTGGGTCCCCGTTTACAGGAATTTCATTGCCCTCATACCGGACACCGAAACAGAGATTTTCCGCCACCACCACCGCATCGGTTCCGTTTTCAATTAACTGAAACAGATCGATTTCATCGGCGATGCTCCCGATGACCATCAATCTCTTTTTCTCACCCTCGAGGGGATCTCTTCCGGAAAGATCCTCTAACCATTTTTCCAGTTGCCGGGTATATTCTTCTCTGGGCAGAACGGTTCCTGCTATGGTGGCGCTAAAGACATCGGTACCAGAAACCCTGACGTTTTTTTCGGCCCTGAGCGTTTCCACGGTCTTGAGTAAACGTCGCCCCCGATTGTATTCCCGAATCGATTCGCGCA
Organism: Deltaproteobacteria bacterium; assembly: GCA_024639645.1. Classification (GTDB taxonomy): domain Bacteria; phylum Desulfobacterota; class Desulfobacteria; order Desulfobacterales; family B30-G6; genus B30-G6. The sequence continues at coordinate 3,505 of JAHEIB010000057.1, forward strand.
GAGCGGTACCGGTAACAGAAACCCCGAATTGCCGCTCGATACGCTCTATGAGGTTTCGTATCTCCTGCACAAACCAATTCATCCCGTGTACTTCCGACTTGTGCGGAACATCGAAATATTCAAACCATGTTGGTACGATCCCCTGGTGATCTTCACCCGCCTTTCGCCAGCATTCATCAAGACGCCGCATGGCATCGCACCCAGGAATAATCAAGACCCCGTCCAGAAAAGAAAACTCGCCTTTGCCGGCTTGTTGGAGTAAGCACTTTGGGAAACTACAGATAAAAGGTCCAAAATACGCGTCTCCGATTTCCATCCCGTCGGTTTCGATGCCGCGCAGACGAACCGGAAGAATGCCGGCTGCATGGAAAATTTCCGGTGGGACATAGGAGCAGGTGTATCCCACTACCTTTTTTCCGCTTTGCTTCCAACGGGTGATGGCATGGTTTTCGATGCGCGTGACCGCATCATAAAAAAAATGCATGGATTAAACCTCCTCGGACATCAGCAGTGAGCGCAAAGCATCCCGGGCACGGGCGGCATCTTCCTCATACGCATCATCTTCCGGCCTCAGAACATGACAGACCCAGGTCACCAGACCGGGAACCACACTTCTGGCCACGGGCCGAAAAGACCCATCGGAATTATCAAAAAGGTACTGAGCTGTTTCGGCCAACGCGTCATCGTCTATGGCGCTCCAAAATTGGGAAAGCACGTCCACAAGAGTATCGGGGTTCTGATCCCATAGCCGGTTGACCAATTTTAGGAAATTGTTCAAAACTTCAGCGGTTTCCTGGGCATCGGTTGCAGCGAGTCTTTCCGTCCATAATGCCACAAATTCCCCGTCATCCATCGCTTCAAACTGCAACAGCTTTTTGTTTATCTGCTGTTGACGGATATTGATCAGTTCCGGATGTTTCAACATGGCTTCTTTCAAGTGCTCTGGGTTCTGATGAAGTGCGTTCAACATGGTCTGGTCAAAAGAAGCCTTGATCTCGGCGATGGCAATCCTGGCTTTCCAGAAAAGAACCGGATCCGTTCCAACGATGATCTCTTCCATTTTTTCAGAAAAAAGTTTCGGTAGCTGAGGGGCGCCGGCATCACCCAGCAAGGCACTGCCGGTGTGTACTTTTCTAACGATTTCGGTAAAAGCTTTTGTCAGTCCGGCAATCATGGGTCCGTCGATTTCTCTTGCCAGGGAAATGACAATATCGGTCAGCAGATCAGGGGGTATTTCCTCCAGTTGACTTATGGATACGAGGGTCGACCGGCCGATGATATTGGCAAGAGACGGCAATAAAGACAGGCATAAAATAACCTTGGCGGGATATTGCCACATGGCATGGTTGGTCGTTTCAACCAGGGAAACCAACCCTGGGGCGGAACCATCCATGGCCGCCTTGAGTTCCCCGAAGTCAACCGACGCCACCCATTTCCTGATACCCGGCGCAAGCACCCGAGATAAAAACTCAGGGTCATTTTGATGGATATCGTTGATCACCCGTGCGCAGTTGGTCACCATGGCACCGGTATTCCCGTGCATTAAGCGTGAGATTTTTTCCGTGGCAATTTTTTTCTTGTCATCGGGGGGCATGCGTTCCAGCGTCTGCGCCCCGGTAATCAGCACACCCTCGATGCCGGTGAAAACCCCCGTTATCAATTCAAGCAGGGCGTCGAGAAAATCAGGATCTTTGAAAAGCTTTTCAATCGCCTCATTTCCGTTTTCAGACGCCCCGGAAAATCCCTTATTCAAAGTGCCGGCGGCCACCTTTGAAACAAGTCTTCGCCAGCCACTTCCTCCTGCCCAAATCTTTAAGACAACTGGGATGGCTTCGACCAGCAACAAACGCGCCTCACGGGTTTTCAGGACTCTCTCCAGAGTTTTGTTCAACAATTCATTGAAATCTGGATCCGCCCCTTGCGGTTTTCCCACGGGCGATGTTTCCGCTGCTTGATCTCGCTGTTCGTTCATGCGGGCACCTTTTTTTTTATCGAAAATAACGGCATCTTCTTATCATACCGTCTGGGTCTCCAATACAGCTTCTGCTGTGTAGCTCTCATCCGTGGACATCAGATGTTTGGCCAGCCTTTTTCCCAAGGACAGGATCGTAAACGTTGGCGGCAGCCCAAGCTCTTCAGGTATCACCGAACAGTCACAGACATAAAGATTCTTGATTCTGGTTTGCAATTGCGGGTCCAGATGTTCGCCGATTTTGACGGTGCCGCCGGGATGCGCAGCCAGAAGCCAGCTGTTATAAATATCCGTTGCACCCATGTTTTTCAGGATCCTTTGCGCATGCTTTCTTCCCGTTCGAAGTTTGTGTTTGTCCGAAGGCCTCAACGGTTTCCATACCCATCCGGCATCGGTGATATGTCCTCCCAGCCCATCACGGACTTTGATCATAATTGGCACGACATTGGCGTAATTGAATACCTGTCCGAATCGAAACACTTCGAGATCTAAAAGTGTTTTGAGCATTCGCGTCATGTTGAAGTCGGTCATGACGATACCTTCTTCGGCAAAATGAATGCCGGCACACATCTGGATGCCTTTCCCGCTGCCGCCGTTCTTGACCGTCCCATACACGAAGCAAAGGGGATCGAAGAAAAAATCCCTGCCAACGCCTTCGATGCCCGTATTTCTCAGAATCTGTGGAGATCCAATCCCCCCGGCAGCCACAATCACCTGGGGTGCATAGACGTTGTGGCATGTTCCTCCATGGCGGTACTGCAACCCCATGGCCTTGTTGTTTTCCACGATAACCTTGTCCACCCTGGCATGGTTGATCATTTTTGCGCCGTTTTCCATGGCCTCTTCGACAAAATTACGAGCAGTCCACTTGGCACCTTCAGGGCAGCCGTAGCTGCAACGATCACAATCCTTTTTACACTTTTCCTGGTAGATGAACTTATTCAGTTTCCTTGCGTTGTAGCCCAGGTCGAGAGCGCTTTCCATAAACAGCATTCCAGCAGGGCTCATGAGTTCATCGGAAAGAGGGTTTAGCGGAAGTTCAGCCCGGACTTCTCTCACCTCATCGGTAATGTCGACCCCATAAGATTTCAGCATTGCCACCGGAGGGTCAAACGCTGTTGCACAATAGAAGAGGGAGCTTCCCCCAGTTGTAATACCGCGGACCATGCCCAGTAACTGTCCGGTGATCAAAAGAGATTTTCCGGGCATGAAAATCTGCGGGTACGCCTGTACAAGCGATCCTTTAACGGGATCATTGCCACCCCACTCCAGGATCAAAACTTTTTTCCCTTTTTGGGACAACTCCCGGGCAACTGTTGCGCCCCCAGGGCCACTGCCGGCGATAACCACATCGTATTCATTGTCTTTAGGATCCAAATGGTTCCTCCTTCAGGATGCCTTATGCCTGCAATTTCGCAATAATTTATTGATACGATTCTATCTTCACCTCATCAAGCTGTTCGGGTTTCAGATAGCGTTTTGCATACTCGAGATAAACCCCTGAAGTTAAAAAGAGCTCAAAGAGCTCTGCATCGATATGCTCATCTTTTTTCATAAAGCCCATGATTCTGATTGCTTGGGAGAGTGTTTTGCCTTTTTTATACGGCCTGTCTGAAGCAGTCAGGGCTTCGAAGATATCGGCAATGACCATGATCCGGGCAGGTATGGAAAGATCATCTTTGTGTAGCCGTCGCGGATATCCTGTGCCGATCAGGGTTTCGTGATGGGTACCGGCATATTCTGGTATCTGTTCCATCTTTTCAGGATAAGGTAGCCGCTCCAGCATTTTAATACTCATGATGACGTGCTCGTTGATCTTAAAGCGCTCTTCAGGCGTCAGGGTTCCCTTTTCAATACAGAGGTTATAGATTTCACCGTGGTTATATAAAAATTCAGGAACGTCCAATTTAAAACCTTGGTTGTGATAGGCTTCCTCGTCAAAGTTGAGCCGCTTAACCAGGTGCTCGGGTTTATCGCTCATGAGCTGTTCGACTGCCGGAACCGGGATCTCTTCAATTCCCTCAACCTGCAGCAGCTCGGCATCTGATAGTCCAATCCGATCACTAAAATGGCGTATCCAGGTACGACCTGCAATATTTTTGATACGTTTTTGCTTCTCCTGACTCATAAACTCTCCGCCAATATTGCACTCGGCAATAAAAGCAAATTCATCCAGAAGGGCTTGATGGGCTTCTTGTTTCCAGGCCATGACCTGTTTTTCATCTTCACCGTGAAAACGCCGTTCATAGGCTTCTATCTCCATATCGCGCCAGATCACTTCAAAACGGGTTCGGATTACATGAATCCGGTTGTGGATGGTTTCGAGCTTGGTTGCCTTGTCGACAACGTACTCGGGCGTAGTTACCTTGCCACAGTCATGCAGCCAAGCACCGATCTCGAACTCTCTCCAGGCCTCATCATCGTCAAATCGGAAATTCTTAAAAGGACCGTCGTCCACGGCATTGGCGGCCTTAGCCAGCATCATCGCGACCTCGGGTACCCGTTGACAATGCCCACCGGTATAAGGCGACTTGGCATCAATGGCATCAGCGATAAGCTTGATAAAGGAATCCATCAACTCTGCCTGCGCCTCTTGATATGCCTGGATGCTTTTGGTCATGGAGACCAGCGAATCAGAGAGATCCATCAGTTCTGCAATTCGGGTCTTGATGGGTGTGACTTCATCAAAGTGGCGTTCTTTGATTTTATCATTCTGGAGCATGAGCTCCTTGATGGGTCTGACGATACGTGCGGTGGTATAGAAGATCAACGGCATTGTCAGAATCAAGAATATGACGGCAATTGCCAGGGAATAAAGAATTTTTTCGTGATAAGGTTTGAGCATGACATCCGCATCGATGGCAAAACCCAGGTGGGTATCGGCACTTATTTCATTCGAAAGGGTCGTGACCATGGCAAACCAATCCTCACCATGCTCTTTATAACGTAGAAGATGGTCTGTCTGGTCTTTCTCAAGGACCTGGATCAGAAAAGCATTGATCTTTTCATCTGGCGTCTGAAGGTCAGACGACGCAATAATACTGCCATCCCTGCCAAACATCACGACCTCACTGCTTGGACCAAATTTCTGCTCATATAAAAGAGCATTGAGTCTTTGAAGGGTAAGGTCAATAGCCAAAACAGCCTGGGAACCATTGATCACTTTGGCAAAGGTAATCCCTTTTTGCTGGAGGTTTGAAAATAAATAGGGATCCGTCCGTACCACTTGATCGCTTTGATACGCCTGTTTGAACCATGGTCGTTCATTGGCCCGATATTCAGATGACTCTGAACGGGTTGAAATCAGTTGCAGCGCGTTGTTTAGAAAATCAAGTTGTCGTACTCTGCCCTGGGGAGAGTCAAATATCTTGATGATTGCCCAGCGTGTTTCCGGAGGCGCTTTGAAATGTGCATGCAGCCCAGCGGCGCTTTCCATATTGACCACTTCAAAAAAGTCGCCGTTTGGGTGTCCGATATACATGGCATAGATATGTGCAGAGCGTTGCATGTTGACGGCAAAACGTTCAATGGTGTTCCCGTGGCGAGGGTCGGTCGGCAAGAGTGTCAGCTCCGGATAGAATTCGGTAAGATAGAGCATGTTTTTAGCCAGGGCATCACGGGCTTGAATATGCTGTGTCACCTGCCGGGCTGTTTGAACAAAGCTTTTATGGGTTGCCGACTTGGCCAGCCGTTGGCTGAAAAAATACTGCATTCCCAACAGTGAAACAGCGATCAAACCAATAACAATCATAAAATTGGTGAGAATATTGACACGAATCGAAATAAGGCGAAACATCGTTATCCCCTTATATTGAAAATAATTGACAGAAGATTTTTTGTATCAAGATGCATTGCTATCATGTGAATACGCCATGGCTGGTATGATGTCAAATTTGTCGGCTCCGGGTGTTTTCCAGTACATTTCCAGAGCCGCTGTTCCTTTTCTCTGAAAATACCGCACCAGGATAGCATATCGGCCCGGTTCTTTAATCTCGATCTCTTTCTCTGATGTATAACGGTCCGCATGGCCGTCCGGATCGTTGAGAATCATTTTATTGTCCAAAAAAACACGAATACCGTCGTTACTGTTGGCTTTGATCAGGTATCTTCCACTTTTTTCAAATTTCAAGTAGCCCTGCATCTGTACACAAACCAACCGTTTTTTTCCACTACCGAACACCTCACCATTTCCGAATTGGTGGGCGATCATCCGGATCGGTTCCCCAGGATCACCCTTTTCTGCCATCCATTTGCGGCTGGGCATTTCGTCCAGATGTCTGATTTTACAATGGGCATACACAACCGAAAGACCTGGCGTTGTTTGTTGCTCCGGGGTCGTCAAAAGGGCCGGCCGGGGCCAGGATTCCGCCCCCAGGACATTGGATTTTACGTCTCTCGCTGAATGTTGTACCCCACCACAGCCGGTCAACGTGATGACCATCCAGATGAATATCAATGAAACGGCACCTCTTAATATCGAATACTTCATGCTCTCGACCTCCTTTACAGGCTCGTTGTTTAAGGCATATACGCTGATAAATTAAGTTAGGTAGGATATAGGGGGGCTCTAAAAAGGTTACATTTCCCGATTTGATAATGGAATAAGCAAACAAACGGTTAAGGCCACCGTTTGTTTTATGCAAAGGAGAATTACATCCGGTATCTGAAAAAAAGTTCGCAGACGTTTCAGATGAATGTGCAACGCACTATTGATTGTGGACATTGCAAATCAATTCTGATCGCCGGAGGAGCCTGCTTCGTTCCCATCTGCCTCGACTTGATATCTGAGCGTTTGATTTAGACGGCCGCTAGTAAAAATGTTGTGACCTTCCTTAAAACCAGCTTTTCTCAGAAGCGCTTCTCTGCTTGATTTAAGAACCGAATAATCTTTCATACCTTCACACAGCATTTTGGTTTTTGGGCATGTACCAACCTGCTTAAAATTGACCTACCCCCTATAATGCAAAAATCGTGCAAAATCAACATATAGTATAATAACTTAAAAACATTAGAAGATATAGGAATTCTCGCACCCAAAGGCACGCAATTCAAACCCAAATTACGCAACGGATGTGACCTGAATGTAACAGTCCTTATCAAACCTTGAGCAGGGAGTCTTCACTTCCAAAATCGTTGTGGATATAGCCATCGGCATCCCAGTCGTTCTCCCATCGGTGGGTACCAAGATAGTACTTGAACCGATACGAACTGTTTGCGGGTAATGTGATCGTAACCGAAAAACTCCCATCCTTAAGAGGCTTCATAACGGTTGCTTTTTTATTCCAGTCATTGAAATCTCCGCACAACATGACTTTTCTGGCATCGACATCTGGTGGCATCTTAAATGTCACCCTGCAAAATTGGCCTGTTTTTGTGTAATTCTTCTTAAGCATGACGCCTCCTTATAAAATAATGAGTTTACAGAATGCATCGGTATGCTTACCCGGATTGAGTATAATTGTTTTAGGGATCACTCAACTCAGGTATTCCAGGTACAGGGTTTTTGTCCAGTCCAACAAGAAATCAAGACAGTTGATGCCACTGTCCTCTATTTTCAGCACAACTCTGCTTACCCTCCTGCGATCATCGGTATTAAAAATATTTCAGCATTTTCCGGGATAACATGCGTATCAAAGTTGGGTCGGGATACATAACGACCATTAATCTTGACCACAGCATATGGGTGGTCATCGGCGATCTCCTGTAACAAAAACGATATGGTCATGCCGTTTTTCCAGGGCATCTGCTCGCCATCCAGGGTGATCAACTTGTCACTCCGTTCTTCTTGAGAATCTCCAGAACAGCTGGGAAGTCGATATTCAGACGCTTGACGGTTTTTACCGTGGGAATGCCGTTCTGTGTCCATCCTCTTCTCTCATAGACCGCATCTTTTAGTTTTTCATATTGTTCTTCCCGCAGTTTGCGTAAAGCAGCCACCTTTTCCGCTGTGGACTTGCCCTCGATATCGATGCCATGTTTCTCTGTAAGCTGGCTATCGTAGCGTTCCTGGCGGGAATCGTATTCTTCTTCCGTCACCGGGCCCATTGCACGATACGGCAGGGTGTCCTGGGCTCTTGTGCCGAACCCCATTTTCAAGTTAAAAATGCGTTGGAAATTATAAACCGCCTCGCTGATGGTGATGAGATCCTCCGGGACGACGTTGCGCCCGGTTACAGCACCAAAATACTGGGCATACCAGGTCATATGCTTGATCACTTTTGCGGGTTCTTCTGTGTCCTTGTTGTCTTCCGGAACAATATCATTCCAGGGAAGCTTGCACAAACCACAAAGCCCGAACCATGTGCGGAACATGGGAAACCAGTGTAGAGCCTCTGCTTTCTGCTCGAATGTGGGCATGTAATTGTGTACCATGTCCAGAAAGATCAGCCAAGCTTCGTCGTGCTGGGGTCCTTTGAGCGCCATGCCATATCCACCCTGCTGCGCCAGAGATTCCTTGGTCATGTACTCGGAAAATTCCAGACCCTTTGACTCCATACCGATGTCCTCCAGGATTTGCGCATCCACACCAAATTCCGAGGTAAACAGTTTTTTCATCTGCCGGACACCCTGACCGAGCACCATCCCAAAGCCTTTACCTCTGGCCACCTGGTGAAGCAGTTCAAGGGCTGCATCCCGATTACCGAAATTGAGATTCAGACCGCCTGTATGGCTTTCGTTAATAAGACCCATTTCAAAGCATTCCATGGCAAAAGCCATGGTAGTCCCCACGGAGATGGTGTCGAGACCGTAGGCATCGCAGTAGAAATTGATTTCGACAATGGTAAAGGGATCAAAGATACCCAGGTTGGAGCCACAGCCAGCAATGGTTTCATACTCGGGTCCGTCCACAAAAACCTTCACACCTTTGTAGGGGCCTGTCAGCGGCACAAAATCTTTTACACCATGAGAGCATGCAACGGTGCAGCCCATCCAGCATCCGTCAAACCCTGGATCAAAAAAATCTTTATAAACATCCTTTCCAATCAGACTCGCCATTTTGTGCTGCCCAAATTTGAAATTATTCGTTGGCAACAGATCAAAATCGTTCATTATAGGGACCAGGTGGGTCGTACCAATTTTTGCCATTTCGTTCTGTTTCGGGTCCAGCTCAACGATTTCTCTGGAATAACTCTTGGCAACAACTTTCAATGTTTCCTTGTCGGCCGGGTTGTTGGAATTCATGGAAACGGTGTCCCACCGCGCAACAACCGCCTTGATACCTTTGTGGGCAAACACCGTGCCCAGTCCACCACGACCTGCCTGTTTATATCTGGCCCGTTTCCGTTTTGGGTCGTACCAGGTGACGTTCAGACAGCCCATCAAGCTGTTTTTCGCACCCGGGCCTGTTGATACCACAGAAATTCCTCTTGGTTTTTCATTCCCAAAATGCTGGGTCAACACAGATGAGGTCTCATAAGCATCCTCCGGCAGATCCCCTGCCTCGAAAATGGTCACGGTCTCGCTGACACCGTCAATATAAACAACCACTTCCCGTGAAGCCTGACCGTTTATTTCCAGGGCATCGAATCCTGAAAATTTAAGATAGGGGCCAAAATAGCCCCCCACGTTGGAATCGATAACCGACCCCGTCAGGGGCGACAGGGAAGTCACAATGCTCTTTCCTGATCCTGGATAGGACGGGGTCCCGCCCATGGGGCCCGAGGCAATACAGATGGTGTTCTCCGGATCCGTCCACTGGGTGGTACCACTTACAGCATGCCACAGTAGCCATAAATCAAAACCCTTGCCCCCCACAAAAATCTGCTTCATTTGGTCGGAAACCGGTTTGATGCTAATGTCAGCACTTGTGATATCCACACATAGTGTCTGATTCGCGTATCCCTTTTGAATTTCCGGCCGTTGATAGGTCAGCGACTTGATCTCTTTTAAATTAAATGTTTTCATATCTTCCTTCCTTTAGGAGTCCGTGCTTTTAATGTGCAATATTCTTTTGAGACCGGATACAGTATCCAATGTCAAGCTCAGCAATGCAGGAATCAAAAAAATAGTGAATATCGTTGAAACCAGGATACCACCAATGACAACACTGCCGAGCCCCCGATAGAACTCAGAACCGGCCCCGGGTGAAAGCACCAAGGGTGTCATGGCACATACCGTGGTGATACTGCTCATATAAATGGGTCGTATTCGTGACCGGACCGATTCGGCAATGGCTTTGCGGGATGCCATGGCAGCATTGCGTATGTTGTTGAGTGTCTGGTGAACGATCAGAATCGCATTGTTCACCACGATGCCTACCAGAATGACAAAGCCGAGCATGGTAATGATGTCCAGGGGCTGATAAACAAGGAACCGGTTGAGCAGAAAAAGACCGACAAAGCCACCGGCAGCTGCCAGGGGCACGCTGAACATGATGATGAACGGGTACAAAAAATTTTCAAACAGGGCCGACATGAGCAGATAGCTGATGACAAGGGCCAGAATGAAATTCCAAATCAAGGCTTGTCGTGTACGCGTCAAATCGTCGGCCGTTCCCCCCATGCGGATATGATAGGTCTTCTCAAGGGCGCCGCTCTCACGAATCGGTTTCAGCACTTTTTCGGAAATATCTTCCATGGCGGTTTCCAGGGGCACATCCTGCGGCGGTATGATCTGAATGATAATGGCCCTTTCCGCATTGAGGTGGTTGATCTGGCTCGGACCCTCTTCCAGGCGGATATCGGCCAAGGACCCCAGGGTCACTTTTTCACCCGAGGGAGCGATGATGGGAAGTTCCGAAAGGTCTTGAAACTTCGCTATCCTGTCTTTTCGAGTCTCTACGACCAGATCGAGCTCATCGCCCAGAAAACGGTATCCGCTGGCACGGGCGCCATCCACCATTACATTTAGCGTCTGTCCGAGATCGGCAGTGGTCATACCCAGCCGGGTAAGCCGGTCTCGATTCGGCACCACCCTCATCTCCGGGTTCCCCAGGTCGAGACCTGGAATGGGACGAATCTGAGAGCCCGGAATCACCTGCATGGCACCGCCGAAAATCTGACGACCGAAGTTGATCAGCCTGGACAGATCCGGTCCGGTTATTTCCACTTCGATGGACCGCCCCTTTCCGATACCGCGCGCAAAAATGCCGGGCTGCTGAACAACGGCAATCATGCCTGGAATCTTTTTGAGCGCACCGTAAATATAGGGCAGGAGTTCGCGGGTTCGCTCCTGGACCTTTGACATGATGCCCATAAATGCCTGCTGGCCGAAGGCGACAAAGAAAAAACTGTCAATGGACGGCAGGTTGAGCTCCTTTGCGGTGGCGCTTTCGCCATCGTGACTGATGAGAGGGAGAATATCCTTGTCCAGCTCAGCGGCAATGCTCTCCATTTCCTTCAGGTTGTACCCGGGAGGCGGGATGAGGATGCCAAATAGCATCTCCCGGTTACCCTGGGGCAGGTATTCGGTTTTGGGCATGAAGCCGACGGCAAAACCAACAGACATGACCGTCAGTAGAATAACGACTGCAATGCGGGTCGTTATCCGTCCGCACATCCAATAAATAAAACCGGCAATACCGCTCACGATGCCGCCTGCAAGACCGTTTAGAGACAGTAGGCGCGATTTTTTGGATTTCGATTTGGCCACCCGGCCCAGGATCTTGGCCGAAAGGGTCGGTATACCGGTGATGGAAACTATCAAGCTCAAAAAGACCGCGCTACTGATAGCAAGGGCAATATCCCTAAACAGCTGGCCCGCTTCTTCCGCAACGAATACAATGGGTAGAAAAACCGCTACGGTAGTCAAGGTGCTGGCAAGAACTGCACCCCAGACTTCAACGGTTCCATCATAGGCTGCCTGTATACGCCCTTTTCCCATTTCACGGTGTCTGAAGATATTCTCAAACACCACAATGGAATTGTCCACCACCATGCCGATGGCAAAGCTGAGTCCAGCCAGACTGACCACGTTGATATTGCGGCCCATCAGCGTCATGACCAGGAAGGTGGCGATGATGCTGATGGGAATGGCCACCGATATGATAATTGTACTGGCAAAGTTCCTTAAAAAGATAATCAGCACGAGAAACGCTAAAAAGGCGGCCAGAGCGATATTATTTTTGACAAGATCGATGGCGCTTTCAATATACTTGGTTTCATCGTAGGCCTGTCTAATTTCCAGCCCTCTTTCCTTTAGCACGCTTTCATTGAGATCTTTCAGTACGGACTTGATACGCTTCATGATCACCAGAACGTTGGCGCCTGGCTCACGAACTGCGTTCATGACAATGGTGACTTTTCCTTCGTGCCGAACCGCCACATCCTGGTCCTCATACCCCAGTTGAACCGATGCCACGTCACCCACTGTGACCGGGATACCGTTAACCCGCTTGATGATCACCTTTGCCACGTCTTCCACACTCTTAAATTCGCCCACTGTTCGCGTGATGTAACGACGCTTCCCCTCGTCAAAATTACCGGCGCTGATATTTCGATTTTCGACTGCCAGCGCCCGCATCATTTCGGGCACCGTTAAGTTTCGGGCAGCCAGGGCCTGCAGGTCAACGACTACCTGAAGCTCCCGTTCTCTACCGCCGTAAACATTCACGGAAGCAATGCCCGAGATCCGTTCCAGGTAAGGTTTGATGTTATCATCAATAAAATCGTATTCCTGGTTCAGGGTTCCCTGGTACCCTTCTCTGCCTTCCAGAATCATCCAGGCGATAGCCGATTCGAATCGGCCACCGGTTTTGATCACCGGCTTTTCCGCATCGACAGGATAGGTCTTGACCTGGTCCATCTGCTTGGAGACTCTCATGAGCGCATCATCCGGATCTGTTCCAATTTCGAACATGAGATGGATGTAGGCATATCCATCCCGGCTTTCACTTTCCAGCGTCTCGAGGCCTTCAAGATTTTTCAGTTCCTCTTCCTGAACATCGACAATCTCTCTTTCCACCTCTTGTGGGCTTGCTCCGGACCACCGTGTTTCAATGGATATCTCCGGCAGATCTACATTGGGTGTCAACTGAATGGGAATTCTGAATAGCGAGAGAACACCGAAAAGGACCAACAGGATGGCCCCTACACTGACCGTAACGGGTCGTTTGATGGCAGTATCGACTAATTTCATGGCGCTGTCACCTTAACCGCCTGGCCGGGTCTCAACCGTTCGTTTCCCCGGACAACCACTTGTGCCCCATGCTCCAAGGCCCCTTCGATGGCAGCATCGCTTTCATAGTAGCCAATCACTTTGACAGGAACAGGAACCGCTTTCCCATCATTGATAGCAAAGACCATGCGCTGATTTCCAGACGTTACAATGGCATCCTTTGGTAGCAATTTGACCGTTCGTTTTTCTCCCACACTGAATGTTACGGCTGCAGCCATGCCGCTTTTGATCTTGAAATCACTGTTTGACAGCTCGATATGTACGGGAAAGGTTCGCGCGTTTGACTCCCCATTTGGCAGTATTGTGGATACACTTGCACTACGGGGTGTTATTCCCAGACTGTTGATGGTCACAAGAACCCTGCTTTTACTTTTGATCCCCACCATATACGTCTCCGGGACATCCGCCGTAATAAGGATACGGCTCATGTCGACAAGCGTGACGATGGGGCCGCCGGTATGCACCCATTCCCCAACCTGTGTGTGTTCTTCGGCCACAAAACCCGAAAAAGGCGCCTTAACATCTTTTTTGGATATTTCGTATTCCAGCTGCTCTATATCTGCTTCTATTTTTAAGAGTTCCTGCTCCAGCGCACTGTGATTATAGAAAGCTTCGTCATACTGTTTTGCCGCCACGCTGTTGGTGCTCTTGAGATTGCTCACACGCTGCAGTTCCTTTTTAGCAAGAACACGTCTTGCCTGGATTCCAGCCCGGACAGCCATGGTTCCTTTCAAACGCAGCTGTACACCGGTAGACCCCAACACCGCCAGCGATGTTCCCTTGGTGATAAAATCCCCGGCTTTGACATAAAAGGCCTCCACCAGACCCGACACCTCAGAAGCGACGACACTCTCCCGCACGGACTTTGTGGTGCCGATCAGAGAAATCTGATCACTGACAGCTTTTTTAACAACAGGCGCTGTCTTGACCGGAACGGCCGGGGGTGCTTTCTTATTTTCCTGGGCAAGAGAAAAAGAGGTGAAATTTACCCCTGCGAGTATTGACAAGGACAAGCATATCAGCGTGCGGATAAAAAAACGATAAAACAAATGCATTGGGCTGCTCTCCCATCTGGTTACAATAATAGAAAATTGATATCAGAATATATGTCTACCATCAAGATGATTAGAACCTATATATGGATTATGTCTTTGGCTTTCTGAACACCAAAAGAAAGACACTCAACACAAGGTATAATAAGC
>JAHEIB010000058.1 GCA_024639645.1 Deltaproteobacteria bacterium
ATTTCAAACCAAAGTTTTCAAGAAGAACTTTGGCAAACGGTGCAAGACAGTTGGTCGTACAGGACGCGTTCGAGATGATATGATGCTGCTTGGGATCATACTTGCTGGAGTTGACGCCCATCACGATGGTAATATCCGGATCTTTGGCAGGCGCGGAAATGATAACCTTACGCGCCCCTGCGGTAAGATGTTTGCCGGCGCTCTCACGGTCCCTGAACAGGCCGGTACATTCAGCGGTGATATCCACACCCAGTTCCTTCCATTTAAGTTGCTCCGGGTCTTTTATGGATGTAAATGCTATGGATCGGCCGTCGACTTCGATAGCATCTTCTTTGGCACGGATATCAAGATCCAGTGTGCCGTGCACGGAATCATACGTAAGCAGATGCGCCATGGTAGCTGCGTCAGTCAGATCATTGATCGCAACGACCTCTACACCGGGGTGCTTCCATGCGGCCCTGAACACGAGCCGTCCGATTCTACCGAACCCATTAATTCCTATTTTGATACTCATGTCTTCCTCCTGTGTGTGTATTTTTTTCGAGAATACTTCTCGAACTGTGCTCAATTGCGAGATTTGCCCCTTAAAATACTGCTGGCCATGGATATGCTCTTTTTTCCATATGTTTCAAGGCATTCAGTCAGTTTGGTGAGTTCCATATCAGGGCGAGAATTGATTGCTTTGATGAGAATGGGCAGATTGATACCTGAAAGGACTTCAATGCGACCCTCTTCAAGAAAAGAATAGCTCAAGTTGGATGGTGTTCCACCAAACATATCCGTCAGAATAAGGACACCTCGATCCGACTGTACCCTCTTGATACCATTTACAATTTTATCTCTCAGTGCATCGACGTCTTCATTCAGATCAATGGAGATAGATTCGATCATCTCCGGTTTGGAACCAACGATAAACTGGGCAGCATCGATGAGGGACTCTCCGAGCTGTCTGTGTGTCACGATAACGATACCGATCATAATATATTCCAAAAAGCCTGTTGTGATTAGATATGTTTTGCCCTCCTTTTCGTACAAAGGGCTAAAATAGTCAAGCAGATCTCTTTATTTTATTTAGAAGTCTTCATCTTCTTCACTGATGGCACGATAGATTTCATTCCGGTCCAGAGCCTGGAGGAGTCTTTCCTTAAACGGGCCTTTTTTCAGCAGTCTGGAAATTCTAGCCAGAAGTTTCAGATGCAGCCCTGTTGAATTTTCAGGTGTCAGCAAAAGAAAAAAAATATGCGTCGGTTTCCCATCCATGGATTCAAAATCGACACCGCTCCTGCTGAGACCGAATCCCAAAGCGATGGATTGCAGGCCGGTCAGCTTACCATGGGGAATACCGACACCACCACCAATACCAGTACTCCCGAGCCGTTCTCTTTCGATAAGTACTTTTACCAGGCTGTCCTGATCAATTCCTGTTGTCTGGACGAGAGGGGAAACAAGTTCTTCCAAAATACCTTTTTTGTCTTTTGCCTTTAAATCTTCAATAATGGCATTCTTGCTAAGTGCTTCAAGTATTCTCATCGTAGAATCGCAATCACCTGGCCTAACATTGGGGATGGGTTTTTAGTTCAGTTATTGGGCTGAATTAGCCCATAATGGCCATCCTTGCGCCGATACAGAACATTAATCAGACTGTCCCTTGCATTGGTGAAAACGAGAAAGTTGTTATCAACCAGTTCCATCTGCATGACAGCTTCGTCAACATCCATGGGTTTGTATTCAATATGTTGGACTTTAATCTGTTTTTCAAAATCATCCTCGGCCTGAAAAGAATCTGCAGAAATCGGATCCCTGCCTCTATATTTAGATCCGGATCTTTTGTCACTCAATTTCTCTTTGTTCTTCTTGATCTGTTTCTCAAGTTTATCCAAAACCATGTCAATAGCCGAGTACATGTCTTCGGTCTCTTCTTTACCGTTGATATTAAGTCTGTCTCCTTTGACATTGATTTCTGCGATATGCCTGAATTTCTCAACCGATAGAACCACGCTTGCTTCCGCCGGGTTGTAGAGATACTTGTCAAATCGGTCAAGTTTGTCTGACACATAGGTTCTCAGGTTTTCGGAGGAATCAATGTTCTTGAAAGTAACAGATGTTTGCATATGAAATCTCCTTAGAATTGTTTGCGTTTGTTGGATGACAACACACCCAGCATTTCACGGTATTTTGCAACCGTCCTGCGGGCGATATCAACATTTTGATCCTTCAGCATCTCTGCCATTTTACTGTCACTGAATGGTTTTTTAGGGTTTTCGTTTTCAATGATTTTTTTAATCTTATCCTGCACACTGGCAGAGGCAATAGCCTCGCCGTGGATTCTTTTTATGGAACTGTTGAAGAAATACTTCAGCTCAAATATACCCTGGGGCGTAAAAGCATATTTATTTGTCGTGACACGACTGATAGTCGACTCGTGCATCTCGATGTCTTCAGCGACATCACGAAGAACCATCGGTTTAAGATGGGTGATACCCTGTTCAAAAAAGGACCGTTGAAATTTTAGAATACTCTCCATGACCTTGTAGATCGTTTTCTGTCGCTGATGAATGCTGCGGATAAGCCATGCAGCAGACCGGAGTTTATCCTGGAGGTATTCTTTGGTTTCGACAGAGATCTTATCGCCCCTGGCCATGGCCTTTTTATAGTAGGAATTCACCTGGAGTTTTGGAAGACCGTCATCATTTAGAACGATCACAAAATCGTTCTCTGATTTATAGACATATATATCGGGTGTTATATACTGGACATCCGATTCGCTGAACTCACGTCCGGGTTTCGGTTCCAAACCCTTTATTACATTAACGGCTGCAATCACGTTATCCATCCTAACCTTCAGGGTCTTACAGATAATGCGATAATTTTTATTCTCCAGGTGATGCAGATGATTTTTTATAATTTCACTTAAAATACTGTTATCACTAAGACCCAGTCTTTCAATTTGAATCAGCAAACACTCACTGAGATTTCTGGCGCAGACACCAATCGGGTTAAATGCCTGCAAAACGGCCAGGACACGTTCCACCTTTTCGAGAGGTGATCCGCTTGTTTCTGAAATTTCATCCAGGGATACATCCAAATAGCCATCTTTGGTCAAATTCCCAATGATAAGACTGCCGATTTTCTCCGACTCTGCATCCGGAGACGTCATTAGGAACTGCCAGAGCAGGTGATCACTCAAAGATTCTTTTTTTGATATGAACGAATCGAACCGAGGTGTTTCTCTCCCTTCACTTTCGACCGGCATTCTTCCAGGAGAATTATATTCCTCAATATAATTGCGCCAGTCGATATCTTCATTCATTTTTTCTTCAAAGCTTACTTCCTTGATCTGCTCAGGCACTTCGGGATCCGCCTCTGTCTTTTCAGGGGTAGATTCTGGCGAGAGTGTTTCCTGGACCTCATCAAGCGCGGGATTTTCTTCGAGCTCCTGCTGGATCTTTTCAACAAGTTCCAACCTTGAAAGCTGGAGAAGTTTTATGGCCATCTGCAGCTGCGGTGTCATGATTAGTTGCTGCGTCAGTTTCAGCTGTTGTCGGAGTTCAATTGCCATATCAGATTCATTCCACGGAAAATTTAAAAGGTGACGATGTTATTTCAAAGTTTGAATTCATCCCCAAGATAGATACGCCTGGCCACCTCACTGGCGGCAATGTGGTCCGGGGGGCCAGACTCGATAATTAGGCCGTTATTTAAAATATACGCTTTGTCACAAACCTCAAGCGTCTCACGTACATTATGATCGGATATCAAAATACCGATATTTCTTTTCTTGAGGTGAACGATAATTTTTTTTATATCGATCACCGCCAAGGGATCGATACCGGCAAACGGTTCATCCAATAGAATGAAAGACGGATCGGTAACCAGACAGCGTGTAATTTCAAGACGTCTTCTTTCCCCACCCGACAGAACACTGGCCTTCTGATTCGCAAGATGCGCAATACCCAACTCTTCCAAAAGGACCGATGCGCGTCCTGTTTGTTTTTCCTTTGAAATCGGAAGGGTTTCAATAATTGCCATGACATTCTCTCTAACCGTCAGCTTTCTGAATATGGAAGCCTCCTGGGGAAGATATCCTACGCCCTTCCTGGCTCTTTGATACATTGGCATCCGGGTAATATCTTTCTGGTCAAGAAACACCTGGCCCCCATCTGGTTTTACAATCCCGACGGTCATGTAAAAGGTAGTGGTCTTGCCGGCACCATTTGGGCCCAGCAACCCCACGACCTCACCACTTTTCACATGCAAACTGATGGCATTGACGACCTTTCTGCCACGGTATGTTTTGACCAGGTTTTCAACTTTTAATGTCGCCATTAATTTTTCTTTTTTGGGGCACCCAAAATATTTTCATCCGAATAAAAAAACGCTTCCACGGGTTTTTCCTGTGTTCCCGCCACATGAATGCGTCGGTCATCTCTGTAAAGGGTAATCTTTTGCCCGGAAATGGAGTTGTTGCCATCGACGATTCTCGAATTTGGCCCTGTGAGTACCACAATCCCCCTGTCTGCGATATATTCAGCATGCTCGGTATGGGCGACCGTATCCCCAAGAACTATCTTGACCACTCCCTGGGCAACCATGCGAACGATGGCATCCATACCGGATGTGGGTCCGGACTGGGTGTCCTTTTTATAATAAACCTTGAGTTTGTCTGATGTAATTGTCGTATCATCCTGGGTTACCAAAACATGGCCGGAAAACTCGGCGGTTTTATTCCGAGGGTCTGTAATTAAGCTATCGGCTGTAATGCGAATGGGGTTTTCCGTCTCAGGTATAGATTTTACGGCAGGATTATCCTGAGCCATCGCGAAAAACGCAAAAACCCATAGCACCACCAGGACTGGCAGACCTGCAAAATAAAAGAAAAACAGGGCAGGGTGCTTATAAATCAATTTTGTCAAAAATAGTTCCCTCAATTTTACCATCAAAGGTCGTTTTCTGTGATGCCAAATCGTACGAAGCTGATTCAGCATTCAATTGAATCTTGCCGCCAAGAACCTGCACAGGTTTTGTGCTCACAAGCACACGCCGAGCGTGTTCATAGTTAAGGGTTTCCGTAAGGATTTTTAGTTCGCCATCATCGGCAACAACATCGCCATCCACACGCATATCCCTGGTATCGGTATTCAAATATCCTTTGTGGGCAGTTAGCTTGACCCGTTTGTCGTTTTCCATGTAAATGTTCATGGACACTTCTTCAAAAATCGCCTGTCTGTCCTTTTCAATGAATTTGGCGGTCCTTGCGTCGAGGCTCCATTCTTTGATACCGTTCTTCGTCGATGTCTGATGAACCCTATCAATGACGATTGTGGCATCATCCTGAACCAGGGATGACACAAGCAATTTCTCTGGATTGGAAACCGTTCGATAACCGATAAACAGGGTTAATACAAGCCCAAAAACAAGAAGCACGGTGATCAGTAAAAACGGTTTGAATTGAGCTAATTTTGATTCAGACATAAGCAACCAATTCCCGGTTTCTGGGCCGGATCCTTCAGACAAAAACCGATTTTTAAGGTTATGGCATGAATTTTGATCACGCAAGGGCCTAAAACAGGCAGAAGGGAAGCAGCATTGTCGGAAATAAAATCAGAGATGCTCATATCCATATAGCTTGTGCTGATAGAGGTTAATGACAGCTTGGTATCGCATGGGATATATCTATCGTGCATGGGGCTAAAAGTCAAGAAACGAAAAAGAGCCCTTGATAAGGTGTGATTTAACTGGTATTGTTCCGGCGAATTAATTTATGAGAAAGGAGTTCATAACCTATTGAAAGATAAAAACAAAAGATTCAGCCCCAAGTTGTTGATCATCATCTTCATCCTAATTTTTCTGCCAATGTTAGTGATGGGTGTCATACGCATGGAAGGCGAACAGCCCAGTGTCACCTTTGAGATGCCCTCCAAGTACATTGGTCTGGATAAAGGGTTGGAAATCACTATCGCGGATCATAAGAGTGGCTTGAAACGATTCTGGGTTGCCGTTCTTCAGGACGGGAAGGAGACCACGCTCATAGAAAAGCACTTCCCGGCTGTCGGTATACTGCATAAAGGTTCTAGCACATCCGAATCCATTCACATCAGCATAGAGCCTCAAAAGATTGACTTGAAGGATGGTAAGGCCATGCTTCGCATGATGGCTGTGGATTATTCCTGGAAATCATGGGGAAAAGGAAATCGGTCTTATTCAGAAATAGAAGTTATCATCGATACAGAGGCACCCATTGCCCGGGTGTTGAGCCGTTCTCACAACATCAGTCCAGGTGGTAGCAACGCGGTCGTGTATGCATTGTCAGAACCCTGCGATATTAGCGGCGTCCAGGTGGGAGACCACTTTTATCCGGGGTATCCCAATCAGGAAGGAAAAGATGAGATTCGGATCGCCTTTTTTGCGCTGGACAATCAGCAGGGTTCAGGAACCGATATGTTTCTCGTGGCTAAAGATCGTGCAGGCAACCAGACAAAAACAGAATTTTACCACTATATAAAAAACAAGAAATTTAAAAAGGATACCATTCGAATAAGCGACCGGTTTATTCTTGGGAAACTGCCTGAATTTCAAAAAGCCCTGGCGGGTCAAGTTCTGGAAAAGCCTCTGGATAAATTTCTATTTATCAACAGGGAGATACGAGCACGGAACCAAGCCGTTCTCAACAATTTGATGCAAAAAAGCGATTCCACCATGTATTGGAAGGATACCTTTCTACGCCTTCCAAAATCGGCAACACGATCGGGATTTGGGGATCGACGCACCTATTTTTATAAAGGAAAACCCGTTGATAAACAGACGCATTTAGGAATCGATCTTGCATCGTTAGCCATATCACCGGTACCGGCTGCCAATTCCGGCAAGGTGATTTACGCTGAAACCCTGGGTATCTACGGGCGTCTAATGGTCATTGATCATGGTTGTGGGCTTTTTACCATGTACGCCCACCTCAGCAGTTTCAACGTGCCTGTCGGGCAAATGGTTAAAAAGGGGGAGATTATCGCTAACACCGGAAAATCAGGCCTTGCCGGGGGAGATCATTTACATTACAGCGTCCTGATAAGCGGCACCTTCGTCGACCCCATTGAATGGTGGGACGCATCGTGGATCCAAAATAATATTACGCATAAAATCGAACGGTTGGGAGAAGGGGAATGAAGAAATACACCATAAACAAAACCTATCAACAGATCAATGAAAAGATAAAGGCGGGAGATGCTGTCGTGGTAACCGCGGAAGAGATGATCGGTCTGGTCAAGGACCAAGGACCTGTTGATGCTGCCCGACATGTAGATGTGGTAACAACCGGAACCTTCGCTCCCATGTGTTCTTCGGGCGCCTTTATTAATTTCGGTCACTCAGCTCCCGGGATCAAAGCCTCAAAGGTATGGCTCAACAATGTTTCCGCGTATGCAGGCATTGCAGCTGTGGACTGCTACATCGGTGCAACAGAACCCTGTGAAGACGACCCCTTAAACAAAGTCTATCCTGGTGAATTCAGCTATGGAGGCGGGCATGTTATCCAGGATCTGGTTGCTGGTAAAACCATTCACCTCAAGGCAATCGCGTATGGCACCGACTGCTATCCAAACAAAAAAACCGAAAAAAAGATCACGCTTAAAACCCTGCCCAATGCCATGTTGTGCAACCCCAGAAATGCGTATCAAAACTATAATTGTGCCATCAATACCACCAAGAAAACCGTCTATACATACATGGGTGCCCTCAAACCCCGCATGGGGAATGCCAATTACTGTTCTGCTGGACAGTTGAGCCCCCTGTTCAACGATCCCTATTATAGAACCATCGGACTTGGGACACGAATATTTTTAGGGGGTGCGGAAGGGTATGTCACCTGGAACGGTACCCAGCACAAACCAACGGCCAAACGAACAAGAAAGGGCTCCCCCCTAACACCTGCCGGCACGTTATTTGTCATGGGCGATCTTAAAAAAATGAAACCCAAATGGCTTGTGGGTGTCAGTATTCAAGGTTATGGATGCTCACTTGCCGTGGGGCTTGGCATCCCCATTCCGATCCTGAATGAAGAGATGGCAAAATTTACATCCATCTCCGACGAGGATTTATACACCCATGTCATCGACTACGGGAAAGACTATCCCCAGGGTAAATCCAAGAATTACGGTAGGGTCAGTTATGCGGAACTCAAAAGCGGTACGATTGAGGTGGCGGGCAAACGTATTCCCACCGTTCCTCTTTCAAGTATGGTCCGGGCACGGGAAATCGCTGATTTACTAAAAAGAAGGATATCCGCCGGTAAATTCTTATTGGGAGAGCCCCAATTTATACTTCCCAGGAAATAGAAACGCGAAACGCTTCCATGCCTCCCGATGTACCAGGGAGAAGAATCTGATTTTTTGAGAATGAAAACTAAACTCAGGGTGTTTGTCGCTATCGAACTGCCGGAAAAGATACAAGGTGATATCCGGAACCTGCAACGTGCTTTTGCTTCCCACCGGTTGGATGTTCGCTGGGTGAAACCGTTGAACCTGCATTTGACCATCAAATTTCTGGGTGATATTGACCCGTCTGATACACAAACAATTGGCAGGATATTGTCAGATACGACCGCAAACCATCCTGTGTTTGATTTGCTTCCCCAGGGATTGGGCATATTCCCGAACATAAGGCGACCCCGTATTCTCTGGGCCGGTATTGCAGGGCAAACCAATGTTCTCAGATCTGTATGGAAATCTGTTGAAAGCGCTTTGGTTTCTTTGGGCTTTGGAACTGAAAAGCGTCCTTATAAAGGGCATCTGACAATTGGCCGTATTAAAACCCATATGGATCAGGGCAGGCTTGTGACTGCCATGCGAACCCACCGTGATTTTGTTTCCGAAGCATTTTCTGTGAAACGCCTGGTATTATTTAAAAGCGAACGACAGCCAAACGGTCCTGTTTACACCAAACTTTGGGAAATGCCCCTGGGTGTATCAGCAAAACATCAATAGAATGATTCTTGAAAAGCCCGGACCCATATCAGCCGATTCATACTTGAATATTGGAACGTGAAAGGATAACCTTTTATATAAAATGGTGACAGAATTTTTATCATCCAATGGAGATACCAAGCAGGAGGACAAAATGACCATCTCACCCGATAGGGAAAAAGCCGTCGACACAGCAATGCTTCAAATAGAGCGTCAGTTTGGAAAAGGATCTATCATGAAGCTCGGCAGCCAACCAATTATTGAAGTTCCCGTAATATCAACAGGATCTATTTCTCTGGATCTGGCTCTAGGGATCGGAGGCCTGCCCAGGGGTCGTGTTATTGAAGTGTATGGACCCGAATCGTCAGGAAAAACCACCCTTGCACTTCATGCGGTCGCCAATGCGCAAAAGCAGGGGGGGATCGCGGCTTTTATCGATGCTGAACATGCCCTGGATACGGCATATGCAAAAAGATTGAATGTCAATTGTGACGATCTTCTTGTGGCACAGCCGGACACGGGTGAGCAGGCCCTTGAAATTGCCGACATGCTCGTTCGAAGCGGGGCTATCGATATTATTGTTATCGATTCGGTAGCGGCCCTGGTACCGCGTGCCGAAATCGAAGGGGAGATGGGTGATTCCCACATGGGGCTTCAGGCACGGCTTATGTCTCAGGCACTGCGAAAACTGACCGGCTCCATCAGCAAAACAATGACATCGCTGATTTTCATTAACCAAATCCGGATGAAAATTGGCGTGGTGTTCGGCAATCCCGAAACCACCACCGGTGGAAATGCGCTTAAATTCTACTCTTCTGTACGCCTTGAAATCAGACGCAGTACCGCCATTAAAGATGGTCAGGAAATTACCGGCAATCGAACACGTGTCAAAGTTGTCAAAAACAAAATGGCACCGCCTTTTAAAAGCGCTGAATTCGACATCATGTATGGTGAAGGCATCTCAAGGACCGGTGAAATTATCGATCTGGGGGTTGAAACAGGTGTTGTCGACAAAAGTGGCTCCTGGTATTCTTATAATGGTGAAAGGATCGGCCAGGGTCGTGAAAATGTTAAATCATTTTTGAACGACAACAAGGATTTGATGGAGACTTTGTCGCATACAATTCGAACATCTGTGGGTCTCGTAAAGGAAGAGAAGACAGATGCTGACACTGAATCACCCAAAGATGGCAAAGCATAAATGTAGGGTTCGAGGGGTCAAGGGTGATACAAGGGTTCGAGGGTTGCTAACAACTGTACGCGAGTGGCAGCATCCCAGCTTCAAAACTTCATCGCTTCCCAGCATACAAAAGGTCAATGATCCCAGGCATCGAGTGAGATCCTGCAAGGGTAAAAAGCCAACGTTCGAGATGGACAGAACGTGATATGGATAATCGTACAAGCTTTGTTTGCTTTCGTCTGGAAAACATACACTTGGACCCTTTACCCACTTATAGAAAAAAGATAACTATTTAATACGCAGTTTAGGAGTACACTATGACCGGCAATGAAGTACGACATAAATTTTTAGAATACTTCCAGAAACATCATCACAAAATCGTTAGAAGTTCTTCACTCGTTCCCCAGGATGATCCTACCCTTCTTTTTACAAACGCCGGCATGGTACAGTTCAAACGCGCTTTCCTGGGTGAGGAGAAAAGGGGCTATGTTCGCGCTACCACATCACAGAAATGCGTTCGGGCAGGGGGGAAACACAACGACCTGGAAAATGTCGGTTATACCGCGCGTCATCATACTTTTTTTGAAATGCTGGGAAATTTTTCTTTTGGTGATTACTTTAAAGAAAAAGCCATTGAATTTGCCTGGGATCTTTTGACGAATGGATACGGACTGCCAGGGGATAAACTATATGCGTCTGTATACCTCGACGACGACGAAGCCTATGATCTCTGGCATAAGCATATCGGTATTCCAGAAGAACGGGTCGTACGATTCGGAGAAAAAGATAATTTCTGGGCCATGGGAGACACCGGTCCATGCGGCCCATGTTCAGAACTGCTGCTGGACCGGGGCGAACAATATGGATGCGATAGGCCTGATTGTCGCGTCGGCTGTGAATGTGACCGCTATCTGGAGATATGGAATCTGGTTTTTATGCAGTTCAACCGGGATGCATCCGGGAAAATGACACCCCTTCCAAAACCCAGCATTGACACCGGCCTGGGACTTGAAAGAATGGTGACCCTGCTTCAGGATGTACCTACCAATTATGAAACGGATCTGCTTCAGCCTATTATTAAAAAGGCAGAAGAGCTTTCCGAGATAAAAATGGGAGAATCAGTAGAATACGATGTGGCCATGAAGGTGATAGCAGACCACAGCCGCGCTGCGGCCTTTTTGATCGGCGACGGTGTCCTGCCGTCCAATGAAGGCAGAGGCTATGTCCTCCGACGTATCATCCGGCGCGCCATCCGTTATGGCAGGAATTTAGGTCTTAATAAACCCTTTTTGGATGTGACCGCCAGTGTGGTCTTCGATATCATGAAAGATGCCTATCCAGAGCTTATGGCCTCTAAAGTATTTATCACAAATGTTATTCACAACGAGGAAACCCGTTTTTCAGAAACACTCGATTTTGGGCTAACCCTCTTGAATGAAACGCTTTTAGATTTGAGAGCCCAAGGGAGCAACCGTGTGCCGGGTAGTGTCATCTTCAAGCTCTACGACACATACGGTTTCCCTGTGGACATCGTCAGAGATGTCGTGAGAGACGAGAAGATGATCCTCGACATGGATGGTTTTGAATCTGCCATGCAAGCCCAAAGAGAAAGATCCCGTTCCGTGACCGCTTTTTCAGAGCTTGGAAATGCCTATAGGGAACTTTCCGCCAAAGGTGTCAAATCTGAGTTTGTAGGCTATGATCAGGATACCCTCGATGCCACCATCCTTGTCCTGGTTTCCGAAGGCAAACGGTTGGATTCTATAGAAAAAAACATGGACGTAGAACTCGTCACGGATAAAACCCCGTTTTATGCCGAATCCGGTGGACAGGCTGGAGACACCGGCATTGTCAGTGTCTCAAACAACGATCAAGATTTTATGATGGAAGTCACCGATACCATCAAAGACCCCACTGGCCTCATTATTCACAAAGGCAGGGTTCTTTCGGGAAACGTTCATTTGGGGGAGAAGGTTAGACTAGCGGTGGACATGGAAAAAAGAAGCGCCACAGCCGCCAATCACACCGCCACGCACATTTTGCATCATGCCTTGCGAAAGGTTCTGGGAGAACATGTCAAACAGGCGGGGTCGCTTGTTGCACCGGATAGGTTTCGGTTTGATTTTACACATTTTTCCCAAGTCAGCCCTGATTTACTCGATCAAATAGAATCTATTGCCAACAGAAGAATCCGGGAAAATGTTCCAGTAAAAACGGAAGAAATGGATGCGGAAGATGCCTTCAGTTCAGGTGCAACGGCTCTCTTCGAAGAAAAATACGGTGACAGGGTCCGGGTGGTTTCCCTGGCCGATTTCAGCATGGAATTGTGTGGCGGGACACACACAAACCAGACAGGAAATATCGGTCTTTTAAAAATTGTCAGCGAATCGAGTGTGGCTTCAGGCGTTCGCAGAATCGAAGCGCTCACTGGTGAGGCCGCATTGAACCATCTGCAGAAGACGTCACATGTGGTCCAGGAATCTGCCAGAATTTTTCGAGACCAGCCAGATGCCGTTCCCACGCGAATTCAAAAGCTTCTGGAACAACTCAAAAGCAACGAAAAAAAGATTGAACAGCTCAAATCAAAACTGCTAAGCCAGTCTACATCTAAAGCTAAAGATGAAGTAAGTATGGTTAATAATATAAAAATATTGGCTAAAAAAGTAGATGCCGATTCTCCGGCCGCTCTTCGTAATCTATCGGACAGATTCAAAGAACAGGTTCAATCCGGTATTATTGTTCTGGGAAGCCGCTCGGGCTCAAAGGCGCTGCTTCTCACAGCTGTTACGCATGATCTGACCGGTCAATTTCACGCAGGAAAAATCATCAACAAATTGGCCGCCATCGTCGGCGGCGGCGGCGGCGGCAAACCCGATATGGCCCAGGCCGGTGGATCCAACCCGGAAAACCTGGATAAGGCCATGAAAGCCGTCGTTGATATTGTTGCTGAGATGCAACCGCGGTAGTTACTTAAATCCGAAGCACGAATATCGAAATCCGAAACAATACCGAATGATCAAAACAAGATCTTGAATATACCAGCGGAACACAGTGTTTGAATCATTTGAGCATTTGATATTATGATTTGTTTCGTATTTCGATATTCGGATTTAGAATTTATCACATGCTGGATGTAAATAATAACAGAAGCCATCTCAAAAATAAGATTTTGGTTCAAAGTCAAGGCGGGCTCAAGTTTCAACCCGCAGAAATACTAAAGTATTTTGAGGAATTGAAACGAGAGCACAACACAGAATTTGGGCCAAAAGATATTTTTGAGATAGCTTCTAATTCCTTAAGACATCCATCATGCTGAACACCCTGCCTTTTGCACCTTTCTGAACCTGTTGGTGAAGAAACGCCACTGCATCAAGGGTGCCACTGGCGTATATCTCACGACCATTCACATTGTGGGTGAACTGAAACTGGACGGTCTGGTCATTGGATCGCATCGTATAGGTGTGCCAAGCATGCCCGGCAAGATATGTCTCTGGAATCCCCCACTCATTTACCTGTATTTCAGGATCCCGCTCCTGCTTAATGTCATCGATTGAGCACTTGAGTCCGAGTCTGTTGAAATACCCCACCATGGCTTTGGCCGTGCCACTGGTATCGGCCTTGCCTTTCTGGTGGCTTTCTCGAATACGAATGGTATACCCATCAAACAAGCCGGGGAAGGTGTCGGCCGCCCAGTCCATCATGGCTTGAAAGCCGACAATCTGCTTGGCCATGTTCGGAGCAATCACGGCCGCTATATCTGAGCTTTCCACTGTTGCCGCGAGTGCCTCCCGATCTCCGCCGGTGGTTCCCATCACAAAAGGGATAGACCTTTCACAATAAAACCGCGCATTATCGTTGACCACCGTTGGGTGCGTGAAATCGATACATATCAAATGGGTATACAGTGTTAAAATATCATCCATCGCTGCGTGCCGCTTATCAGGGCGGACGAGAACCAGGTTCATATCCTCAATAAGATATTTGTCCGCTTCTATTTCCGGACCCGTAAGGGAATAGGGGATCAGTGCAAAACGTTGGTCAGAAACAAAATGCCGGGCAATAATTGTGGCAACATTGCCGGGCAGGCCGTTTATCATGACATTGATTCGGGACATGAGGTTCTCCTTTGATTCGCTATGAGCTTTAAGCCATGAGCGTTAAACTTACTTAGAGCTTATAGCTTAACGCTTACAGCTCAATCTCCTTTCCGCTGCTTGAACAATACTCCGCAGCCCCGGCAAACGATTCCGTGCATGGTAGGTGTCAAGACTTCTCAAAAGCGTCTGCAGCGCCACGGGTATGTACGCTTCAAAATAGGTTTTGCCCTTGTTTCTGGACAGATGTCCGAAAGCACCCAGAATCTGCAGATTGCGCGTTATGGCACAGGTTTCAAATCCTTTTTGAAAAGCAAGCGCATCGCAGTCACCATAAGACAGCAGGCGCTTAACATAATGATCATAAAGTTCTGCAATGGTTTTTGCGGAAAGCGCCACATAGGGATCCATGAGCAGGGATGACAGGTCGTACTGCAGGGGGCCTGTCCTCCCACCCTGAAAATCGATGATAAAACAACGGCTCTGCCGGACCATGATATTGCGGGACTGCAGATCCCTGTGCATAAACCCCACATCTGTACAGTTGACAGCACTTTCCGCAAGGAACACAAACTCACTTTGAAGCGTTTCAAAACTGACATCCATATCCAGGTAACGATTCAAGAATGCCATCACAAAATAACGGCATTCTTTTTCAAGGACGATGGCATGGTCATACCTTGCGCTCTGCCAGGTCCATTTTGGATCAAATTCTTTATGCCCGGCCAATGCCATGTGGACAAGCTGATCGATGACTGAGTGATACAGGGACAAGATAAGTTTATTGTCTGTTTTGTGCTGCAGCACCATTTCCTGAAGATGGAGATCGCCCAGATCCTCGAGAAAAACGAGACCCGCAAACGGATCTGACAGAAATATTTTCGGCACAGCAACACCCTTGCTGAAGAGGTGTTTGCCGATCTGGACAAATGAATCGACCTCCTCTGTTTCAGATCCTGTTCGGATACCGTGGTCGACCATGATGATGCTGGTATCTTCTTTGGTGAAGCGATACCACAATCGATCTGATCCGTCTCCGGCCAGTTTTTGCATGTGTGTATCCGAAGTCTCTTTTTGGCGGGTCAATCGAACAAAAACTTCCTGGACCATGGCCTGGCAAGCTGCATCCCGATATCGCTCCGGGGACCCGATGTCTGTCCAGACAAGTCGATCCGGAATATAAGCCCGGATCTTTTTGTTTATTGCCAAGGCGCTTTTGTAGGCATCGATCGTGCTGTAGAATCGATTCGATGGGATGAAGTCCAGAAGTCTTGGATGAATGATCTGTATGCCAGTGAAAGTCAGTGGTTTTTTTTCTGCATCAGGAGGACGTGCTTCAGAGTTAAAAGCTAAAATTCGATTCTTCATGTCCACCCATACCTGGTTGAACATGGGGTGGTCGTGCAGCAATAGTGTTGCAAGAGCATCTCCCTCCATATGGTAACGATAAAGGGCTTCAAGATCCGTATCAAACAGAATGTCGCTGTTGACGACCAAAAAAGGCTCGTCACTCCAGAATTCGGCCAGGTTTTTGATAGCACCACCCGTGCCGAGAATTTCCGATTCATACTGGGTTGTCACTGGAATGGGATATGACTGAGACTGCAGGTACTGCTCAATCTGGTGGTGAAGATGATGCGTGTTCACCATGATATGGGAAATGCCGGCTGATGACAACTTCCGGATAACCCTGTCCAGCAAGGGCTGATTCAATATGGTGAAAAGCGGCTTGGGTGTGTGGCATGTATACGGTTTCAGCCGTTTGCCAAACCCAGCGGCGAGGATCAGTGCTTTCATGTCGGGTTAGTGATTAATACGGCTCAGATAATTCTGTATGACACCTGTATAGAATTCGATTTTTTCGCCATCCTCTGAGCCTTTTACGTTGTGGGTGGTAAAAAAATTGATCCCATTCATATAATTGACTTTGGAAAGGGATTCAATCAGATCTATCTCTTTGTTTTTATACAACTTACTACCATATGTCTGAATTTTCTTAAGCTTTTCCTTGGCGGTCTTTCCACTTTGGGGATTTCTGCGGAAATAGCGGAGGACGATCCAGTAGGACTCGAAATAGGTTTTTAAAAACTGTGCGTAGTGCTTCAGCTTTCTAAAGCCGGCCGAGGTGATATTGTAGGTTTCCGGAAGTGTTGGATGGGGAATGATGATGGCATCGTCTATAAACGATTTTATGGTTTTACGAAGATAGAAGTCAGGCGCCTTGTCCACATCAAAGGCAAATTCATATTTAAAGAAATCCTGCAGAAACAAATAAACTTTCTGGAGATCCGAGGCGGAAAACTGGAAGGCGTCTTTTTCCAAAATTGCCAGAGCGGTAAAAGCTGCTGGTACGAAAAAGGATACACAGTTGTTTTTGTAGTATTCCAGAACAGGGCGTTTTGCAATGTTGACTTTGTATATGGCTTCGGAAAGAGGGCTGTCTTTGTTTTCGTCGATTCTTTCAATCAACTTGCGACCGGTATAATCTTCCAGAACATTTTCCACCGCATGGACATGATCCATTAGCAGGGTGTCGGCAATGTCTGCATTTTGCAGTGTGACATGCTGTACATATATCTCAACGTAGCGTAACAGATCGTCATAGGACAGTCGTTCTTTGGTAATATTCAACAAAACACTGGCAACCAAAGCATGAGGAGTGATAACGGTAACGGTATTGATGGCGTTGATAATACGATGTCCCAGGTTGCGGCACAAAGCATTCTGGTCTTTGCTCAGCATTTCGTCAAAACGCGTACCGTCCTTTTCAAGAAGGCTGTTGAGCGAGATGGTGGGATGGAATTTAATATATATCTTGCCGTATCTGTTTTTTAAAAATTTTCTGGCACTGATCACCTGAAGAATATTTTCTGGTTCTTTCTTCCCGCCTTCAATTTCGTGCAAATAGGATTTCTCTTCCAGTACATGGTCATAGCCGATGTAGATGGGGGCAAAAACAAGATCGTCACAGGCTCCGTTTTTATAGGCATTCATAAGAATAGAAAGAAATCCAAGCTTAGGCATGATGAGTTTACCGGTTCTGCTGCGGGTTCCCTCAATGAAAATTTTTATATTGTAACCCTCCAAGAGCACCCGGTGGATGTATTCAGAGAAGACCTTGGAGTAAAGAACGTTTCCCCGAAATGTTCTTCTGAGAAAAAAAGCGCCCAGGGCTCTGAAAATGGGCCCGATAGGCCAGAAGGAAAGGTTGGCACCTGCCGCGATGTAAGGAACCGCCATATTGTTGCGGTACATTAAATAAGGCAGCATCAGGTAATCAACATGACTCTTGTGGCAGGGCACGAAAACAATTGGCCCCTTTTGGGATATGGCCTTGATGTGCTGCAACCCTTCTTCGTTGTAAGACACCCCTTGAAACATCGTGTTCAAAACCCATCCGATAATAATTTCAGCAAACCGAATGAGCCCCGGGTTTTGTTTACATGCAATTTCGTCGATATAGGCATCGGCTTTTCTGCGGACTTTTGTAATAGGAAGGTTGCGTTTT
>JAHEIB010000200.1 GCA_024639645.1 Deltaproteobacteria bacterium
TCATTCGTTGGGAACAGATGCGGGCATGGTCAAGGGGCACATCCAGTCCGGTCAGAACACTTTGTATGAAACTTTCCAGCCGTTCTACGGCAAATATGGCATTCTCCATGGTCTCTCCATTCAATTGATTTGGGTATGTTTGATCATTACTCCTCGGGAAGTCTGCTGATATCGCCTATCGTTGACTCGATAGCAGCGACACCCTCCACCCCTTTAACGGTTTGAAGAATATCTGTTTTCGCAGTCGCATTGGGCGCATACCCGCCGATGTGCACAATGCCTTCCGGGTCAACATCAATCTGCAAGACGGATATGTTGTGGCCATTTTCCAGCAATGCAACCTCGATTTTTTTGATCAGACCCAGTCTCCCCATTGCTTCGAGGGCCGACAGACTGCAGGTGTTCATGTTTTCAGGGCTGGCGGCTTCGACGATCAGTTTTACGGCTGCATCCGGTCCCAGCTTACCCGGATTGATTACCAGATCATACAGGGTGGGGTCATCCCATTGCATATTGAATGCGTATTGAAAGAAACCCTTTTGGGCATTGTCGCTTTTTTCAACCAGTTTCTCCGCGGTATCCCGATCAAGGCTTTGCTGTTCCATGATGCGATGGACGCGTTGATTCAGGGGGGCGTGGATGAGGACATGCAGGGCACAGCTGAAGTCCCGCAGCAGAAACTGGCTGCCATGACCGATAATAACCCCGTGATTCTTACGGGACACTTCATAGACAACGGTTTCCAATATGTCCTGGTATATTTCAGGACGCTTGCTGAAGTAGCGACTGAAAAAGCCGGGTGCTTTTTCGGCCAGACTGTTCAGTTCTTCCGTATGCAGGCCCAGTCGTAATGCCTCTTCTTTCAATTTTTCATCGTCAAAAAATTCTATGCCCAAGGCTTGAGCAACTTGGCCGGCAATCACCATCCCCATGCTGCCCACGCTCTGTGAAATTGTAATTAATGCCATTTCTTTTTTCTCCCATGGAATTAAGGAAAAATTCCGAAATACCCTGACAAGTCTTGTCGAAGATCCCGGTTTATCGGGGCTGCAGGGATAGGAATTGTTATCTTTCTTTCTGGAACGACAATGTCGCGTTCGATACAATCGTTCTACGATTTTATTCAGGATTGCACAAGATCGTTGTAGAAGGATATTATCGCTGAATTATCCCATTCCCCCCTACCCTTGGCGACGAGAGAGGTCAGGGCCTGGGCATGCAGGCAGCTGAGAGGCAACGGGAAATTCAATTGGCGGCTTAAATCAAGCATTAGGCGAACATCCTTAAGGTGAAAAGCGAGTTTCCCCTCGGCCGGTAGAAAATCCTCGCTGGTCATCTTGAGACCCTTCATATCCACGGCCTTGGAGTATGCAGCCGAATTTTTAAGTACGTTCAACATTTGCTCGGCGTCAACGCCGGCATGTTTCCCCAAAGAGAGACCTTCCGCAAGAACCATGCGGTTCAGTCCCAGGACCAGATTGACAATCAGCTTCATCAAGGCACCGGATCCGTTGGGTCCTAAATAGAAGGTTTGGGCTGCCAAGGCTGAAAAAATATTTTCACATTCTTGAAAAATCCCTTTGTCACCCCCCACCATGAATGTGATGTCTTTCTCGGCACACATTTTGGAAGTCCCGCTGATGGTGGCATCCAGCATGGCCACGCCCTTTTCTTGCAACTGCCAGGCCAGGGTTTTCGACATACCAGGATCGGCTGTGGTGGTATCGATGAGAATCAAGTTTTCCCTTTGGGTTTTATTGAGCCGTATGGTGTTGTACACCACCTGGTCGACTACATTCGAATTGGGCAGGGAAAGAATGATCACATCCACTTGGGCGGCCATGGTTTCCGGGTCTTCTGATTTTTCGCCGCCGGCAGCGATGAATTTGGCAATTTTATCTGAATCGAGGTCGTAGCCGATAACGCGAAAACCAGATCCGATCAAGTTGCGGGCCATGCCGCCACCCATCAAACCCAACCCTACAAATCCGATTGTTGTATTCATACGCTATTCCAAAATCCAATTTTTAAGACGGTTTCCATCCTGGAAATATCACGAACCTGATCTGTTCCGGCTGAAAAAAACTGGCATGCTCTCTTTGTGAGGATGCCAGTTTTATCTTTGTGAATCATGGCCTCTAATTATTGACCCGAAATCTTTTTAACCAATAGGCGGTATGCTTCTTGGTTTGCGGGACGAAGCTTGTCGTAATCGGGTCCATCCATGTATTCAGTATTTTCACCGATTCGCTGCATCAACTTTTTGTAGGTCTTGTCCCCATTCAGCTTGGCGAACGCGTCCCGCAAAATTTTCATGCGATCTTCCGGCACGCCTTTGGGGGCCATGACGATGCGATCCATTGTTCCGGTCTCATATCCCAGCTCCTTGAGGGTGGGGACATCCGTGAAAACCCGCTTGTCTCCAGCGCTGGCAAGGGCACGGATTTTACCGGCTTCTACCAGGGGGCCGGCCTGAGAAGGAAAGGACATCATGAAATCGCCATCGCCGGCAAGTAGCGCCTGCATGGCCGGGCCACCGCCTTTGTAAGGAATATATGTGGCTTCGACACCTGCCTGCAGCAGGACTCTGGCGCCCGGGGTCATGGTCGCACCCCAGTTCCCGGAAGTGGTAAATATCAGCTTGCCGGGGTTCTTTTTACCATACGCGAGAATCTCATCTAGGGTTTTCCAGGGCTTGTCAGCGCGCACAACGAGGCTGGAGGCACCATAATTGATCCTGCAGACAGATTTCAAGTCCTTGATGGTGTCGTAAGGGAGTTTTTCAAGCAAGGGCTGAAGCTGGTCAATATAATTGTGGGTGAAGATCAAGGTATACCCGTCGGGTTTGGCTTTAATTGCCGCTGCCGTGCCTGTTTGTCCGCCGGCACCCGGCATCAGTTTGACCACCACTGCCTGGCCCAGGTACGACGGGATGACACTAGTAAAAACACGGGCATTCAGATCATGAGAACCGCCGGCTCCCAGCGGGATGATGAGGGTAATCGGCTTGCTTGGGTAATTATCGGACAGGGCGGGCGACAGGCCGACAAACACCAAAAGCAGCGCCACTAACATTGAACAAGATATTTTTCGAAAAGTCATGCTGTATCCTCCTTTGTATGGTTTGCGTTGACGTTGATGTGACATAATAGGACGGTAATCTATTTTGGATAACTGGATATCACCTCCTCTCATCCTTCAGACGGCAGTTCCTTCATATGTTTGCGCCGCAGACGTACACCCCGCCACCACAGCCCGGCTGTTATAAAAGGGGTGATGGCAAGTATTATTGCGGTAATGGGGCGGGCAGCAAATATGTAGTGAAGGGTGTCGCCCCGTGCCAGGTTTAGTGTTTGGCCAAAAGAATACTCAAGGACCGGTCCCAGGATGTAGCCCATGACCATGGGGGTGACGTCAAAATTCAGTTTTTTGGCAGTATAGCCGAAGATACCGAAAAAAACCAGCACCAGCAGATCAAAGGGGTCGGAACGATAGACATAGGAGCCGGCAAATGCAAAGATGGCTGTCAGCGGCAAGAGTGCTGACTTACGGATAGTAACGACCTTGGCAAATAGCGGGATGGTAAGATAGCCAAGTACGACAAACATAATATTTGCAAATACCATGGCCACCAGGAGGGCAAAGACCAGTGGCCCCTGTTCTGCGAAAAGCTGTGGCCCCGGGCGCAACCCCTGGGCGATAAAGGCACCCAGCAGGATGGCCGTGACCTTGTCTCCGGGAATGCCCAGGGTTAGTAGCGGTACCAGGGTCGGGCCGTTCACGGAGTTGTTGGCTGCTTCAGCGGCGGCAATCCCATCCAATTCGCCCTTGCCGTATGTTTCCGGGTGTTTGGAAGCATTTTTTGCGGCAGCGTAACCCACAAAGGCTGAGACCACCTGACCAACGCCAGGAATAATTCCCAGGGCGGTTCCTATGGCCGTGGATCTTAAAATGGTCCTGATGCTGCGGCGGAATTCCTTAAGAGTTAATCTTTCCCCCGACTTGAGATTGAATTCTTCGGCCACGAAAGTGGTTATTTTCTTTTCCACGGCCTGAAGAATTTCAGGAATGGCAAACAGTCCGATGAGCATCGGGAGCAGGGGAATGCCCGATTTGATTTCGAAAAAGCCGAAAGTGAAACGGGACATGCCGCCAAGGGGGTCCTGGCCGATCATGGAAAAAAAGAGTCCGATGAAACACATGACCAGTCCCTTGATAAACAGGCCTGACGTGGTGGCGGAAATGATAATGAGGCTGAGCAGAATAATGGCCGCCAGTTCCGGCGGGCCGATTTTCATGGCCATAATCGCAATGGGACCGATAAATAAAATGGTGAGAATATCGCTTGACAGGTCCCCGCAGACCGAGGAGAAAAGCGCCATTTCCATGGCTTTACGCGATTTTCCCTTCTTGGTTAAAGCCGGACCGTCAAAGGTGGTTGCCACAGAGGCGCCGGTGCCAGGCATGGATACCAGAATCGCTGGTATGCTGCCGCCGTATATGCCCCCTTTGTAGACACCTATCAGAAAG
The DNA here is from genome assembly GCA_024639645.1 of Deltaproteobacteria bacterium. Classification (GTDB taxonomy): domain Bacteria; phylum Desulfobacterota; class Desulfobacteria; order Desulfobacterales; family B30-G6; genus B30-G6. The sequence continues at coordinate 4,531 of JAHEIB010000200.1, forward strand.
GGGATCCCGACCATGGGATCCATAAAAAACGAAATAGGGAGTAAGACTGCCATGGCCATGATGGTTGTAAAGCCGGGCAGCGCGCCAACGAACATTCCCAACATGAGCCCCAGACCCATCATACCGAATGTGTCCCACCGCGCGGTAAGCAGTATTCCCTGTAAAAAATTATCCCACACTTAAATAGCCTTTCCTAAAAATATACTCACTGTCAAACCATTGGGTTGTTTCCGTTTATGCAACGGTGGATCAAAACAAAGGAAATTCCGGCAAGGAAACTTTCAACAGTCGCGTGAAGACGAAATAGATTCCCATGGGTACACCGACGCTCACGAGAATTCCCACCAGAACATTGCGATTACCGTAAAAGGTGGACAGGGAGCCGGCCACCAGAACGCTGGAGAGGACAAACCCCAGGTGCTCAAACAATAGCGCATACGCGCAAAAAACCACAAGGGAGGCGATGATACGAAAATAACCCTGACGTGTGACTTCTGTAAAAAGGTTTTTGTCCTTGATCCGAAAGCTGATCACTAGATACCAGATGTTCAAGAAGATAAGGGCCAGGATTGCGATCTGGGGAAACAGGGTCGGTTTCAAGCCCATCAAACTGCGGCCCATAAACAGCATTGGCTTCTGGATCTGGTAGGGGATGGTGAAAAACATGATGGTCCATAAAATGAGAAAAAATATGGCTACCACCGTATTATAATTGATATGGCGGTACCATGAATCGCTGCAGTTGCTGCTTTCCCTGTTTTTTTTCATTTGACCAGACCTTGTTCAACGCTCTTACGGCAAGCTGTGTTTAAGGTGTTTTGCCTGCACGATTATTCTTCCGCATCCCATCCCGGGGGCGGGTAGTCATTTTCGGAATCATCGATGAATACAATGTTGGCGGCTTCTTTTGATGGGACACCGCCATAGGCAAACACCAACTCTACCTCCTC
>JAHEIB010000201.1:0-2068 GCA_024639645.1 Deltaproteobacteria bacterium
GACCTTCGCTGCCCAGAATCATGAACACAAACCGGGCCGGCGGCGGTGGGTGCTGTTCCAGGGCAAAACCTATCAGTTTATCCAGGATGGTGTCCGAAATGGTGGTGATGAAACGGGTCAGATTTTTGGCGTTCGCACCACTGCTGATCAAAGACCTGATCTGCCTGGGAAGCTTGTTGTGACGATCAATAATCTCTTCCATGCTGTTCGCCGTTGCAATTTCCCTGACCAGGAATACTGGGGACTGTCCCTGGGCCGTCAGGATATCTCGATTTGACAAAATCCCCACGATCTGTTCGTTTTCATCTGTAATGGCAACATGCCGGATCCCTGTTTTCATCATCGTCATCAGCACTTCAAAAATAAGGGCTTGGCTCGATATGGTCTCAATTGGAGAGGACATGATCTCAGAAACCGGACGATTCGTATCATACCCCACGGCGATAACCTTCTTGGTAAAATCTTTTTCCGTGACAACACCCGTACATTGGCCATCGGTATCTTTGATGAACAGGGAACCGATATTTTCCCTGTTCATCTTGTCCGCTGCCTCGCGAATACTCAGGTCAACAGTCCCGAAAATCGGTTTTTTCGTATAGATGCTCGAAACAGGCTGGTTGAAAAAAGCCAGCCCTTCTTCCTGGGGTTGCAGGGTTTTAGCAATAATGGCGGCATAGGACCGCTCGAGCATCCGCTTGCCAAAGGTATCGGTAAAATACTCAGTGAAGTTCTCATTCACATCGCACAATTTGAGAAACACTTTCTTTGGAATCAGGTAAAAAACAGCATCTTCCGTGACCCTCAGGGTTCGCACAGAAATACCGTCATTCAGAAGCATCGAAATACCACCATAGATATCCCCCTCACCCAGCATACCTCGCATGGTCTTTCTGCCGCGATCTTCAAAATACCGTTCTGCAGACCCCCGCTGCACAATATAGAGATGCCCCACTCTTGATTTTCCCTGTGAGAATAAAACACGGTCCCTGGGATGATGGACCACAGTCAGTTCATCGATGGTCTCCGTGATGGATTCTTTGGGAAGAAAGGAAAAGGGTTCGATGCCAGACAGAAAATGGCGGGCTTGTCCGGTCTCGATCAACGCCTTTATAGAATCATCAAAAACATGTTTACTGAAATTTTCCAGGAAAAATTCATAAAACCGGGGAAAACGGGCACAGAGGTCCTGAAAGATTTCCTTGGGTATCTCGTATCCTGAACAGTCTTCTTCCACCATGACCGTTCGCAGGGAAACGCCACCGTTCATGAGAATGGTAATACCACCAAAAACCTCACCACGCTTGATAAATCCGGAAGGGACGCTCTCCCCGTCCCTCAAATCGAATAGAGCAAGGGAGCCTTTTATTACGACATAGACGTTGTCGATGACAGTCTCGTCTTTAACAGCCAACTGCACACCCTTTTCAAAACGTCTGAATGAAATCTCACGGGATATTTTTTGTATTTCTTTATCCGGAAGAAACGAAAAATGAGGCATGCCCGAAAGATATTTTGCGGTCTTATCCATGGTTTGTTCACCTTTATAGCGGTTATTATGAATATGTTCCGTTTTATCTGATTTACGACCAGGCAACAATGGTTTTGTGTATTGATTGATATTGTTGAAAGCAGTTTTTATTGCAGGTGCATAGGATTAAGAAGTAAAACTGTCGAGCGCTTTTCTTGCCTTGATGAGTTCTTCGTTGGTCAGTCGGAGACGCGCGGTAATATACTCGGCAAAAATCCTGTAAAGCAGAAGAAGAAAATCCACACGCTCGTCCGGATCGTCGGAAGAAGACAGCCGCTTCTTCGCGGATGTATCCACAGCAAGGCAAACGGTCTTTCCGTCGGCATACACCGATGCGGAACGTCTTTCATCGTCAACAACACGCATTTCACCAAAAATTTCACCCTGCTGATTGATGCGGCCGATAGTAACGCCTTCCTTGGCAACCCGGATTTTTCCAGACAGCAGAAAATAGAGCCAAGGGTCGAAATCTCCCTCTTTGATAATCTGCTCCCCATTCTCATACTGGCGAATCTTGCTTAGACGCAGCAGTTTCCCAAG
>JAHEIB010000201.1:2168-5444 GCA_024639645.1 Deltaproteobacteria bacterium
CGCTCGCTATTGCCGTTCATAAAGCAGATTAAAGAAAGAACTGTATTATATCAAGAAAAATAAATTCGATCCACAAATTTATTGTCCTACCGCTGGTATGAAAAAGACAGATCAGGATTCGAGACAGTCCTTGCTCAGGCTTTCCTCGAAAGTGACAGGATAACATCCATCAAAACAGGCTTTGCAGAAGTGATTCTCTGGGTTTTCAAGGTTGGTTGCGCTCAAGAGCCCCTCGAGGCTCAAGTAGTACAGGGAATCCAGGCCCAGGTGATCTCTCAATTCCTCGACTGTTTTGTTGGCGGCAATCAGTTCTCCCCGGGTTGAGAAATCGATACCATAGTGGCAGGGAAATCTGTGAGGGGGTCCGCTCACGCGCATATGAACACGGTTGACACCAAGTTCCCGCAGCGCCTTAACGCGCGTTTTCACCGTGGTACCCCTGATAATGGAATCTTCGATGATAATAATATCTTTGCCTTTCAGCAGGGATTTGATGGGGTTCAATTTTACCCGGACACCAAAATCACGCATACTTTGGGTGGGTTGGATAAAGGTCCTCCCTACGTAATGGTTTCGGATCATGCCCATTTCAAATGGTATACCCGATGCTTCTGAGTAGCCCAGAGCCGCATATGTCCCGGAATCCGGAAACGGCATGACAAAGTCGGCATCCACATTCGACTCTCGGGCCAGACACCTCCCATGTGCTTTTCTGATCTGATAAACATTGGTGCCATAAAAGGAGCTGTCCGGTCTTGCAAAGTATATGAATTCGAAAATACAGAAAGCCCGTCTGTCAGGCACCGGCACATGGATGCTCTTGATGCTGCCGTCGCTGATAATGACGATCTCGCCTGGATCCAGTTCTCTAATAAACTCGGCCTGGACCAGGTCCAGGGCACAGGTCTCGGATGCCAACACATAATTGCCGTTCAGGCGGCCCAGACAGAGGGGCCTGAATCCGTATGGATCCTTGATACCCACAACTTCTCCCTTGCCGGTGAGCATGATAAAGGAGAAGGCGCCTTTCAGTTTCTGGACAGCCGCTACCAGTGCCTGTTCAAATCCCAATTCAAGATTTTTTACAAAAAGGTGCAGGAAAATCTCGCTGTCCATGGTCGTCTGAAATATGGAGCCGGCTTCCTCCAGTTCTCGCTTCAATTCATAAGCATTGACGATATTGCCGTTGTGTGCCACGGCGTATGATTTTTTCCTGTGTTGAACCACGAATGGCTGGGCATTCGTTAGAATGGAACTGCCGGTTGTTGAGTAACGGACGTGCCCGATGGCATTTAGCCCGTAAAGATCTTCCATGTGGTCGGCGTCGAATACATCTGGCACCAGTCCCATTCCTTTGTGGGCATAAATCGCCTGATCTCTGGCAATGGCAATGCCTGCGCTTTCCTGACCACGGTGCTGGAGGGCGTAAAGCCCAAAATAGGTCATTCTTGCGGCTTCGGAATGTCCGGAAATACCAAATATTCCACAGGCCTCCCGGGGTCTTTTGCAGTGGTTCGATTCACCGTCCGAAGTCGATATCATATGCTCAGGCACCATTTGTTGCTCGCTCCTTGAAAAAGGTCCAGGGTCCGTATTGAATGCCATGCTGATAGCAACCATCTTGGAATTACCAGATATGACAAGTGTATGCACCATTAACACAAACAGCGCCCAAATCAACCCCAAATAAATTCGCTTCACGAATTTACATGACACAGTGCGATTGCTATGGCATCGTTGCGGACGCAGATCAAGCATCGCAGCCAACAAAGGTCAACAAGAGAGCCCGACGAGGCTTACCCGAATCATTCTTTGTTTGCTTTAATACCCAGGGTGTTAGACAATAGACAAATGATGTTTACATTTATATAAATTGAAGGAAAAGGAGCTTACCGATGTTGACGATCCTTGCCAAGATATTAAAAACGCTCAACTCCGAGACTGAGCCGATTCAGATCAGTCTGGCGCTCAGTTTTGCAATGATAGCCGGATTGACACCATTGTGGAGTCTTCACAATATCCTCGTCCTTTTGCTGGTACTCATCTTGCGTGTCAATCTGACTTCATTTATGCTGGGATGGCTTGGTTTTTCCGGGATCGCCTATGTGCTGGATCCTCTATTTCATGTCTTGGGTCTCCATATCCTGAACAACGGCACCCTGCAAGGGTTATGGACAACCCTCTATAATTCAACCCTGGGGCGTCTTTCAAATTTTAACAATTCTATTTTGATGGGAAGTCTGATCATTTCCCTGGGGTTGTTTATTCCGCTAATTCTTCTTTCAAATTTTATCATTGTAAATTACCGTGAACATATCCTCACCTGGGTCATGAAATCGCGCATCGTTCATGCACTCAAGGCATCAAAATTCTACAGTATTTATCAATCAATTTCCGATTGGGGGAGGTTGGCATGACAAAATGGCTTCGCTGGTACGGGTTGATCGTTTTCGGAATTATTTCCATCTCCCTGTTACTTTTTTGGTTTTTTTTAGCAGACCTGCTTGTAAAACGCGCCATTGAAAAATCCGGTACCCATGTTGTGGGCGCCAAGGTTGAACTGACCAATGCAGATATCCATTTGTTTCCATTGGGCATCACTTTGAACAGCCTTCAGGTCACAAATCCTGACAGTCCCATGTCAAATGCCGTTGAGGTTGGGTGGGTTGACTTCTCCCTTGATCTCCCAAACTTGCTCAAACGCAAAATCATCATTAACACCATGGTCATGGAAGAGGTCCGTTTCAACACTCCCAGGAAAACGTCGGGTGCTGTGGTACCTCAGGTCAAGGGTGAAGAAGTCCCTGCAAATACTGATGACACAAAATTTGCAGTTCCCGGTTTCCCTTCTTTTCAGTTACCGGACATTCAGGAAATCCTTGCAAGAGAAAAACTCGAAACACTGGATCGGATCAAAGAACTGGAAGAGGAAATCAATGCGGTAAAAACTGACTGGGAAAAACGGTTGGCAAAAGCGCCCGACCAAAAGACGTTCGAGGATTATCGGGCGCGCGCCAAGAAACTCCAAAAAAGCCCCAAGGGCATTTCAGGTGCTATAAGCACAGCCAACGATTTGAAAACGCTTCAAAAAGACGTCTCTCAAGACCTTAAGAAACTCAAGGACATCCAAAAGGACTTTAACAAGGATACGGACACCCTAAAAAAGAAATTGCACCAATTGAAATCAGCGCCGCAACAAGACATTCGTCGCATTCTGAATACCTACAATCTGTCCGCTGATGGGCTGGGAAATGTCGCGCAACTCCTGTTCGGGGA
>JAHEIB010000059.1 GCA_024639645.1 Deltaproteobacteria bacterium
GATCGTTCATGATGGTCTCCTTTGATTCAGAAAATAATTATGAAAGGAAATAGGGAGCGCATTCTCCACAGGTTCTGCCATGCGGCAGTGCTTCGCATGCTGCAGGGTGCTCTTCAATTATGGTGTTTACCAGAATGACTTTTCAAAACGTCTTTGAACCGAAATAACGAGCGCATTTCCCGCAGCTTGCTGCGAGGTTCTTCAAAAATAACGTCAAACAAGCGCTCAAACATCCAGATACGCGTTCGTATAACAGTTTTGTCATTGAACCGCAACAGCAAGCGTGTTGCCTTGGCTTGTTGGATCAAAGCGGAAAGCCCGGATTGTCAAGGCTGCCTGGCTTTTCAATATCGAAAGCTCTTACAGGGAAGGTGCGGGACGGAAATGAGATAATCCTTCCGGGTGGTGTCGACGAAAGCGCGTGAATCCTATTTTGGGGTTGACAAAGGGCGATGTTTTTCAGTAATGACTTGATTCATGATGCAAACATCTCTCATGGATAACAATGAAAGACGTGCCAAAGGTGATAGACGACAGTTCTCCTATGCATTCCATATACCTGAACGGAGAACAGGCGAGGAACGTCGCGGCAGCACCGACAATCCGGAATCCAGATAACGAATACGTGTGCTGCACTTTCGGTGAACCGCAACAGCGGGCACGTTTTCCCAACTTACGTCGGAGTTGTCCAGCCAATCAGAATTAGACAGAATACCATATGGTCGGTGTGCAGCACTGCCGCACGGTAAATACTCCTTCCCGCGAATCGACAGCCCTCACCATAGTCTTGCTGAGCGGTTCTTCGATTTCCCACCGATTCAACAGTTTTTTTATCGGTTACACAAACTTGCCGCCATATTCTTTTCAAGAGCATGCTGGACCTTTAAAGGAAAAGCAATTGAAATAGCTTACAGTTTTGTGTTAAACAACATATAACCCTCAAATTCCCAACGGTCTGTCAGTTTAGTCAGCATGATGACGATAAAATCGATTGACGCGAAGAAGTATTACGGGATGGACATCGGAACTGCCACGGTTTTGAAAGAGCTTGGCCGTGGAAGCATGGCTGTGGTGTTTGAGGGATATCAGCGGACTCTGAAGCGCAAGATTGCTGTAAAAATTTTGCCCAAGGTACTCATGACCCAGTCTGCCGCCGAGAGGTTTCAACAGGAAGCCGAGGCTGCGGCCATACTTTCCCACCCCAATATCATCCCGATCTACGAAGTGGGGGAAACCGACGAGTTTCTCTTCATGAGCATGCAACTGGTTCAGGGAAAAGACCTGCTGGCTTATATCACCAAGGCCAAGAAAAATGTAATACCGTCCAGGAGGGTTTTGCCCCTGCTACCGACCTTCAATGTGGTTATCCATGTTCTGGAGGCCCTTGGCTATGCACACGGACAGGGGATTGTCCACCGCGACATCAAACCACCCAACATCCTGGTCGAGGCACATACCCGGCGACCACTGATTTCAGATTTTGGAACAGCCAGGTTTTTGAGGGGAGATGAACTGGGAAAAGAGCTTATTCTGGGCACACCGCTATACATGGCGCCCGAACAGATTGCCACAGCAGACGTGGACGGGCGGGCAGACATTTATGCCGTGGGGGTGATGCTGTTTCAAATGGTGGTGGAGAAGCTGCCGTTTGTGCGCTATCCCACGATGATGGCGCTTTTGGATCACAAACAGAAAGATCCCAAGGGTATTTTTCTGAAAAAGCCGTCCCAACTCAATACCCATCTGCATGAAAGTCTGGACCGGATTATCGGCAAGGCCATGGTATATGACCCAGAGAAGCGTTTTTCAACCTGTTCCGAATTTATCCAGGCCCTGAAGTGGTACCGTAAAAACCACCTGAAGGATTAATTAGAAGTCATCTCAAAAATAGGGTTTTGGTTCAAAGTCAAGGCGAGATCGAGTTTCAAACCGCAGGAATACTGAAGTATTTTGAGGAATTGAAACGAGATCTCAATGCAGGATTTGGGCCAAAAAACAATATTGAGATAACGTATCGTGCCAGCCCGGTTGAAAGGCTTAGCCCGAAAATCTCACGCGTTTGATCGACTCTGGCACAAGGCATTCCAGCCTAAAGCCGTACAAATTTACTGCGAAGGAATCGAATGATGGACAAAGCAATTCTCCCAAAAGAGCTTTTGGATACCATCGGCAGAAATTTCAATTTGGTGTTCAACCAGATTTCCATGTACAATGTTTACCACAAGTCGGTTATCGGATCGCTGGAACGGGCATACGAATCGTTTCAGGAAGGCTTTAAAATTTTACCGACCATTGCCTTTTCGCTTCACCAAGACCAGTTCTTTGTCGAAGACGGGACCCTTGATTCCCACATCAATACCAACCGGTTGGCAGCCCATTTCAAAAAAGCCGATATTCAGTCATTGGCCTTCGAGACAGGCTTGACCCTGGCGGATCTGACCCAGTTCCTGGAGATACTGACGGATCTCAATCAATATCCCAATGCCGACGCCATGAAAAAGGCCGTGCAGGAAAAGGGTCTGGATAAAATTCTGATCAACTATTTTGTTTTCCAGAAGATTAAGGACGATGAACAGGTGGTGAAAAGTAGCCAGGTTGAAGCGGAGGGGTCGGGAACTCCGGCCACGGAGGACCTTTTGGCGATCATGGCTGCTGATATTCTTTCCGAAGAGGCTCAGAGAAACATTTCAGTTCAAAATCTGATGCAGGGACCGGCCGAGTTTTCACAGATGCTCATCGAAGAAGATCTGGCAGCGGCCAGGAAAGCTGGGGACGGGAGTGTACGGCCGGGAACCGCCCTGGTACAAAGCCTGAACCGTTTTCAGGAAGAGGTCCAGGGGGTGATAGCAAACAAGACAGATGTCGACATCAGCGAGCTAGCAGAAGATATTTTTAAACTGAAACGTCGGCTGATTGAGGGTATCGAGGCGCAAAAGGCCCAGGGCGTCGTTTATCTGGACCAGGAGCTTATCGATCATGAAGTTGACGAAGTTGCGGACAGTGTTTTAATCCAACTGATTACCGGAGAGTACAATCAGGGAAAGGTATCCATCAAGCGTCTGGCACAGATTGTTTTGCGGATAACCACGGATACGGCGGAGCTGCAACGGATCATACCGAAACTCAAACGGGCCCTTCTGGATGCAGGGATGCCCATGACGGATTATCTTCTATTCGTTCAGGAATTGAAAGAGGAGCTTCAGAGCGATGAACTTGCGCGTGTTCTCGAACAAAGCGCCGAAGCCATTGGCCTGGAAGGGGAGGACCTGATTCAGGAAATTATTAAAAATCCCCAGGGGACTGCTGAACTCATCTATCTTGCAGCCGAGATACGTAAAAGTGGTCAGGACGATCATATTCTATCCGATCTGTTGGTGGACTATGTTGAACGAGCCGGTACCGAGTTGACATTGGAAGCCATGAAAGAAACCGGTGATAGTGCAGGGGGCACTGCTGACAGTATCTTTTCACGGATTCGTACAGAACTCGTGGACAAACTCAAGCGCAAGGATATCGACCTCGATATTTTGAAAAAAATGGAGGAGCGCTTGACCGAACGGATGGAGGAGAGCATCCGTCAATTCAAGTCCAGCATGGTTTTCAATAAGATGGACACGGGAGATGGCCATCCGCCGACCAAAGCGGACATGTTGAAGCTGCTTAAAACCCATGCAAAGGACGACCATGAATTAACGGCCATTGTTCTGCAGGTCAAGGAGAGGCTGGCGGAAAGAGGTGTCCATGAGAGCATGTTTCAGGAAATCTATGATGAGATTATGACCAAACCGGTTGCAAATGAGAAAGAAAAATCAAAACTCACGCCACCGGGCAGTCTGAACCGGGGGAGCACGCTCTTTGTGCTGGAAAAGGAAGTGTTAAGATCCAAACGTTACAAGACACCCTTTTCGATTCTTTCTTTTACAGTGGTGAAGGCGGTTCCAAAAAAAGTTGCAAAGCCGGGCAGCGTCACACCGGAGGGCATCATCGCTGCATTTATGAGTGCCCTGACGCGTATTGTCAGGGAAACCGATCTCGTGGGAATGCTGGGTGCCAAAATGGTGGTGGTGATTCAGCCCATGACCACAGGTGAGAATGCCAAGATCGCTCTTAAGAGAATTTCAACTTTATTGAAGTCCCACGAAATGGTCATTAATGACGTTCCGTTCGATATCAATTTTGCGGCTACCGTGACCCCCTTTGATGAAGAAGAGACAGTCGATCTGAAAACCCTTGTGAAGACAGCTCAGACGGATCTTAAAAAAATGGCCGAGCGGATCTAAATAAAGGGTCCAGGGGTTTGAGGGTGATACAAGGGTTCAAGGGTAATTAACAGCTATTAGCGGAATGCAGCATGCAGCTTTAAAGTATCTAAATATACTATTGCACAAAAGGCTAACATACGATTCTCGAGGATGAACCGAAACAGCGAGCGCATTCCCTCTAGGTCCGGCCGTGCGGCTGTGCTTCGCATGCTGCGGGGTTCGTCAGTGTTTAGCGGCGAAGCCGCGCCAAATAACATCGCATAGCAATGTTATTCCCGGTTTTCCTTGACATTACCAAGCAATACTCATAATTACAGAGGATAATCAACTGATGCTTCTGCTATTGTTCGTAAGTCGGCTATTATCTGAAAATAACCAAAAAGGAGGGAACCGATGGACAAAATCTTGAGAGTGAAAATGGGAGCGGACGGAGGTCCCCAGATCGTCGTTGAACCACTGGGCGACTATGCCGGAATGGGCGGTAGGGCCATGACGTCGGCTGTTGTGGCAAAGGAAGTGCCACCATTGTGCCATCCTTTGGGAGCTGATAACAAACTCGTGATCGCACCCGGGATGCTCAGTGGCTCTGCAGCAGCCATGTCCGGTCGAATTTCCGTGGGATGTAAAAGCCCGCTGACAGGCGGTATCAAGGAAGCCAACTCGGGCGGTCAGCCTTCACAAATGCTGGCAAGGCTCGGCTGTGCTGCCATTGTTATAGAGGGACGACCCGCGGACGATACCTTGTATAAAATGGTTGTCAACAAGGATGGTGCAAAAATAGAGGCCGATAATAGCCTGAAAATGCTTGGCAATTATGATCTGGTAGAAAAAATGAAGGCTGCATACGGTGACAAGGTGGCCTGTATCAGCATCGGACCTGCCGGGGAGATGAAGATGTCGGCTGCATCCATCGCTTTTACGGATATGGAACAGCGTCCCACCCGGCATGCCGGCCGGGGCGGTGTGGGCGCGGTCATGGGGTCCAAGGGTCTCAAGGTGATCGTCGTGGATGACGAAGGAACGGCCAGGCGTGAACCCGCAGATCCGGACAAATTCAAGGCAGCCAACAAGGCCTTTGTTGCCGGTTTGAAAAAGCACCCGGTTACGGGAGAAGGCCTGCCAGCTTATGGCACCAACGTCCTGACCAACGTCATCAACGAAGCCGGTGGATATCCCACCAATAATTTTTCCACCGGACAATTCGCTGGTGCATCCAAGATCAGTGGTGAGGCGCAGGCGGAACTTGAAAACACCAGGGGTGGCGAAGGATCTGCCACACACGGCTGCCACCGGGGCTGCGTCATTCGCTGTTCAGGTACGTTTTACGGTAAAAACGGTAACTTCCTGACCAAACAGCCTGAGTATGAAACCGTCTGGGCCCATGGCGGAAATTGCGGTATCGATGATCTGGATGCCATTGCCGAATTGGATCGCATGGATGATGATTTTGGGCTGGACACCATCGAAATGGGGGCTACCATCGGTGTTGCCATGGAAGGGGGCGTTGCCAAATTCGGTGATGCCGAAGCTGCAATAAATCTCCTCAAGGAAGTCGGTCAGGGCACGCCTCTGGGGCGGATACTGGGCAACGGGGCATCCGTGACCGGCCAGGTTTTCGGCGTGGAGCGGGTTCCGGTGGTCAAACGGCAGGCCATGCCCGCTTATGATCCCAGGAGTGTCCAGGGAATAGGCGTCACCTATGCTACGACCACCATGGGTGCCGACCACACGGCCGGTTATTCCGTCACAGCCAATGTTCTGGGCGTGGGCGGAAATGTGGATGGCACCAAGCCTGAAGGCCAGGTGGAACTGTCCCGAAATCTTCAGATCGCCACGGCTGCCATCGATGCCACCGGTATGTGCCTGTTTATTGCTTTTGCCATCCTGGACCAGGCGGAAACGTTTCAGGCGCTCCTGGATGTGCTCAGCGGATTCACTGGACAGCCGTGTACGGCTGACGATGTGACGGATCTGGGCAAATCGATTCTGAAACAAGAGCGGGAATTCAACGCTGCCGCCGGGTTTACATCCAAGGATGACCGGCTTCCCGCTTTCTTTAAAACAGAACCCATTGCACCGCACGATGTGACGTTTGGTGTATCCGATGAAGAGCTGGACAGCGTGTTCAACTTCTAATACCTGCTGATGGAGCGTGTGTGAAAATACGAAAAGGGGAGACGCAAATTGTCTCCCCTTTTAACTTTGATCGTCCTATTACGGACTATTTTATCGACAGCGACCATATAGGGTTTGTCAGAAAAACGTTCCGATTGAGGACCGTTTTTCTGCTACAAACCCTTATGCCGCCATCCTATTTTCGGAACATTATTATGACAAGCGGTATAAAAGGCATTGCCCATGCACATAAACCAAGAAAGCGCCACCGGAGAAGCATCACAACACGGTCTGTTTTTGGCTGTAACAGCTGCTGATTTTCACAAATTCGTGGGCCTGTTGAATACAGGCTTTATGCTCAACATCCGGGTCGGGGAATCGGTGCAGACGCTCCTTTGTGACCGGATCGGCCTGGATAAATCTTATTTTGACGAACGGATTCAAACACTTTTTCTGAACAGCAAGCCTGTGGACGATCCTGCAACGGCGGCGGTTAAAAACAACGCCATCCTGGCGCTTTCGGCTGCCATGCCGGGTCTTGTGGGGGCGACCTTCAGAAAAGGAGGCACGTATCGATGGATGCGCGGCAGTATTTCTCACCCCGATGATAGTGATACGGCCGCGGGAAAGGTCGGGTGGATAACGGTGAAGCTTTTCAACCTGATCCTGAAGGAACTGGGACCTTTCTTTTTGGAAGGGGGTATCTGGCTAAGAAGCGAGACGATTCAGGCCTTTTTTAAGGAGCGGTCCGGCAGTCTGGGTGATGCGATTCAATACGTCTCCTGGAACGGCGGTGAAATTGTTCCTGGGGGTATTTTGGAAATCGAGTGGCCTGACGAGCCAATATACATCAAGATTATTCACCAAAATTAAAAAAGGTTGCCACAACAGCGTTCCGAAACTGCTACGGCAAATAACGTCAAACAACCGCTCGAACTTGCAAATAAGCGTTCGTAAGGAATACCAGTGCCAAACCAATAAGATACGTTTGGCTGGTTACAGCTCTTGATTGCAATAAATCCAATCCTACCCACTGGTCTTCCTAGCGAGCGCTAATTTGCTTCAAACAGGCGACCGGCTGTTTGTCGTCACCCGCTGAAACGTCAGTCAAGAGCCAAACGGGGCATACGTATTACAGCGATTATATATGCAGAAGTTATCTCAAAAATGTTTTTTTGATCCAAATCCTGCGTTGAGATCTCGTTCCAATTCCTCAAAATACTACAGTATTCCTGCGGTTTGAAACTTGTTCTTGCCTTGTCTTTGAACCAAAACCCTATTTTTTAGATGACTTCTAGTAACAAAAAAGGTTGCCGATATGGCAACCTTTTTTGTGAAAAAGCGGCCAGGCCGCGTTTCATAAAAAGTCCGAATTAGACGGTTTTGTAAAAAGTTCAAATTCAAGGTGTGCAAGTTTTGTAATCATGAGGTGTACTTATCGTACGTTGAATGATTACGAAATGCAGCACAACGCAGAAGTTGGACTTTTTAGGAGACAGTCAAATTTATTCGCATAACTCGAACAGCGCGGCCGCGCCCATGCCCCCGCCGATACACATGGATTCCACGCCGTAGCGGGCACCCTTTTTCCGCATGTTGGTCAGGAGCGTTGCACATAGTTTGGCACCGGTACATCCCAATGGGTGACCCAGGGCGATGGCGCCCCCATTGACATTCACCTTGTCCATGTCTATGCCAAGCTCTCGGGTGCAGTAGATGGCCTGGGAGGCGAAGGCCTCGTTGATCTCAAAGAGCCCGATGTCGCTTATTTCCATTCCGGCCAGCTTGAGGAGTTTGGGAATGGCCACCAGGGGGCCGACGCCCATTTCATCCGGGTGGCAGCCAGCGGTCGCGTAGCAGAGGAATTTCGCCGCTGGTTTCAGACCCAGCTCCTGGATTTTTTCTTCACTTGCCAGGATGGTGGCGGCAGCCCCGTCTGTCATCTGGGACGAGTTTCCGGCAGTTACAGAGCCGTCAGCGGAAAAAGCCGGTCTCAATTTAGCGAGACCCTCCGCCGTTGTGGAATCCCGAATGCCGTCATCATGATCCTGGATAAAGGTTTCCTTGCGGAAGGTGCCGTTTTTTTCCTGAACAAAGCGGGCGGCCGGGGTCGGCACAATTTCTGTAAACCACTTGTTTGTCCGGGCTGTGGCGGCCTTTTGCTGGGACAGGGCGGCAAATTCGTCCTGCTGTTCCCTGGTGACATTGTAGCGCTTGGCCACATTCTCGGCCGTCAATCCCATGGATATATAGAGTTCTGACTGTGTTTTGGCATAGCTTGGATGTGGCCGGGGTATGGATCCGCCCATGGGAACATAGGTCATGGATTCGACGCCCCCACCAATGGTGACATCCGCCCATCCAGCCTGTACCTTCAATGCGGCTAAGGCAATGGCTTCCAGTCCGGATGAACAGAAGCGGTTCACCGTAGCACCGGTCACTTCAATGGGAAAACCCGCCATCTGGGATGCAATGCGTCCGATATTAAGCCCCTGCTCCGCTTCCGGAAAAGAACACCCAATCATGATGTCGTCAACATCCTTTTTTTCGAGGTTATCCGTCTTGTCGACAGCGGCATCCAGGATAAAGGAGAGAAGGTCATCGGGTCTGGTGTCCTTGAAGGCGCCTTTGTTCCGTTTGCACCCGGGTGTTCTCACGGATGTCACTATATAGGAATCTTTCATTTTTTTCCTCCTTGAATAAAATCGTTCATAGGATTTTATGTGAGGCGGCTTTACCGCCGGTATTACCCTTAAAAGGCTTCAGTTTCTGAGGGGTTTGCCTGTTTTGAGCATGTGATCGATCCTGGCCAGGGTCTTTTCTTCTTTCAAGAGATCGATGAAAGCCTCTCTTTCCAGTGTCAGAATGACGTCTTCCTCGATGGCGCTGTTGGCACGGACACTGCCACCGCTCATGACATAGGCGATCCGTTTGAGAACAAAGGCATCGTATTCACTGATGTATTTGGCTCGCTGCATATCGGCTATTTGCGTATTGGCCATTCCCTGGGCGGCCTCTCCCAGGACTTTTATTTTTCGTTTGACCGGAGGCGCGTATCCTGCATCCAGCATTCTCAACACCTCTTTTTTCGATTCTCCCACCAGGTAATCACGGTTGAAAATAATCCGGTCTGTGAGATTCAAAAAGCCATTGGCTCTTGCCTCGGCAGCGGACATGGATACTTTGGCCATGGCAATGGCCATGAAAGCCGGTATAAAGAAGCGCGTAAGGTCGACATCTCCTGCGGCTGCTTCCGGAATCGAATCCACAAAGTTTCGCCACAGGGCCAGACACCCACCCCCGGCGGGCAGGAGGCCGACACCGAATTCGACCTGGCCCATGTAAAGTTCCGTATGGGCCACGACCCGGTCCGAAGCCAGGCAGACCTCACACCCACCACCCAGGGCCATTCCATAGGGTGCTGCAACAACGGGAAAGGGTGCATAGCGGGCTTTCATGAGACCGTACTGAAGTTCTTTGATCATCTGTTCGACTTCTTCGAAGCGGTTTTCCGTCACCGCCTGCCTTACGGCGGCTAGATCGGCACCGGCTGAAAACGCCCCCGGCATGCCGCCGGCCTGGTTGCCAATCACGAGCCCGACCCCGTGGGTATCGACAAAGTCGATGGCTGCATGGAGCGCCTGGATAATATCCTGATTCAAGGAATTCATCTTGGAGTGAAATTCGAGACAGAAGACACCATCATCCAGATCCACGAGGGATGCATATTCATTGGATTGAACTGCCTTGCCATCCGCCTTCAACCCTGCCAGGGAGATGATATTGGCACTCACCTGAACGGGTTTGTATGCTGCAGAAGTAAAATCGTAGAAAAGGCGCTGGCCCTGTTCTGTTTTATAAAAAGAGGTGTGGCCGGCTGCCAGCATCTTGCTGATATTTTCAGGGATGAGAAATCCATCCTTTTTCATTTTATCCACTGATTTGCCAAGATCGATGGCATCCCAGGTCTCAAAAGGGCCCATTTCGAAATTGAATCCCCATTTCATGGCATTGTCGATTTCAACAATGGTGTCAGAGATTTCAGGGATTCTGTTGGCTGCGTAAATCAGGTTGGCGGCAACGGCCTTCCAGGCAAAGCGGGCCCCTTTATCATCACCGTACATGACGGCATTGATTTTGCCGGAAAGGGTCTTGGCTTTGCGGGCTTCTGCCAGACATGGGAAATCAGGGGTTTCATAAGTGGCATATTCCAGTGTTGACGGGTCGATAACCTTGCGGATCTTCTTCCATTCCGGCGTCAAATCAGTCTTATAAAAACCACTCTGTGTTTTTTTTCCCAGCAGGTTCTTTTCGAGCATGCGGGTTGCAAAATCAGGAATCTTAAAACTGTCTTTGTCCTCGTCATCCGTTACCAGTTCATAGGTATTTCCAGCCACGTGACTCAGGATGTCAAGTCCCACCAGGTCGGCGGTTTTGAACATAGCGGTTTTGGGGCGCCCCATTACCGGACCAAAGAGCGCATCAACTTCCGGAATGCTCAGACCTTCCTCCATCATCAATTTCATGGCTTTGACCATGCCATGAATACCGATCCGATTGCCAACAAAATTGGGGGTGTCTTTGGCCCATACAATCCCTTTGCCGAGGATTCGTTCACCAAAGTCAGCCATAAAATCAAGGACGTCCGGGTGGGTTTCTTCACCTGGAATAATCTCGAGCAGTTTCATATAGCGTACTGGGTTGAAGAAATGGGTTCCCAGAAAGTGCTGTTTGAATTCCTGGGATCGACCTTCTGACATGGATTTCAAGGGAATACCGGACGTGTTGGAGGAAACGATGGTTCCTGGTTTTCGGACCCCTTCGATGCGTTCGAAGAGCGGGTGCTTGACGGCCAGATTTTCGACGACGACTTCGATAATCCAGTCACATGTGGCAATGCGGTCAAAATCGTCTTCAAGATTGCCGATGGTGATAAGATCCAGATCCTTGGTCTGCATCAGAAGGGCCGGTCTGGCTGCGGCCATGTTGTCGAGGCCTGCCTTGGCAATTCTGTTGCGGGCTTCCCGGTTCTCTTTTTCATCGTCAGCCAGGTCGGGTGGAACAATATCCAGCAACAAGGTTTTGATGCCGGCACCTGCCAGCAGCGCAGCAATGCCCCCTCCCATGACGCCTGAGCCGATAACAACGGCTTTTCTGATTTTTTTTTGCATGATCTCCTCCTGGTTTTGGTGGTCTGTACTGGCTTCTGATGGCGGGCATCGGGTCCAAAGGCATGCAAACAGATTGGTTCTGCCGAAATTCCCGTATCCATCGGAGTAAAATGAATGATAATTCATTTTACTTAGCAGAGATTAAAGGGCCCTGTCAAGGGGTATTCGTCGATGTTAGGAATAAAAGGAATGTGATATAATATCATTGTATACAGTATGTTATATTGAATTAAATTGTTTTTAGAATATATATAATATCATTTCTGTTGATATTATAAGGGCAAAATATAGATGAATATAAATTCATGCACTACATCGAAGCGGGCTAGGAAAGTCTCAATGCTGAAATGTGGAGAATCAGTATAGTGGTAGGTGAAGGGAACCGACTGCAGAACCAATTGACATCTGAGACAAAGGAGACGGCACGTCTCCGCGATTTCAGGTTCGGAACCGCGTGCCAAGCACGCGGTTTGTAGAACAATAAAACATGGCAGCCGGTCTACGCGTTGAAAGTAGATCCGGCTGCCATTGATGTTTGCCTGTCACCCCATGGAAACGGCGGATAACCGCGGCGTAGCCGAAGGCGAAGACGGGTATTTAAATGGGACCACGGGTTTACCCGTGGGGATCCATATTCAGGATTTTATGTCCTCCAGAGCGGCCAGGATTGCTTCACCACTCTTTTCGGCGGATCTACCGAATAACTCGTCCATCTCCAAGTCCTGCAGATAACTGTCCGACCAGGGAACACTGTTTTCCATGACAATGTTTTTAATGTGCTCATACTTTCCGCCGAGGGCTTTAATAATAATTGCCAAAGGTACATTCTCACGAAAGGAGATATTCAAAAGCAGAAGATTTTCAATGATGTTGGGTCTTTCGGAAGATGTCGAGATTGCGGGAATTACAAGAATGCTCCGACCATCTTTGCGCCCTTTCCCGATGTAGACGTTTCTTTTTTGAACAATAATTCGCTTGGTGCCCTTGAGGGTCGTATCGGTTTCAACCCGGGAGGGGATCTGTTTTAACACGCCTTTTTTCTCCAGAACCTCTATGGTGGTTTCATCGGTGAGTTCGTTCAACAGGTCGAGCTTGTTGATACGGTAAAGAATAGAACCGCCAATACCCGCGATAACCTCCTGAAGATTTCTCAGAACCAGAACGTTGTTGGGGGTGATCTGGGAAATGATGATACCGTGCTCGGTCAGTGAATCGAACAGGAGTCCCTTGATTTTTTCACTGATGCGACTGGTTCCTACGGTTACTGTTTTTGCCTGGTGCTTGATGGCGTCGATGGGCCGGGACATGGTGTTGATAGAATTGCTGATAAAAGTGAAAAACGTGTTGATCATGTTCAATGCTGTACCCTTGACGCCGAAGTCGAGTTCAAAATCGGGCATGGGAAGTTTGCCGGAAAGGTATTTTAAAAGGAGTGCCAGGTCAGAGGCCATCGCTATGGACACGGGGAAGCGATGTTTTTGTTTTTTTTCGCGAAATTCCTTATAAAATTTTGCTATTGTCTCTCGGAATGATTTTTCTAGGACGACCTCGTAGACATCCATTCCCCGGGCAGCTTTCTGCTCGATTGTTTCCCTGATCTCTTCACGAAACGCGTGCAGAAACCTGGATCCTTCGTTGATAGCCAGGGCGGCATAATAGCCCCAGAGATGACCCACGAGGGTGTTCAGAATCGGCGCCAGGTGTTCACTGGTAACCGGGACGTGGAATATATCTTCCGCATAGGGATCGAATCGGGTCTCTCCTTCATCGGTGATGACCACAGGTGTTGCCTTGTGAGCCTTGAAAATGGCGGTGTCTTTGATGATGTCACCGAGGACTGAACTTTTGGCACCGGCAGCACACACGAGTATCAGGGGCTCTGACGAGAGGTCGATATGTTTTTTGTCCTCCACATAGTCCGAGGAGATGGTCTTGTAGCAGAGTTCGCTCAGCTTGATCCTGATTTCGTCGGCGGAAGCCTTGTTGGGTCCGCTTCCCACGGCAGCCCAGTAGGTTTTTGTGGCCGCAAGTCTGCGGGCGGAGCCTTCGATGAGCTTTGCCTGGCCAAGGACCTTTTTCATATGAGCCGGCAGTTCGAGCAGCTTCTTGATTTCTTCGGTTACGAAAGTGATATCCCGGCGACCTGTTGCGGCAGCCATGTGGAGACCCAGGATCGCACCGGCCACGATTTGTGAGTAGAAAGCCTTTGTGGAGGCTACCGACATTTCGATATCCCGCCCACTGCTGGTGTACATGACCCCCTCGACTTTGAAGGTAATATCGGAATCCCGGCGGTTGACGATGGCCAGTGTTCTGGCACCGCGCCCACGGACCATATCGACTGTACGATTGGTGTCGGTGGTTGTCCCCGACTGGCTGATGGCGATTACCAGCGTGTCCGACATACTGTCCGGTCTGTCGTGCTCGCTCATCTTAAACCCGCTCAGTTCCGATGCTTTCAGCGCGTCAATAAAAAGCTTCGAATCATTCAGGTAATAACTGAGGATGTCAGCGCAGGCCTGGGCGGCAATACCTGCCGTGCCCTGGCCGACAAAATAGATTCTTCGTATCCGGTCATTACGCAGGGCTTCGATGATGGACGCGTTCAACACGGTGCTGTCCAGTACAGTGGTGTATTGTTCGTTTCCGGTTACCTTCCAGCGGTTCTGAAGTGTTTTCTCAACAGAGACGGGGGATTCCGAAATTTCTTTCAAGAAGTAATGGGGGAAGTGCTGCCGATCGATATCTCTGGGGGTGATGGCGGTTCGTTTGACTTGGGCGTCCCCCACCTCAAGAGGTGAGCCGTCATAGGCCATGGCATCTATACCATCGACACCTCCAGATGAATTCTGATCCAGGATGAAAATCTGCCCCTGCACATCCCCATGCTTGCCCTGGAATATTTTTTCGCCATCCAGTTTCAGGTAATCAGAGGTTTCTTCTACAAAGCCGTAGACTTCCGATGCCGGTATATAGCGGTCTTCTGAAAGGCCGACAAAAATGGCCTGGCCACTGCCACGCTGGCCCAGGAACAGTTTTCCCGGAGCCAGGTTGGTATGCATGGAAATGGCATGCGAGCCCTTAAAGTCATTCAAGGCCCGGCGAAACGCTTCAGCCACCGTAGCCCCTTCCTGGAGATATTTCTGGATCTGAAGGGGGATGACCTTGGTGTCGGTTGAGATGTCATCCTGAATGACGGTACCCGATTTTAAGAGATCTTTTTTGATTTCCAGATAATTGTCGATGTCACCATTGAGGCAGGCATGGATAATACCCCTGGAAGCGAGGTCGTTTCCTTCTGGTATGTTGTCCACGGGATGACAGTTCGATTCGGTGATTGCGCCCACGGAAGCCCAGCGTGTATGCGATGAAATGGTGTAGTTGAAAGGTGTAAACGTTACTGTTCGCTGGAATATGGGGTCTGTTTTAATCTGATGGCGCAGATAGGAAACGTTATCGCCAAGAGCGCCTATTTCTGCAGCAATCTTGTAGGTGAAAACAACGGTGACAAGATCTTTCCGATCAGATTCCCGGGCCGGATCTATTTGTATGCTGCTGTTGGAAAGGACGTTGCGTGAGGATCTGCTGGAAAAGGAATCCAACAGCCCGTCGTTATCGATGATTTTGCGCAGATCTCGCCAGTCTTTAGCCTCCAGCAGCAGCATAACGGAGATGCCGGCCGAATCTCTTCCACGCACCTCCAGGCGGTCGATACTGTTGAGGACAGCATTGATTTCCCGAAATATCCTGATAAAAAACGGGGATGTCATACCCCCAGGATAGGAAGCGAGACTTTCGACCTTTTGAACGTTTTCGGCAATTTCGATTTTGAGAGACCAGTGGATATCTTTCAGAATCTCGAGAGAATCCGTGATGGTTTCCACTTCGACCGGTGCAAGATGGCCTACCTTTTCAGACAGCACAGCCGATTCTGAATCGATGACGGCCTGGATCTTTTCTGCAAGCCCCAGGAGTTCTTCCAATACATCCCTGTGGGTAAAGATATGCAGGAATGCTTGCGTGCGTTTGAACTGCTGAACCTGGTCATAGAGCGATGTCAGAAATTCTTTTCCACCCAGGTAGTGGTTTTTCCCGCTGAGCTCTTCCCAGCTAGACTGATCGATGGTCTTCTGTCCGAGTGACCGGACTTGATCTTTCAGACCGGGGATATCGATTCGGATGTCCAAATTCTGTTTCGATTTAACGGAAACGATCCCCGTCAGCCCGCAAGACAGTCTGTTGGGGAGATAGGGAAAGATGACGAGGGAGCCCCGAGGGACCCTGCTGAGATCACGGCCAAAATAAACCCGTCGACCCAAAATTGCGCCGAGGTCATGCTGCCATTGGTGCAGTCTGTTTTTTAATCGGGAGCGCACATCATGTTTCATGCCAGCCATCCTTTGAGCGTATTGCCAATATTTATTTTATAACGTTTGACGCCTTTCCTGTCCGGAAGATATTGTATATCTTCAACCAGGGAATCTGCAAGCTCTTTTCCATGCGCTGACCTGGTGGGTAACGCCTGTGCACCATCTGATGTATCGGGTGTCACACCTGCCATGGCAGTGTGTCAACCTGATTTAAAAAATTCTGTATAGTATTTCTTGATTGCCATGCGGGCGTAAGCGGCTGCCCGGATGCCGATAAATTCTTCATGGGCCACCACCACGGCAATGGCCATTTTCTTGTCACCGTTTTTCAGATCGGCGAAACCCACGAACCAGTCAAATCGCAAATCATGTTTTTTGTTAAAGATAGACCCGGTTTTCCCGCCCAGATTGCACTTTGAGAGTACCGGATCTTTTTGGAATCCTTTGAAGGCTTTTTTAGCCGTGCCGTAGCGAACGGTGGCCTCCATGAGGTCGTAGACCACCCGGGAAGCCTTGGGTGTTATGACCTGTCTCATGGGGCCTGGCTGGTTTTCGTAGAGAAGTTGACCGGAGCCATCAGTGATCCTATGGACAATTGTCGGCTCCACTTGCTGGCCTTGATTGACAATGACGGCTGGCAGCAATGCGGCATGAACAGCCGAAAGTGTGGTCTGCCTGTTGAATCCACTGGCGATTTCGGCCCGGTGATAGGGGGTGTCGGTAATACTGAAACGACTCGCCTGGAGGGGCAGCTCGAAAGCAATTTCCGAATTGAAGCCGAAGGCTTCCGCACATGCTGAAAGCTGGTCCTTTTCGAGGCTCAAGGCGCCCAGTTTGCCAAAAACCGGATTAATGGATTTGGCAAAAGCTGCCTGGAAGGTCGTGTAATTGGTGTAGCGGTTTTTACTCTCTTTGAGTTGGGTTTTGTAGAGCGTGTGTTGGCTTCCGTTGAACTTGAGTTTCGAGTTTGAATCGAGATTCTTTTGCTCGACCGCAGCGGCAGCCGTGATAATTTTAAAGATACTGGCGGCAGGGTAGGTGTTGTCAAGACAGGTATTGCTGTCGGGCTCACTTTTGTCATAACCTGCCATCATGATAATTTCACCTCCGGCAGGATCCAGTGCAACCAGAGCGATATGACGTGAATTTTTACGATCCAGTTTCCCCAGCATATAGTCCTGAAGGGAAGGATTGATGCTGGTGTCGAATCGCAGGGTTGTGTCCTGGCGGGTTACCTGAAAGGTGGCATTTTTGAGGTTGAGCAAAGGTATTCCCTGCAGAAGTCCTTGGGCCACCTGTTTGTCATTTTTCCGGATCTCTTCATCCAGCGGGGCTGTGCCAGCTGATTCGGAAGTGGTTTCCCCGCTATCGGCTATACGGGTAAAACACTGGACCAGGCTGTATATGCCCAAAAAGATGACCAGCGTTATGATACCCAGTCGGATTCTTTTACGGACCC
>JAHEIB010000202.1 GCA_024639645.1 Deltaproteobacteria bacterium
CTGCTCTCCAACTCTTCCAGGTGCTCCCGGGTCTCATCCACAAAATCCTCAAGCAGAGAATTATCTGCCTCTTGCGCGATTGGTGTTTGCGGTGATGCATCTTCCGATTCCAAATCCAGGGCATTATCCATCTCCATCGAGAGATGCGGATTTTCTTCATCGAGCATCTGATCATTATTTTCATTTTCGCGTGATGCCGATTCACTGTCCGTCGTCTGAACGGCAATCCTGGTATCGATCGTTGTTAGCGATTCGGCATCGGGGAAAAGGCCCTGAATGCGGCCGACACCTGAGACGACGGCCGATTGCAGCAATTCGTCAATATCGTCCGCACCGGCTGCTTCCGATCGGGACGCAAACGCCTCCAACGCTGCCAGCATGTCGTCATATACCGTCGACAGGGCATCGTATCCCATATAATTGGCCGTACCCGCCAACCGGTCCACCTGATCGGCCATCTCCTTGGCCGCTTGGGCAACAGCCTCGCCCCGGGCCATCTGACCGGCTGTTTCCAGCAACTGCTCGATCCCCGTGGCCAGCTGCTCTATGAAAATGTCGAACAGCTCCGTATCGGCTTCGCCTTCATAAACCCCTTCCGCTTCCGCCTCACCGCCGGCCGGCGCCGGACCGGAGGCGATGGCCTCCACCCGTTCCAGCAAATCGTCGATTTCTGCAGACTCCTGTCCCGATTCCTCGACTTGTGAAATCAGATCGCCGATCCGATCCCGGGCGTCGATCAGCAGATCCACCGCCACCTTGTCGGCAGGCAGGCTGCCGTCACGGAAAAGATCCAGAAGGTTCTCCAGACGATGGGTCAAACGGGCGATCCGCTCGAACCCCAGGTACTCCGATGCCCCCTTGATCGTATGCATCGACCGAAAGATGGTATTCAACAGTTCCGGGTCAGCGGAATTGCCCTCCAGGCGCAGCAGGCTGCTCTCCAACTCTTCCAGGTGCTCCCGGGTCTCATCCACAAAATCCTCAAGCAGAGAATTATCTGTCATGGAACTCTCCTTCTTTCCATCGGTAGATCATGGTGCATTATTCAAATGCCGCCACAAAGAGACTTACAGCCGATCGATCAACTCAAGAATATCGGCGGTTTTATGCTTATTGATGTACCCTTTTGCACCTATTTGAGCGGCTTCTTTGCTAAACTTATCTTCATCCAGGTTGGACAGCATGATGATTCTGGCCCCGGCATCGAATTTTAGTATCGCTTTGGCAGCTGCAATTCCATCCATGCCGCGCATGGTGATATCCATGGTGACCAGTTCCGGATTCAGGCTCTGGTACAGGGCGACCGCATCATCGCCACTCTTGGCTTCACCGACTACGGAATGGCCGGCTCCGATCAGGGTCTGCTTGATCATTTTTCGCATAATGGACGAATCGTCCACCACCAGAATCGTCTTTCCCATCCACCATTTCCCTTTTCACATGATACGGAATGAAACGCGTCCATGCTGCCAGACCGGATTAAATGCTTACCGGCACTTTTGATCGTTTCATGGATTTTAATTTCTTGATTTCATCAACCATAAGAATACGGCTGAATTCAAGAAGAATTAAAAGCCGCTGATCGAGCTTGCACACCCCTTGGATGTACTGGCTTTTCAAGCCGGCCACCACGATGTCGGGCGGCGGTTTGATACTGTTTTCAGGGACATTCAACACCTTGGTGACCCGATCCACGACAAACCCGGTGACACGGCCTTCAACGGTAAGAATGATAATCCAGCCGTCCGGGTCGAGATGGGCCGGCTGGACGAGCTTCAGACGTTTTCGAAGATCAATCACCGGTATAATGCTGCCTCTCAGGTTGATCACGCCTTCAAGAAAGTCAGGCGCATCCGGAATCGGGGTAATGAGTGTATCCCTAATAATCTCCTGAACAGTGAGAATATCCACCCCGAACATCTCTTCCCCGATGAAAAAGCCCACAAGTTGCTTGGTTGCTATTACTTCGGTTGATTCTTGATTGGTTTGCGCAAACGGCTCATTCATTAGCGCTCTCTCCTTTTAGTGGCTGGTGTCCAGACAGTTCTTCTGGATTGCTTCGGCCATGGTAACCCCGGGGAGTACCGCAGACAGACCATATTGTTTAGCGGTCATGGCGGTGGTGTCATTGCACAGACAGGTTCTCGGGTCCTGAATGATGGCGTTACCGCCGCCCTTGAGAATTGATCCAATACCCGCTATGCCATCTTCTCCGATGCCGGAAAGCAGAATGCCAGACGCACGCGCTTTCAAGGTGTCGGACAGGGACGTCATTAGTGTGTCACAAGCTTGCCCGGGGCTTTCAGTATTTTTCGGCTGCAAATGAATCGACAGCTTTCCTGATTCATTTATTACCTTTACCTGCTCAAAAGCCGACGCCAGGTAGCAGGTACCGGATTGCAGAAGGTCTCCATCGACAGCACGACGCACGGCTATCTGGCTGTGTTGGTCCAAGTAGGTAACAAAGGCGTCAACATGGGGTGCCGCCGCATAGAGTACAGATAAGAAGGCCGCCGGCAGTTGCGGCTTGATTTCGGGTATCAATCCCAGCAGTGATCCGTATCCGCCGTATGAGCTTCCAATGGCAAAAACCCGATGACATTCCTGTGTGCCGATGCCTTTCTTTTCATGGGCCACTTGAGCCGGACGCAGGTACCGGATGGTGTCGATTCCGGCGCGGGCTGCATTTTTCACCCGGCTGATAATCAGTTCGTGCTGGCTTTTAAGGTCTTCTTTAAGCAGGCTGGAAGGTTTTTGTAGAAAGTCGACAGCCCCGTATCGCAAGGATTCAAAGGTTTCCAATGAACCTTGTCCGGTAAGTGTGCTGAACATGACCACCGGCGTTGGGCACTTGATCATAATGTGCTTGATGGTGGTCAGGCCATCCATCACCGGCATGTTTACATCAAGCGTCACCACGTCGGGTTTGAGTTCGGGAATCAGTTCCAGGGCCTTCAGACCGTGTTCCGCTTCGCCCACCACCTGCAATTGATCGTCGGTGGAAAACATTTCCTTGATAATCTTGCGAAGCAGGGAGGAGTCGTCCACGATCAGAATAGAAATCGGCTCTCCCGTCAGTTCCCGCGACCCGCATTCCTGTGCCATGTTGGCATACGCATTGAGCCCGTTTTCTCCCATGGATGGTTTGGAAACCATCAGGCTTTCGCAGCACTCGCTGCATTCAAATGTATGCAGGTGCTCGCCAAGGTTGTCCGAACTCAGATCGTTCCTGGCGCCGCATTCTTCACAGAATATGATCATCTCTTCATTTTTCTCCAATGCCGGCCAGCAGGACGCATGGTGTTTTGCCTCTGGCTGCGTCAGCACTATCGATCCTCGCGGTTATTGGGGATGCGGTAGGTGTCCCACCGCATCCCCCTCACAACACTAACACACCGGAACTTGAGATTTAACTGAGCTTTTCCTCATCGATCCGGAACAGGGCGATCTGACGGGTCAGACTCACTGACAGCTGCCTTAATTCATCGGTGATACCCACAACCTCGGTGGCACCGGCCACCGTCTGGGTGGCACGCGCCGCCGATGCCGTGGCGATTTCGATCAGGCTCTTGGACCGCTGGGCCTGAATGTCGGTAAGGCCCCTCATTTCCTCACTTCGTTCCACCACGCTGCGCATCTCCGTCCCCACATCATCAGCGCTCTTTTCAGCCTTCTTCACCAGTTCCGAAATCGCCTTTGACTTGGCGGTCAGGGCTTCAAGGGCAGCCTGGGCAGCCTCGCGCCGTTTACCCTGCCGGCCAGCCATACCGCCGATCTCCACGGCAAGGGCGTTGAGCCCTTCCATCAGGGCGGTCACCTCCCGCGTCTGCTGGTTCAACGTCTGGGTCATTTCAGAAATGTTGTCAATGGCCTCCCGGTTGATCTCACCGCCTTTGGCAATTTTATCAAGAGACTGTTCGGATCGTTCAGTCAGGCGGGTTCCCTCCTGAACACGGTTGGTGGACTCTTTGATCAGTTGGCCGATCTCTTTGGCTGCTTCCGACGATCGTTGGGCCAGTTTACCGACTTCATCGGCAACTACGGCAAATCCCTTTCCATGAACACCGGCACGGGCGGCCTCGATCGCCGCATTGAGCGCCAGCAGGTTGGTCTGTTCGGCGATATCTGTGATCACTGAGATGATATCGGATATTTTTTCTGAAGACTCGGCAATAGCCTGCATACCCAAAACGGTTTCCTTAACGGAAAGGGCGCCTTCCTGGGCAGCGGTCAACACTTCCTGGCCGTGTTCAGTGGCCCGACCGGAAGCACTCGTCATCTCCGTCACAATGTTGTCGATCTGCTTAACGGCATCGGTGACCTTGGTCACCTGCTCACCCTGCTTGCCGGCGGTGGCCACAACCATCGCACCGGTTTCACCCATCACCGCCACGCGTTCACTGGCGATATTGGCCTCCTGGATCTGCTCACTGGAAGCCTGCCCCATCTGGCGCATGTTCTCAATGAGGTTCTCCACCCGTCGGTAGGACAGGTTTGCTGCGTCACGCTGAGAGTGGGAGAACTGAGCCACTTCGCCGGCGGTGGCACCCATCTGGTCCACCGTCTCCTGGATGACACCCATCTGGCGCTCTTCCTCGGTGGCACGCTCCTTGTTGGCCGTTGCCCGTTTGGACACCTCGCCGGAAAAGGAGTCCACCTCTGTTGCCGCATTGTCGGCGAGCTTCAGTGACTCTCTTAGCACACTGGTCATATTGTTGAACGCTTTGGCCATCAACCCGACCTCGTCCCCGGTCTTGACCGGTGCCTGAATCGTCAGATCGCGATCGGTGGCCACTTTGTTGACCACGTTGGCAATCTCGACGACCGGCCGGGAAATTCCACCGGAAATCAGGTAGACGACGCCCAGTAGCACCAGGAGTGCCGTGTTGCCCACGATGAGAGTCGCATAGAACACCTTGCGCGGCTGCTCAAGTACCTTGGTTATGGGAATGTTCATCGCCAGGCTCCACTTCTTCTTCGCCGAACCGATGGCGATGGGGGCCAGGATATAGTAGGTCTTGTTGCCAGTGGTCTTGGACACTTTGTACTGGCTGGTTTCGCGTCCTGCCTTCACGTCGTTGATGACCTTTTTGTCAAAGGCGAAAAAATCCATGTGCTTGCCCACATTGGCCTGTTTGGTCGGGTGAGCCACAAAAACGCCGTCGTTGGCAATAAGAAATCCATAACCGGTATCAAATAGCTTGATCTGCTGCACCAGGGGGGTAAAAGCGGTTACCGGAATGTCGATGCCCACCACGGCAACGATCTTGTCGTCGAACCGAACGGGGACGGCTAGAATGGTTTTCAACTGGGTTTGTTCGCCGACGGTGAAGGGAACCGGATCAAAAACCACTTCCTGTCCGGTTTTAAGGGTCTGTTGATAATAAGCCCCTTTTTCGGGATCGGTATAGTCC
>JAHEIB010000203.1 GCA_024639645.1 Deltaproteobacteria bacterium
TCCTGGGATACAAATTTAGTAAACAGAAAACCTTAAATTTTAGGAAAAATCAATGGGTTTTATGGTGGCATTAGAAATCCAATGGATGGCTCATTTATCCGGTTTTCGCTATGGGAAAATACTAGGTGTGTAAACAGCAATGCTAATTATAATTGTTAAAAAAATCACTTCTTTTTTTGATTAACTCAACTTTCGGGTTACACCACAAATCGAGCGAAATGGGTGATCCAATGGCGATTTGCGCTGTTTGAGCCAATTAGGGCACCTTACATCAGCGCATGAAATGAACAACCCTATATAAAAACACGGTCATTTAATAGATAGGCCTGTTTAACCATATGGCCGGCGCTGATCTTAGGAACCCTTGCGGCGAGTTCGCAAAGTGCCAGGGGATTATTCATTTCGCGTTCGCCCAATCCCGAAAGTTGAGGATCAATCTGTTCTTCCATTTATCTTAAAAATCGGTATCGGCGAAGGGCAAAGATCGTTTATGCTCCGAAGATCCTTTTCGGTGCAGTAACCTTTTGACGAATAGCCCATTTCCAACCCCTTCTGAGTGATGATTTGAATATGCGTATGGTAGAACCAATTGCCGTTTTCATGAAAATCTCCGATCTCGGAAAAAGCGGCACCTGCCGAGAATTTCTCGTTTACTGCCGGCAGGCTATCTTTGCACAGGTGCCCATAGAAGCTGTAAAAGGTCTCAAAACAGGAACTCTCGTGCTTCAAAAGAACATATCCGCCATAGTTTCCCTCCCCGGTTTCGTAACCACGCTCTGCGACCGTGGCTCTCAACGGTGCGTGCAGCGGCGTGCCTAAGCTCACGATCACATCCAGACCCAGGTGGATGTATCGCCTTTCGGCCACCATCTGGGGGCAGTCTCCCAGCAGGGTGTCGCGCCGCTCAAGATAAGGCGAAACCCCCCAAGAAAAGTCCGAGCCCATCCTCTCTTCCAAGACCCGTTGCATTTCTTTCTGATCCCTCATATCCATTCCCCTGAGCAATGGACTGTTGATAGAAAGATCTGCGATAAAGGGATCCCCCTTTAGTCCGGGAAAGACAGGCTGGTGTTTGACGTTCTTGCTGTATAGTAAAAACGGATAATACATGAAACTCCCTGGTC
This sequence comes from Deltaproteobacteria bacterium, assembly GCA_024639645.1. Lineage (GTDB taxonomy): Bacteria > Desulfobacterota > Desulfobacteria > Desulfobacterales > B30-G6 > B30-G6. The sequence goes on from JAHEIB010000203.1 coordinate 1,125, forward strand.
AGGATAAAACAAAATCAGTGGTTTTTAGCAGGCCGGTGACCGATACGATGGGTTTGCCATCAACATCTTCCTTGATACCATCGGGCCAGTTGAATTTCTGGGACAAGGCCTGAAAGTAGGAGAACGCGTAGGGAAGCAATTTTACCGACAGATTCCCACCGTCACCGACAATGGTGGATGACAATCCGAAATCTACCTCACCCAATACCGTGCGGATAATATAGCGGGGTACCTCCCTGCCACTGCCTTCCCGGCGGACCTTCGTTGCGATGTCTATTACGTCATATAGCGCCACCGGGTTCTTTGTATTCCAGTAATCTTGAACTGAAAGACCCGCCACGTATAGATGGTGGAATTCAATACCCGCTTTTCGGCAGCCATAAGCAAGCTGGTGTATAGCATCAGGTGTGTCGTTGATACCCCCCAGCAAAGGTGTGTTGTTATAAACGGTAATGCCCTTATTATTCAACAGACGAACCAGGCGTTTGTGGCGCGAATGAATTTCATCTGCAACCAGAAATTGGGTTTCAATTTCCAGACGCTGCGGGTTGACCATGGTCAGTTTGTTCAGGCTTGCCAATTTGTCGATGACAACAGGAGAATAGATATCCGGTTCATAGTTGAATTTAAGGCTACGTAAGCGAACAGCATTTACGTGAGGGCTCCTGCGCAGGGCCTGGATGATTTTACTGATCAGGAAAAGGGATTCTATGGCATCCTTTTTTGAAACGATCACAACGTCGGTAATTCTTTCGTCACCCCGGATATATTCCAAGTCTCCTTGGTCATAATCGGCAGCGATTTCAACCCTGGTTTCATGGACCCGTGAAATTGTTGCAGATCCAGTGTCGACAATAGACGGTGCAATTTCTTCACCCTTGAGCACCATGGGAAGAACTGGTTCGGTTTTAAGCGACTGTTTCGTGGGAAAACCACTTGGTTTAGGCGGTCTGGCTCCCAGAAATAGTGATTCATCTCCGATCTGTGCCATGTATTGAATATCGATGGTTCCCTCCGCATTGACACGGATATTTTCCATCTCATTCGCAACAGGAGCAAAATGATTGAAATAACCGGGTGTATAAGGTGTTCGGATCCACATGAAGTTGCCGTTTTCAGCTACCGTCTCAACAGCCCAACCACTTGAGTGCCAGTCTATCTTGCCAATAGGTGTGGCCGTATTGATCCTTGGGATGACACGATCGGACAAATGGGCCCGCAGGTAGTTGCCCACAGCGAGACCTTTGGAAATTGGCGTCCAATAGACACTGTTCCCATGGATGGGACTGCAAGGGATATAAATGTAATGGAGTTCGGCCCCGGCTCCGCGTAGCAGGCTGAACAGCCTTACCAGTTCCGGGCCTTCGTCGTTGCAGGCATTCAAAAAAGGTGTTTGGACATATACTGCAATCCCACTTTTTACCAGATCGGAAATGATCATCAGACTCTGGGGTGAAATTTCATCGGGATGGATGAAATGCGTGGCCACCTCCATACGCTTGCCCCGTTGCTGAAGTTCGAGGTTCTTTAGCTTCAGGTAACTTAATCGTTCGGCATCGTCTGACAAGAAGAAATGAGGATAATAAGCGATGGAACGCGTGGCAAGACGTAAGGTCTGGATATGTTCTATTTCCATGAGACCGTCGATGGCGGCAGCCATGTTTGTTCGGTTCATAAAGGGGTCCCCGCCGGTGATGACGATCTCTTTAATAGAGGGTGAATTCTTAACATGCATTACGGCCTTTTGGACATCCGCCAAGGTGGGGTTGGTTTCATTGCGCGAGTCCTTGTGCTTACGAAAGCAAAATCTGCAATAAACCGGGCAGCTCATGTTTAACAAAAAGATGACCCGATTCTGGTACATCTGTTCCAAAAGGCCCTGATGAAACTGGCCGATCCAAGTATTGGTATGCCCAGCCACATCAAGCTCTTGAACGAATGGAAGGTATTGATAGGCCACGCTTCCGGAAACGCGCATCTGACGGATGGTGTGCATGGAAAGTCTCACAGGATATGTATCGATCACCTTCTGCATGTCAGCACCTTGGTCTTCCGGAAATTTGGTATTGGTCAGTTTTTCCAACTGGTCCACGGTTTTGACAGAGATAAACCGGTTACCGGGCAGAACGACCTCCAGGATGGCCATAAGCAGCAGATGGGGTAGTTCGATACCGTTCATTACGATCTTTTCGATGCCGGTCGCTTTTCCCAGCAAGATGAGAAGTCGGGAGAAAAACGCATTACTGTTTCCATGGTGTCCGCAAGCGTCGAGAAGTCGGGCCATTTTTGTTGAACCGTCACCGGTCCCTATGATATTAAAAAAGGCGTTTCCGACAAGGGCTTTTTCACCAAAATGGTCAAGAAAATCAGTTAGCGTGGCAACCAGAATGGAGAGATCTATCTGGTACGCTTCACGCGAATTTTCGCAAATAAATCTTAATTTTGCATCATCTTGCCGCATCCTGTCTCCTCTTAGGCCATATAGCCAGCAGCCTATACCTGGAACAAAAGATTAGGTTTTAAGGACAATTAAAATTTGGTGTTGACATTGGTTTTTAATTCTGCCACTTTAACTATTATAGTAAATCCCTTTCAATTATAGTGTGAGAATAGACCAGCTTGGAAAGAAATGTCAAAAGGAAAATACTATTTTTCCAAGTCTCTTGAAAAGGGCTTGAAAATCCTGTCCCTGTTCAATGGGGAGACCCCGGCAATAACCCAAACCGAGATTGCCAGGAAGCTAAATTTGAATATGACCTCAACCTACCGCTATATCAACACATTAGTGGAGATGGGGTACCTTGAAAAAGACACCAAGACCCGTGAAATCCGACCGTCAATCCTCTGCACGCTGTTTTGTACCAACCTTATGCGGGCCACCGACCATATAAGAATGATCAAGGAGGTGGTCGACAGGATTCATGGGGAACACAACATTAGTATCGATGTGGTTTTTGCCGTTGATGACACCATGGTCCGCATCTATCATAGAACTGCGGAAGAGACACTGACGTACAGTATGCCGGATTCTTCGCATAACTGCCTGCACAACACGGCATTGGGAAAGGCCTATCTGTCCAGCCTTCCCGACGATGAGATCGTTGAAAAAATTGATTCCATGGCGTTGGTTTCGAAAACTGAAAAGACCATTGTTAATAAAGCCGATCTATTGGCAGAATTAAAAAAAATCAAAGACCGTCAATTCTCCATGAATATAGAAGAATTTTTGCCAGGTCTGATCGCCATCGGCGCACCCCTTTACGACCCCATCAGCGGGAAGGGCGTCGGCGCCGTTTGTTTTGACTTTTCAGTAATTCAGCACAGTGCCGGTGAGATCCGGACAAAGTACGGAGAAATGATCAAAAAGACGGCCAGGTCATTGTCCGAACTCCTGCCACCGGATAAGAAAAGCAGATAGAGGGCAAACATGAAATCTGAGAACTGGAAACCATGGGCTTTGCTGGCGCCTTCCATGAGCGCAGTTTTTTTACTTCTGGTCATACCTGTTTGTTTTGTCGTTGTATACAGTTTCTGGCTGCGTGCCCCCAGCGGGGCAGACATCCCTGCTTTCCAGTTTGGCAATTACGCCAAATTCTTTGAAGATTTCTTTTATCCCAAAATCCTCATTCGAACAATTCGCATCTCCTTTGAGACCGTCATTCTATGTGTCGTTCTGGGCTATATTCCTGCCTATTTTTTCTATCGCAGCGAAAGCCGCTTCAAACAGGTTTTTCTTCTGCTCATCATGCTGCCGTTTTGGGTCAGCTTCATCATCCGCACCATGAGTTGGATCAACATCATGGGGGATTCGGGGCTGATCAACCACTTCCTGATAAAAATCGGTCTGATTCAATCGCCCATATCCATGCTTTACAATGAGTTCACGGTACTCATGGGGTTGATCATGTATCTACTTCCGTTCATGGTTTTGAATATTTATGTCAGCCTGGAAGGCATCGACAAGAATCTTCTTGAAGCTGCGCGCTGCATGGGCTGCACCGAGTGGCAGGCATTTCGGGAGGTGACGCTGCCCTTGAGCCTTCCCGGGGTCAGTGCCGGTTGTTTGCTGGTCTTCGTGCTTACAGCCGGGACCTATCTACCCCCCATGATACTGGGGGGGCCTGGCAACGACATGATCGCCAATCTCATTTTCAAACGGATAATTGGTACCTTGGACTGGCCCTTCGGCTCGGCCATCAGCGTTATTCTGCTTTCCTTGCTGTTTGTAATCGTATGGACCTACAACCGCTACCTGGGAATCAATCAGATCTTCAAAA
>JAHEIB010000060.1:0-3979 GCA_024639645.1 Deltaproteobacteria bacterium
GGGTTCAAGATCAAGGCGAGGTGGCGTGTTTACCCACATGAATACATATTGTATTTCGAGGATTAAATGATCCACCTCAACACAGAGACTGAGTTCGATGGGAAGTTTTAAAACCATTTTTTAGATTGAATAGAGGTGGTCGAATACCCCAAGCACCATCTCAGTTACCTGTTGATTACCTTCCCTGTTGCCTGCCAGGCCATAGATTGCAGCTGTTTCGGCGGTTGTCCCGGCTTTTCTTTTGGCATATACCACACCCTCTTCTAGATCCTGAACCCATTTCTTTGCCACACCCGGTGTGGATGTCTGGGGCATGGTGACACAAAAATGCAGGGCCGGTGGCAGTTGGAGGCAATTGAATCGCCACCCCCTGGTCTTCATGAAGTCATTGACATGGTACACATCCACAACTTCAGAACGAAAGCTGACAATAAAGGTGGGCTCACCAATAAGGCTCAGCTCCGGTATTTTCTCGACACCCGCTTTCATTTCATCGGCCACGTCCATGATTGCTCTGGCCGCCTCAAGGTAACCGGTTTCACCCAGGTAGACCATGGAGGCCCAGGTGGCCGCTGTCAGGCCACCGGATCGACTCCCTGCAGATGTAGGCGAAGCATACAAGCCGCCTGGCCAATCCGGAATATTGAAATACTGATACCGGCGGAGCTTGTTCTGGCGATACAGAATAACTGAAGTGCCCTTTAGGGCAAAACCGTACTTGTGAGTATCGGCGGACATGGAGGTGACGCCCGGCAGACGAAAATCAAATGGCGGAACCGCGTATCCCAGCCGTTCAATCCACGGCAGCAGGAATCCACCCAGGCAGCCATCCACATGGAAACCAATATCGTGCTGCAGAGCGATTTCAGACAGGGCTTTAAGGGGATCGATGAGACCGTAGGGGTAGTTCCCGGCACTTCCCACAATGGCGGCCGTATTTTCATTGATCCTTTCCACGACCATCCCTGGATCGACGCTGAAATCAGGTTCGGAAACCGGTACATGAACCATACGGATCCCAAAATACTCCCCGGATTTATCAAATGCCGGATGGGCTGTATGCGGCATGATAATCTCTGGGTTCTGAATGCCTTTTTCTGCTTTTGCCCAGTCCCTGTATGCCTTCATGGCCATGATAATGCTTTCCGTTCCACCGGATGTGAGGGTTCCGCAAACCTTGTCCTGGGGGTTGAGCGCACTGACGACATCGCCATGCAGCATTTTGGCCGTCATGGATATAATTTCACTCTCCATCTTGAATATGCTGGGGCACAGGTCGAACTGTATGGTGTTCATATGTGAAAACCGGGCAAAAACCTGGTTGAGAAAAGCCAGGTGTTCCTCACCTGCATGGTAAAAGGTTCCTGAAACCCGACCATCCTGCCAGCGCAGATTCTCTTCCATTGCCATGGTTGAAAGCTCCTTTAAGAGGTCCGCCTTGTCCCGCCCTTTTACAGGTATCTGGTCATGAATCTGATAGCGTCCCGTGTAGGGTTTGAAAGGATCGGCTGACTGATTTTCACTTGGCTGGCCTGACATATTGCCTCCTTGTTCGAGCGATAAGCGATGCGCTGTAAGCCATAAGCGGCTTACTGCTTATTTCTCACAGTTTAATTCCCTGAAAATAGACTTGTTTCTCTGATAAAACGATCGGTAGCAGGCAAACATCCGATCATATAGTTGTTTGTTGGCAGCATCCGGTTGAAATACCTTTTTTATACTTACACAATTTGCCATCTCTTCCAGTGAAAAGTGACCCAGTGAATAAAATGCCAGCATGGCAGTCCCTTTGACAGTAGTGTTAAGGGGATCGGCGACCTGGTGAATCGGTATTCCCAGGACATCGGCGTGGATCTGTGCCCACAGGTCTGAAAGTGCTCCGCCTCCTGAAAAGCGGGCGTGGGTTATGTCTTGCTCCATGAATTTTTCAGCCGGCGCCATGGTCCAGCGATTGTTATATGCCAGGGACTCCATAATGGCGCGTGACATATGGCGCCGGTTAGTATTGAGGGACATGTTCACAAAGCCACCGCGAGCATAGGGGTTTTCGTCGGGCACCACAGAACCGTTCAACCATGGCAGAAACATAAGACCACCGCTGCCGGCAGGTGCCTGGGATGCCATGTGATCGAATCGTTCAAAAACATCTGTAGGCATCTTAAGGCTGCCAAATACATCGTCCGCATAGATTATGTTTTTCAGGAAAAACTCGACGCATCTTCCACCGACCCCCTGTTCACCCAGCAGATAATACCGATCTTGAAAGGGACTTGGAAGCGATGTCATGGTATGGCTCACATCTGTTTTTTTAAAGGGGATATGACAGGTCATATACATGGAAGTGCCGATATAGATGATGGTTTCAAAATCCGCCAGGGCGCCTGATCCAATCAAAGAGGCATTGGAATCGCTAACCCCGGCGATCACCGGGGTCATAGGGTTCAATCCCAGCGTCACCGCCACGTCGGGTTTGAGGGATCCAACCACACCGTCATTGGGAATGAGTTGGGGAAACTTCTCTTTTTCGAGTCCTGCCAGGGCAAGAAGTGTATCATGATATGCCTGTCCGCCCCATTGACGGTTGTCCATGATGGCAAAGGGTACCATTGTTTTCTGGGTGGCCGTAATCTTCCCGGTCATCCGGGATGTCAGATAGTCCATGGGTTCCAGAAATTTGAATGTTTTGTCATAAATTCCGGGTCGCTCATTTTTGACAAACAAGACATGACCAAGAGAATCGATCCCCGAACGGGTGGGAACCAACCCGGTCAGCCTGACCCATTTCATTAGTTTTAAAAGACCATACCCTTTAATGCTGGGGAATCCGGCTACAATTTTTCGATTGTATGGCCCTCCCCGCGTATCGAGCCAATGAATCGCATTCATGAGGTGCTGCCCGTTCTCGTCCACAGGCACCGCCAAGGACCACTGGGAATCACATGCGATTGCAACAATGTTCCCAGGTGGCACAGCGGCAGCCTTAAGAACCCTCTTGGATCCCCTCACGGTTTTTTCCCACCACTCCTCCGGATCCTGCTCTGCCCCACCGCCCGGCAGCATCATGGTGGTGATCTCTTCGTCTGTGCTGGCAACCACATCGCCCGTATCGGAGACGAGGGCTATTTTGTGGCTTCCGCTCCCCAAATCAATGGCCAGGACATAGCGGTGTCTGTCTGTGGGGGTGGTTTTGTGGTGTGGTTCAACTGTCATGGCATCTTCCCCAAACCAGGCAGGTAAGTGGTTTGAACCCTTAACTTTCCTGAACCACAGCAGTGCTTGACAGCCTCATGGCTTGCCACACGGATAAGGATTAAATCAACCAAGATTTCTACGGTTGCTTCAAAGCACTGCCGAATGGCAGAACATTCCCCGCCGGCTGCGTGGTTCTTCACTCTTGCGGGTAATTGTTCCAAAATCAGGCTTGCGCATTCTATAACACCGTTGTAGAATGATGTCATTAATTATACGAAAAATGAGGAGGCGTCATGTCAACACCTACAGCTCTTGAAATATTGAAAAGTGCCCTGCTGCTGGAACTGCGCGGAAAGTCGTTTTATGAAAAGGCCGCCGACAGCGCTGAAGATCAGACCGTAAAGGAATTTTTTGTTAAATTGGCTGAAGATGAAGTCAGCCATGTCCAGATATTGTCGGAACAGTACAAATCCTATAAAAAGAACGGCACATTTGTCGAAACAGACCAGAAAGCTTCAAATGAAAGTGTTGCCAACGCTGTATTGACTGATGCGCTGAAACAACGTATCGCGGGCGCCGGGTTCGAATCCGCCGCCATTTCTGCAGCCATGGGCATGGAAGAACGCGCCATCAAACTCTACTCACAACGGGCGGAGGCATCCACAGACCCCCAGGAAAAAGCACTCTACAAATGGCTTGCCGAATGGGAAACCCAACACCTTGAGTATCTGGCAGCCATTGACAAGGAGGTGACCGAGGCGCTTTGGAACGACAACAGTTTCTGGCC
>JAHEIB010000060.1:4079-17292 GCA_024639645.1 Deltaproteobacteria bacterium
TTGGTGGGCGTTTCCAGATAAAGAAGCGTCAGTCCCTGATCGATTTCCCTGAAGAGCCCTTCCAGGTCCCAACAATTCACCAAGACCGTCTCAATACCGTAGCTCGGCAACAGTTTGTTCAGCAATTCAAAGGTTCCGCCGTACGATTCCCGTATGGAAACGATGCGGTCCCCCGTTTTCACATGAGACATAATGGCCGTTGTGATGGCTGCCATTCCGGAGCTGAAACCCAGAGCATGGTCGTATGCCTCAAGCTCGGCCAGCATATCCTCCACTTTTCTTACAGAAGGATTGTCCCAGCGGGAATAGATGTATCCACTCCGGTTCTGAACCACATCGATCATATCGTCCGACGTGTCAAAATAGTAGGTTGCGGTCTGGTACACCGGCGGTACAACAGGTTTTCCTTTCATATGCCTATCTCCCAAAATAAATTTGTTTCACGAATTTATTTGACGCGACATCTTCACTGTTATGGCGAATCGTCTATTCGCCGCTTTATAAGCAAGATCTTAATCGTTTGGCACCGATGCCTTTTACGAACGCTTATTTGCAAGTTCGAGGGATTGTTTGACCATGTTTGCCGAAGCCGTTTCGAAACGTTGTTCTGAAAAACACGACAGCATTCATTCCAATCGTGGCATCCCGTGTGTTTCAATAGCATTTCAACGTTCACTTGACAATCAGATCCCTTTGGCATTAGGTCATATTTCATTTGATTAAAATTGTGCTATTGGCAGGCGATTATGAAAGAATTGGACGTATTGGTTATAGGACGAAACTGTATCGACTATATCTCGGTTGTCGACCGATTCCCCCTGGAAGATGAAAAAGTGTCCTTGAATGCGCGGCTGGTGGAAGGTGGCGGTCAGGGGGGGACCTCTGCCTGTTGTGTTTCGCGGCTGGGTGGGAAAACCGCCGTGATTGGAAATATTGGAGATGACAAGGAAGGTGAATTCTGTCTTGACCGCCTGCGTGATTTCAACGTTGATACCCGCTATCTTAAGGTAATGAAAAATTCCCAAACACCGGTTGCTTATCTTTTTGTCAACCAATCCAACGGTAAACGGACGATTATTTACGAGCCCAGCAGTTTACCGGACATCGACATTCCAGAAAATCTGGACCACCTGTTACATAGTGCAAAAACCCTGTCCCTTGATCCGCAAACAACCACCCTCGGCAAAACACTCAAACAGCGCATCCGACCAGATACAAAACTCATCTATGACTGTGAGCGCTGGAAGGACCACATGGAAGAGATGATGGCTGCAGCAGATTATTTTATCCCGTCATCTGCATTTTTTGATTCCAGCTCGGACAAATTTGAGACAAAGCATTTATTTGAAAACATTTTTAAACTGAAAAAAATGATCCAGGGACAACTGATCGTAACCCACGGGGACATGGGCGCCTACTATCCTTTGGATGACAGACTGTATCATGTTCCAGCACCTGCCGTACCCGTACTGGATACGACCGGTGCCGGAGACAATTTCCACGGCGCATTTTCCCTGGCCATCAGCCGGGGGTTCGATCTCCACATGGCTGTCCGGTTTTCGGTTGCCGTGGCATCTCTTTCCTGCCGGGCATATGGCGGTCGTAATGCCGTACCGGATTTCAACGAAGCCCTTGCCGTGTCCCAGAAACTTTCGTCCAAGGTTGTCTGACCCCTGTCTTGAACGAAAATAGCGAGCGCTAACCCCGTAGCTTGGGTGTAGGGTACGCTACAATATGATATGGTTCCAGAATCGTGTAACATGTTTATGTAAAAGTTATCTCAAAAATGAACGCTAATATGGTTTCTTGAAATTCCATGCGAACAATACACTGTCAAAGATGGGAGAACCCTCATGAGTGAAAGAATCTACGCACCAGGTGAAAGCTACGTTTATCCATTGATCCTAAAGAAGCTGCTCAATACCCCTCTCACCTATGCACCCGAAACAGAGATCGTTTACAGTGACAGATCACGCTATACTTACAGGAATCTGAACGATCGAATTCAGTGTCTTGCCGGTGGTCTTGACAGACTGGGCGTTCAAAAAGGCGACGTGGTTGCCGTGCTCGATTATGACTGCCCGCGGTATCTGGAGTGTTTTTTTGCCATCCCCATGATGGGGGCAGTTCTACAGACCGTCAACTGGCGCTTGTCCTCCGAACAAATCGTTTATACCCTCAATCATGCTGAAGCCAGAACCATTATCACCCATGCCGATTTTCTGCCTCTTATCAAAACTGTACACAGCCAACTGCATCATTTAAAAACCCTTATCATCATAAACGAAGATGCCACTGCCATCGACGCAACCCTTTTGGTCGATGCCGACTACGAAGACTTGCTAGCCTCGGCTAGCGCTTCCTATGAATTTCCGGATCTGGACGAAAATACAAAAGCCACCACGTTTTATACCACCGGAACGACAGGCGACCCTAAAGGTGTTTATTATTCCCACCGGCAACTGGTTCTACATACGCTGTCCGTCAGCATTGTCTCCAGTGCTTACCATACCATTTCTCGTTTCCGCTCAAACGATGTTTACATGCCCCTGACCCCCATGTTCCATGTCCATGCCTGGGGTTTTCCATTTGTCGCAACACTGCTGGGCGCCAAGCAGGTCTATCCCGGTCCTTATGAGCCGGAAAAAATACTCAGGCTGATCGAAACCGAAAAGATCACATTTTCTCACTGCGTCCCAACAATTCTACAGATGATCATCACAAATCCCCTGGCAAAAGAGGTTGATCTGTCAAACTGGAAAGTCGTCATGGGAGGTTCGCAGCTCCCAAAAGGCCTGGCCAGACAAGCCATGCAACTCGGCATTGAAATTCATGCAGGCTATGGGATGTCAGAGACCGGGCCTGTCATGACCACGGCAACACCCAACGAATCCATGCTGGACTGGGAAGGTGACAGGTACTTGAATATTATCACCAAAACTGGAAAGCCCCTGCCTCTAGCGGAAGTAGATGTGGTGGATGCAAACGTTCAGGGGCTCCCGCATGACGGTGAAACTACGGGAGAGGTGGTTATGCGGTCGCCCTGGCTTACCCAGAGCTATTTCAAAGCGCCCGAAAAAACAAAGGAATTATGGCGAAAGGGTTGGCTCCATAGCGGTGACGTCGGGCATATGGATGAATATGGATACCTTCAGATAACGGACAGGATAAAAGATGTCATCAAAAGTGGTGGTGAATGGGTCTCATCCCTTGACCTGGAAAATATCATGAGCCAGCACGAGGCTGTTCTGGAATCTGCAGCCATCGGCATCCCTGACAAAAAGTGGGGGGAACGTCCCATGATGATCGTCACCCTGAAACCTGAATATAGGGGCAAAATCTCGGCAGCAGATTTCAAGGCCTACATGCTGGACTCTGCAAAAAATGGCAAATTGCCCAAATATGGTGTTCCGGATCGATACGAATTTGTCGAGAGTATCGCCAAAACCAGTGTGGGTAAATTGGATAAAAAAGTGCTTCGTAAGCAGTTCAGCTTTAAGCTATAAGCGGCTTAATGCTTACTGCTTATCGCTTACCAGCTTCAAGTGTAGCGCCTGCTCCCAAAGCTGTCGGGCCATGCGAATCGTCGCGCTGTCCACTACACTGCCATCCAAAGATACGGCACCACGTCCCGATTTGGCTGCCGCATCATATGCCTCGATGACTATCCGCGCACGTTCGATCTCTTCCGGAGACGGTGAAAAAACCGCGTTGACAATTTCTATCTGGCTCGGATGAATCACCCATTTACCATCACACCCCAAGGCGTTTGCCATGACAGCAGATCGACGCAGCCCATCAAGATCTTTAAAATTGCCATATGGCGCATCCATTACCAGCAAGCCATTTGCTTTGGCCGCCATAATGATCCGGCTCAAAGGAAAGTGCCAGCGATGGCCGGGATAGATCTCCGCCTCAGCTTCACCATGCCCTGAAACGGATACCAGCCTTGCGCCAATGGAAGCTGAATAATCGGCAATCCCAAATACCAATGAAATCATGCGATCACTTGCCTTGGCTGTTAAAGACACGGCTTCCAGACCCGCGGCACTTTCGATGGAAGCCTCGATCCCGATCCGGCCCGAGCGCTGTCTGTTCATCTCGATACCTTCCAGCAGCCGGTGTACAAAATGAATGTCCCCCGGATGACTCACCTTGGGAACTACCACGGCATCCAGTTCCTGTCCGGCGTTCTCAACGATATCAACAAGGTCCCTGTAGGCAAACGGGGTGTCAAGCGCATTGCAGCGGACGGTTACGGTTTTATCACCCCAGTCCATTGAGACAAGAGATTGAATCACCTGAGCCCTGGCAGTCTCCTTTTGATCCGCGGGCACGCTGTCTTCAAGATCGAACATCACGATGTCCACCGCGCTTTCCCTGGCTTTTGGGTGCATTTTTTCCATGTGGCCCGGAACAGACAGAACCGACCTTCTCGATTTCATAAATAAATTCCCTCCTGACGAGCGTTGCCCAAGCCCGGTTGGATCCGGAAATTCCATTTCATTAAAGCATGTCATTGTTCAATAATATTACGTATCATCTTTTAAGGCGAATATCAATTTTTCAGGGATTATAAGAATCAAACCCATCCCCGGAAATGTTCGGGATCATGACAGCATAGGATGCCATTTACAGATCAAATGATGCTTGCGGCTGTCAGTAATAACGTGTATGGGTCTGTATGTCCTTCTCTTTGATTAAAAAGTCACCTCCAGTCCCATACAATATTTTTCTTGACATTTTTTAAATAAATTATCATAGTAATTATTTTTCGAATTGATACAATATATTCAAGGTGCGAATAGTCAGACACCATACAGGAGGCATCGAGCATGTACGCGGTCGTAGCAACGGGCGGGAAGCAATATAGAGTTCAAAAAGGGGAAACACTGAAGATCGAGAAGATCAGCGGGGACATTGGATCCCAGATCGATTTCGATCAAATCCTGATGGTTTCCGATGGCGATCGTGTTGAAATCGGTCAGCCGCTGGTGGAGAATGCGGTTGTTCACGGTCGTATCGTGGAGCAGGGAAAACATAAAAAAATTCTGGTGTTCAAGTATAAGAGACGCAAACGCTATCGCAGAAAACAGGGGCACCGCCAACAATTTACGGCCGTCAAAATAGATGATATATCAGTCTGATACCGGCCTGGATACATTTTATATAAAAAGAAACAGCAGCCTTTGGGGTTGCTGAAAAGGGAGTTGTCACAATGGCACATAAAAAAGCGGGCGGAAGCTCAAAAAATGGTCGCGACAGTAATGGCCAGCGACGAGGTGTCAAGCGTTATAGCGGGCAAATCGTCAGCGCGGGTAACATTCTCGTTCGCCAGTTGGGCACCAAGATTCATCCTGGTGAAAATGTCGGTTTGGGTAAAGATTACACACTGTTCGCAAAAATTGACGGTGTTGTTTCGTATGAACGGTTGGGTCGATCAAGAAAAAAAGTTAGTGTTTATGCCGTGTGAAATTCATAGATGAAGCCAAGATAACCATCCAGTCCGGAGACGGCGGCAGCGGATGCGTTAGTTTCAGACGGGAAAAATTTATTCCCCGCGGCGGACCCGACGGCGGAGATGGTGGTAAAGGCGGTGATGTCATTCTGAAATCATCGTCTAGAAAGCGAACACTTTATGATTTCCGCTACAAACGTCACCTGAAAGCGAAAAATGGTGCCGGCGGTAAGGGGAAAAGGAAAGCCGGGAAAAAAGGGGACGACATTGTTATAGAAGTTCCCGCCGGAACCGTCATCATTGACAGCGAAACAGGGCAAACCCTGAAAGATTTTGTTACTCCCGGCGAAACGTTTGTTGCCGCAACCGGCGGACGGGGAGGACAGGGAAACTATCACTTCAAAACAGCCACCCGCAGAATCCCTCGTTTTGCCCAGCCCGGCGAACCCGGCCAGACAATTCAATTAAAACTGGAGCTCAAGCTTATCGCCGACGTCGGTCTCATCGGCCTCCCCAATGCCGGCAAATCCACCCTTATCAGCAAGATATCCGCAGCAAAACCAAAAATTGGATCCTATCCTTTCACGACCCTGGTACCAAACCTCGGTGTCGTGTACACGGATTGGGGTGAGCCTTTTGTGGTGGCGGATATCCCTGGTCTCATAGAAGGGGCCCACGAGGGGGCCGGTCTGGGGACTCAGTTTTTGCGTCATATCGAACGAACACGAATACTGGTACACCTCATCGATGTTGCGACACTGGAACCGGAAAATATCCTGTCATCATACATCACGGTCAATCATGAGCTTGAAAAGCACAGCCAGGAACTATCCACCAGGGAACAGTTACTGGTGCTGAACAAAATGGACACCCAGGGATCAAAAGAAAAGGCCGGTCTTTTTATGAAAGCGATTGGCGACATGGAAGTCTTATCCATATCAGCACTTAAAGGCACGGATATTGACACCCTGCTATCACGCATCCTGAGTCGACTGGAAAGGAAATGACCCATGCAAATCGGGTTGTTTGGCGGAACATTTAATCCCATACACTATGGCCACCTACGCGCTGCAAAGGAGGTGTGTCAAGGATTTGACCTGGAACAGCTGTATTTCATACCGTCGGCGCTTCCGCCCCACAAAAACAATCAGGAGGTGGTCTCCGTTGTAGACCGCCTTGAAATGACACGGCTTGCCATAACAGGTAACCCGGAATTCATTCTATCCGATGTCGAGCTAAAACGGCCCGGTCTTTCTTATACCATCGATACCGTCAAACACTTCAAAAAGAGCCTGAACACCAAGGTGGATCTTTTTCTCGTGATGGGGGTCGATGCGTTTATGGAAATCGATACATGGAAATCGTTTAAGCAACTGTTCCAGATACTGCCTATGATCATCATGACGCGGCCGCTTCCGGATGGCCGACCTCACAGCCTCGAGTGGGAAAACATGACCGCATTTATTCAAGAAAAGATTTCAAGATCCTATCAATTCTCGGTTAAAGATGGCTGTTATTACCACAATCGACATCACCCTGTGTATCGGTATAACATCAGCATGCTGGAAATTTCCGGGACAAAGATTCGAAAACAAGTCCAACAGGGCCAATCGATTCGGTTTTTGGTTCCCGAAAGCGTCGAAAATTATATTTATGAGCGAGGGATCTACGCATGAATAAGGTCGATAGCATGTCCTTGAATCCAACCGTCAAGCCCTTTGTCAATGCCGTCTTGGGTAGAAAGGCCATCCAGATCGTTATTCTGGACGTCCGGAAACTGACGTCCGTTGCAGACGCATTTATTATCTGTTCGGGAAAGTCGAATCGCCAGGTGACCGCTATTGCCGACTTTGTTCAACGGGATTTAAAAAAAAAGGGTAAAAAGCCAATAAATGTCGAAGGGAAGAAAGAAGGGCACTGGGTTTTAATGGATTATGGCGATGTCATTATCCATATCTTTTACGAGTCCTTACGAAACTTTTATGATCTGGAAGGTCTCTGGGTCGATGCCGGGCGGCTTTCCATAGAATCTTTATCTGAATCAGAAAATAGTATCGTGTAAAAACTTCATGGAAAGGCAACATGGTGAAACATCAAAAGCGTTGCATGTTGATTATTTTAGATGGATGGGGTGTGCGGGAAGACATACGGGGAAATGCCGTTGCACAAGCAAATACGCCCTTCTTGGATAAAATCCAAAAACAATATCCTTATTCGCAGCTGGTAACATTTGGAAATGCTGTAGGGCTGCCCGACAAGATCATGGGAAATTCTGAAGTAGGCCATTTGAACATCGGTGCCGGCCGGGTCGTCCATCAGGATCTTCTGCGAATCGATAAGAGCATTGAAGACGGCAGTTTTTTTAAGAACAATGCCATCGTCCGGCTCATGGAACAGGTCAAAAAAAACCATTCTAAACTTCATCTCATGGGGCTTGTTTCCGACGGAGGTGTGCACAGCCAATTGGCCCATCTTATTGCTCTTCTGGATATGGCCGGGCAAAGACAATTGGAACAAGTCGTCGTCCACGCCATCCTTGATGGAAGAGATACCCCACCCACCAACGGCGTCAAATACCTTTCCACACTGCAGTCCCATATTGAAGCATCCGGCTCCGGTGCCATTGCATCCATCTGCGGCCGGTTTTATGCCATGGACAGAGACAAACGCTGGGACCGCATTGAAAAGGCCTTTCAACTTTATACCCGTGGTCAAGGTGTGCCGGAAACTGACCCCATCGCCGCCATAAACAAGGCCTACAAAAAAAACGAAACCGATGAATTTATCAAACCCATCGTGATGGTCAAAGACGACGGTACGCCCCGGGGAGTGGTAGAAGATGGCGATGGCATCCTCTTTTTCAATTTTCGTGCAGATCGCGCCAGAGAAATTACCAGTGCGTTTACAAATAATGCTTTTAATGCGTTTGAGCGCAATCCCCGGCCGGATCTTTGCGGCTACACGTGTATGACGCGTTTTGATGAGGATTTTTCGTTACCCATCGCATTTGAACCCGTTCAAATGACAAACATCCTGGGCGAAATCATCAGTAAATATCACCTGCGGCAGCTCAGAATTGCTGAAACAGAAAAATACGCCCATGTCACTTATTTTTTCAATGGTGGTCGGGAAGAGCCTTTTGAAGGGGAGGACCGCTGTCTTATACCCTCACCCCGTGATGTTTCGACCTATGATCAAAAACCCGAAATGAGTGCGCTTGAAGTGACGCAGGAGGCCATCCATCGAATTGCCTTAGACATCTACGATTTGATCGTGCTCAATTTTGCCAATATGGACATGGTGGGTCACTCCGGCATTATGTCGGCTGCTGTAAAGGCTTGTGAAACAATCGACCACTGTGTCGAAAAAATTGTGGAAAAACTGATAGAAAAGGATTGGGCCGCCATCGTAACAGCGGATCATGGAAATGCAGAGAAAATGATGGATGAAGAAGGAAACCCTTACACCGCACATACCGTGGGCCGGGTAGGATGTGTTCTAGTCGATAATACACGAACCAGCCAAATACTTAAGGACGGTTCCCTGTGTGATATCGCCCCCACCATTTTAGAGATCATGGGACTGACGCAGCCGACAGAAATGACGGGACATTCCTTATTAATGGGTGATGACTGATTATCGGATTAGAACCCCTTGAGGCTTTGGATCTGCAAAGACCTATTTGCTGGGATGCCGTTGTCTGTTTTTAGCTGTTAGCTAACCTCGAACCCTTGTATCACCCTCTGACCCTCAAACCCTTTCTTTATACCCCCGCCACATCTTTCCCACAATGCTTACAAATCTTGGCCTTCTTTTTGATGATCTCGGCACAGAAAGGACACTCCCGTGTAAAAAATCGCTCATGGATCTTTTTCAACGATTTCTCCAATTGTTTTTCCACCAGATCGTTTCCCACCTTCAGGTTCCGCAAAGGGTCTATGGCCTCCAGATCTCCAATATCTCCAATCATTTCAGCTGCTTTTAATCTTACCCGTGCCGGTTCTGTGGGATCGAGAAGTATCCGCAATACTGAAGGTGTGTCTTTGTCCACATAGCACTGTGCCAAGATTGAAAATCCTTTTTTAATGGCCTCTTTGAGCATTTCTTCCTGGAGCAATACCTGGTCGTCGATGATCTGCCCCTGACCGCCCATGGGACTGAAAACCGGCATGAACTCAAACTGTCCGGTCCCTGGATAGTTTATCTGCCGGTATGATGCGGCCTGATTGTAGTTCTCTTTCAGGTTATCCCATCCTTGGGAATAGATGGGGCAATCATCATTGAAACAGATATAAAGATATGGCGTGCCCCACCCAAGACCGTCACTGAAATTAATGGACGGCACTTCCCACAAATTCATGGTTTCTCCACATTTTGGGCACACCGGTTTGTCTTGTGCCATTATTTTTTCCAGCACCTGCTCTTTGGTTTCAAATATCATTTGCATCTCCAATAAAATTCGTCGCACGAACTCATATAACGCGACGTTGTCTCTTTTTTTAACCTACCTTCCAGCTTCAGGCGAATAGATTGATCTGTTTCATTATCAAATCGAGTCAACTACCACCCGTGAAACGGGCGGCTTGGATTTCCCCCAAAATAGGGGAAAGGTAAAGCAGACGGCACGTCTCCACAAGTTCAGGTTCGGAACCGCGTGCCGAGCACGCGGTTTGTAGAACAATCAAGCATTTACTCGACGTCAAACTCGGAATAATGTAAGTGCCTTTAAAAGAATGTCAACTCAGGCAGTTCCTCGGAGATCCTGCTGTCTCTGGCGGGGTAATTACAAGAGTGTATGATTGCCTTACTTAGGAAGGAGGCACCTCGCAGCATGCGAAGCATGGCCGCACGGCAGCACCTGTGAGAAGTACGCCCGCTATTTCGGTTTATGGAAATATTTTGCCTGGGTTGAGAATACCCTTGGGATCAAACAAAGCTTTTACCTGCTTCATCCAATGGAGGCTTTTTCCGTGTTCCGCCGCCATATAGCCTTTCTTGCCCATGCCAACACCATGTTCACCGGTAGCGGTACCGCCATAGGAAAGTGCTTTTATAACAAGCTCCTGACTGATTTCTTCAATAAGTTTCCAGTCATTTGGATTGTTTTTTCTGCCAGCCAGATTCAGATGCAGGTTGCCGTCCCCAGCGTGGCTGAAAGCATACCCTGGGATACCTGCTTCTTCAGCAGCCAGACTGGCACTGCTGATGATATCCGAATACGCTGTCAAAGGAACCGCCACATCGATGACCTGGGTACCACAGTCTGGATGTGCCCTGATCACCATTTCTCCCAGTTCATGCCGGGCCTCGAAAAACCGATTGCGTTCTTCTCTGCCCAAGCCCCTTTTAAACCCGAGGTGACCTGCATCCCTGCAAATCTCTTCCACCATTTCCAAAATCTCCACAAGATACGTCATGTAAGGCCCGTGAAACTCGGTAAACAGTGTGGGGACTTCCTTTAATCCAAGATTCTTTTCCTGGTTGAAAAGTCTGATGCAGGCAGCGTCCAGAAGCTCCAGCGATGCCGGGTTAAGCCCGGAGCGCATAATTTCCACCACCGCCTCACTGGCCGCCTGTATCGTGGGAAAGGTAACAATTGCAGCAGCATATTCTTCGGGCAAACCAACCAGGCGAAGGGTAGCTTCAACCACAAGACCCAGCGTGCCCTCCGAACCGACAAACAGGTGCAAAAGATCATACCCCGATGATGATTTTGCAGACCGTGAACCGATCTCGATGATTTCACCATTGGCCAATACCACGGTTAGTTTAAGGACATAGTCCCTGGTTGACCCATAGTGAACCGTCCGCGTGCCACTGGCGTTGTTGGCAATCATACCACCCACAGTGGCTCTGGCGCCTGGATCTGGCGGGAAAAAAAGTCCTGAATACCTTAGCTGCTCATTCAAGTCCTGATAAATAAGACCCGGTTCTACGTCCACCTGAAAATCTTCCGTTTTTATGGCCAAAATCTTATTCATATGAGAAAAATCGAGTACAATGCCTCTCTGAACCGGAATCGGGTTCCCCTCGAGGCTTGAACCAGAGCCCCAGCCAACGATAGCAATACGCTGGTTCTCGGCATAAGTCACGATGGCCGCCACCTCATCCCGGCTCTCCGGCCAGATAACCACCTCGGGACGGACGGGGTTGTGCTGAGACTGGTCTTTGGCATGCAAATCCAGAACGGATGAACCGGTGGAGACGCGATCGGAAGAGACAATCCGAGCAAGATCTTCGATGTGGGATGGGGTCATTGGGGTAAAATTCATTCGATAGATTCCTTTTGATATTAGAGGCCATCTCAAAAACAGGATTTTGGTTCAAAGTCAAGGCGGGTTCAAGTTTTATCCCGCAGGAATACCGAAGTATTTTGAGAAATTGAAACGCGATTCCGACACAGGATTTGGGCGAAAAGACTTTTTTGAGATAGCTTATAGAAAAATTCCGAATCAGCGAACATAGTTCCCCCGATCCAAATTTCGGTACTGCACCGCTTCTGCTATATGACGTTCAGACAGTTCCGGGCTGGCTTCGATATCTGCGATGGTTCGGGCAATCTTTAAAATTCGATTATGGGCCCGCGCTGAAAGCCCTAGTTTGTCAACAGCCGTTTCAAGCAAGCGGTGACTCGCCTCATCGATGTTGCAGTAGCGTTTAATCTGTCGACTGTTCATTTGCGCATTGCAATGGATTTTCGAGCGCCTGAATCGTTGTGATTGAACTTTCCGGGCAATGGCCACGCGCGTTCTGATATGCTCTGATGTTTCTGATTTTCCGGTTCCCTTCAGGGCATTGTAAGGAACAGCCGGCACCTCGATATGAATATCGATACGGTCCAGCAGAGGCCCTGAAATTTTTGAGCGGTATCGATGAATCTGATGCAATGTGCAGCGGCATTCATGCTTTGGGTCGGAAAAATAGCCGCAGGGACAAGGGTTCATTGCCGCTACCAACATAAAGCTGGATGGATAGGTGATGGTGGACGCCGCGCGGGAAATAGTAACTTTCAAATCCTCAAGGGGCTGTCTGAGAACTTCCAGAACATGTTTTTTATATTCAGACAGTTCATCCAGAAAAAGAACACCGTTATGCGCCAGGCTTACTTCGCCGGGTCTTGGAATGTGACCCCCGCCTATCAGACCGGCATCCGAAATTGTGTGGTGAGGAGATCGAAAAGGTCTTTTGGTTATCAATGCCTGGCCTTTTTCAAGATGCCCAATGACGCTGAAAATCTTGGTTGTCTCTATGGCTTCCTCAAATGTCAAAGGGGGTAAAATCGTCGGAAGACGTTTGGCTATCATGGTTTTTCCCGAACCAGGGGCACCGATCATGATGAGATTGTGTCCACCAGCCGCAGCGACTTCCATGGCTCTTTTTACATGTTCCTGCCCCATAACATCGACAAAATCTGTATCATGATGGTTTTGGGTGCCAAACAATTCCTTCAGGTTTGCCCTTGCTTTCTCAATACGATCAAAACCGCGAAAAAATCCCACCACCTGTGAAAGTGTTTTTACCGGATAGACATCAATGGCATTGACAACAGACGCTTCACGCCTGTTGTCGTAAGGAACAATAATACCCCGACATCCTGCCTTCCTTGCGGCAATTGCCATGGGAAGCGTCCCATTGACAGGTTTGATACGCCCATCCAGGGAAAGTTCGCCCATGATGATATAATCATTAACACGCTCTTGGGGAATCAGCTTTTCAGCGGCCAGAATACCCAGAGCGATGGGCAGATCAAAACCC
>JAHEIB010000204.1 GCA_024639645.1 Deltaproteobacteria bacterium
ACCCTGGAGCCCAGGCTGACACTTTGATAACCAAAAGAGACGGCCTTTTCTACTTCGGTCTCTGAAAAACCACCCTCCGGGCCTACAATGGCGAAAATCCTTTCACAATTATTTGGTATAGAGTTTAAAACCTCATACAGGGAACGGGTTTCTTCTTCCCAGAAAATCAATTTCACATCATCCGATTTCCCCATCTCCAAGGCCTCTTCAAAGGATACGATATCGTCCAGTTCGGTCAACCAGCTTCGCTGGCACTGCTTCACGGATTCTATGATAATGGTCCGCCAACGTTCCAGCCGTGCAGGCAGTTTTGCCCTGGACGGCACGGGAATGGATCGCTCGGAAAAAAATGGAACCCAACGCGTGATGCCAAGCTCTGTGATCTGCCGGGCCAGCACATCCATTTTTTTTCCCTTCAGCATGGCCTGGGCAAAAGTGATCGTTATGGGGGAATCCATTGTGGTGTAAATTCTTTTGACCGGTGAAACGATTACCTTATCCGATGAGATGGTCTTGATTTTAGCTTCATAATCGTGACCCGCTCCATCAAAAACAGCCAGGGTGTCACCAGGCTTCATGCGCAATACCTTATGGATATGCCGTGCATCTGTACCGCCAATCATGCCTTCCTGACCGATGTCTGCCTTGTCCTGCCAAAAAAAACGTCTCATATCCTAATCTCTACATCCAATGATAAAAACGAAAAAGGAAATTACCTGCATCAGGATTCTGAACTCTCTTAAAATCCGCCTGCATACTATCTTATCATAACTGTCCAGAATATCAAATATATTGACACCCTATATGCCTTATGATACGTTCTTCGGGATAAATTTATTTAAATCCTGCACCATGGGTGACCGTCCGAGCGGCCTATTTTTCGATCCAAACACGGGGGATGACATGGTAGATAAAGACGATCTCTTTCCGGAAGAAGATGGCACCAATCCTCATGACCAAGACAGAGAGGAAACTTCTTCTGACGAAGACGATGATATCATCGAACTTTTCGATGCGGTTGAAATACCCGCGGAAGATATCGAGGAAGAAATCATCGAACTCGAGGACATTATCGAGGTATCCGATGATGGAATTATCGAACTCACAGAAGAAGTTCAGGCGTCCGTGGCTGAAGATGACGTTCTGGATCTGACCGATGTGGTGACCGACGAGGACGAACTGGAAGACGATGTTCTGGAACTCACCGATATTGTCGCTGCAGATGATGCAGAGAAGGCAGAATCGTCCGACATCGACGACGATATCATCGATCTGACAGAACCTGTAGCCGAAGACGAGGTTTTCGAACTATTAGATACGGTTGAAGTGCCCTTCAAGGAAATGGTAGAAGACAGCGCCGAAACGGCGGATTTTCCCTGGGAGCCAGACCCTGACACCGGCGATGACACTACCGATCTTTCGGAAGACGTAGCAGAAGACGAGGTCGTGGATCTTTTAGACACGATTGAGATACCCGCTCAGGATATGGGGGAAGATAGTGTCGAAGGGGTGGATAGTACTTTGGAAGCTGACGCTGACATTGGCGATGACATTATTGATTTGACAGAACCCATGGCCGAAGACGAGGGAATGGGCTTATTAGATACTGTTGAAATTCCTGACCAGGATATGTTGGAAGACAGCATTGAAGCAGCAAACACCGCCCAAGAGCTTGACCCGGTCGCCGGCGATGATATTTTTGATACCGCCGACGACGTAACTGATTTCGATATGGATGAGGCGGCAATGGATCTGACAGAAACTGTCGAGGACATGGAACCGGATCAGGAAGAACGTTTTCAGGAAAGCGTCGCGCTGCCATCCGCAGGATATGAAGAAGACAAGGAGCTTTTGGAACTTATCGATGACATCCAGGCAACCCTCAACGATGAACCCGTAGCCGAAGGTTCCAGTGACCAGGACGGCACACCACAAGCGGATGAATCCATCGTGGCGGACGCCCTTGATAAAGATGCCGACGCATACACCTTTCTGGATAGTGATGAAGTCATCGAAGATGGAGACGTACCGGAATCTGAAACCGAATTTGCCGATCATCTTGGTATCGATCTCACTTCGGAGATAGAAAAAGAAACCCTGGAAAAGAGCCAGGAAGCTGTCTCGGAAGATGTAAAAGCAATGGAAAACATTGAATTGGGCATTGCTCCGGTCGCCTTAGAGACAGCCGTAAAACAAGCCCTTACCGAAATGCTGGCGGAAGAGAACAATCCTCTGGCCAAGGCCATTGAAAATGCGGTTAAAAAAGCATTGGGTCAAGGGGCAGATACATAGGAAAAACAAATACGATGTGACCGAGTTCTCTCGTTGCGAACGAAGAACTCTTTTAAACATGCACTTTGGGGATTATTACTACCTGGTAGTTGCATGAAATTTGATGAGATATGTTTGACTCTTTATCAAATTTCACTCGGGGGACGCGTCGGAGGCATCCATATGCAAGGTTACTAAGGGTTGGAAGTAAAATATTTCACCTTTACCCTTAAATGCTTGCCTATGAAAGCCTCTAACCTGTGCAGCAATTGAGGTATAAATCCCCTTTTCACTTTTGAAAAGGAATCTTACATGAGTTCGCGTTTAATCGACAAAGGATATGAACCCCGGGAAGTGGAAAAACGCTGGTACAGCTACTGGGAGGAGAATCATCTTTTTTCAGCTGACGAAACCAGTGACAAACAGAGTTATTCCATTGTCATCCCGCCCCCCAATGTCACCGGTGTTCTCCACATGGGACACGCATTGAACAATACCATGCAGGATATTCTCTGCCGCTACAGACGTCTGAGAGGTGACAATGTTTTATGGATGCCTGGAACGGATCATGCTGGTATCGCCACTCAGAATGTGGTCGAAAAAAAACTCGCCGCCCAAGGGCTGGATCGCCACCAGGTAGGCAGGGAAAAATTCATAGAAGCCGTATGGGAATGGCGCAAGGAATACGGTAGCGCCATCATCAATCAGCTCAAACGCCTGGGCGCTTCATGCGATTGGCAGAGGGAGCGCTTTACCATGGACGAAGGATTGTCCCTTGCCGTGCGCAAGGTCTTTGTACAGCTGTACGAAGAAGGGCTCATTTATCGCGGTGATTACATCATCAACTGGTGTCATCGCTGTCACACCGCCCTGAGCGATCTCGAGGTGGAACATGAAGACATCGATGGGCACCTCTACCACTTCCGCTATCCATATGAAAAAGGGGATGGCGGCATCATCATTGCCACCACCCGGCCGGAAACCATGTTGGGGGACACGGCCGTAGCGGTAAACCCTGAAGACGACCGCTATCAAAACATCGAAGACGAAAACGTGATTCTGCCCCTAATGGACCGGATCATCCCGATTATCAGGGATCCTTATGTGGACATGTCCTTTGGAACCGGTGCCCTCAAAATCACACCGGCCCACGATCCCAATGACTTTGACATCGGTGAAAAACACAAGCTTCCGAGTGTCAAAGTTATCGGAGATGAGGGTTTCATGACAGCCGATGCCGGCCGTTTCCAGGGTATGGACCGTTTTGAATGCCGAGATGCCGTTGTAAAGGCACTTCAGGAACAAGGCCTGGTAGAAAGAATCGAAGCCCACCCGCACAGTGTCGGGCACTGCTACCGCTGCAAGACCATTGTGGAGCCAAATCTTTCCCGCCAGTGGTTTGTCAAAGCAAAACCTTTGGCTGAAAAAGCCATTCAGGCCGTGGACACCGGTAAAACCCGGATCATTCCTGAGATATGGAAGAAAACCTATTATGATTGGATGTACAACATCAAGGACTGGTGTATCTCCAGGCAGATCTGGTGGGGCCACCAGATCCCTGCCTGGATCTGCAAAGAGTGTGAAGAAGTGGTGGTTACCATGGCGGCACCGGAAATCTGCACCGCCTGCGGGAGTAAAAAACTGGTCAGAGAAACAGATGTCCTGGACACCTGGTTCAGCTCGGCACTCTGGCCCTTTTCTACCATGGGGTGGCCGGAAAAGACTCCCCTGTTAAAAACTTTTTATCCCACCTCGGTGCTGATTACGGGCTTTGATATACTCTTTTTCTGGGTGGCCAGAATGATGATGATGGGAATTCATTTCATGAAGGATATCCCCTTTACGGATGTGTATGTTCATGCGCTGGTTCGGGACGAACAAGGCAAGAAAATGAGCAAGTCAAAGGGCAACGTCATCGATCCGTTGAATATCATCGACCAGTACGGCACCGATGCCTTCAGGTTTACCCTGGCAGCCTTTGCCGCCCAGGGACGCGATGTCAAGATGTCTGAAAAGCGTGTAGAGGGATATCGGCATTTTGTGAACAAACTCTGGAATGCGGCCCGGTTTTCCCTGATGCACCTGGATGAAAGCCACACAGACATGCATATAAAATCCCTTTCCCTCCCGGATCGATGGATTCTTTCGCGGCTCAGCCGGGTAACAGACACGGTGTCGGAGGCCCTGGATCAATATCGGTTCAATGATGCGGCCAGCGTGGTTTATCAGTTTGTATGGCATGAATTCTGTGACTGGTACCTGGAAACCATTAAGCCTGCGATCTATGGGAAGAAAGGCGAAGAAAACAAGCAGGCTGCTTTGACCGTTCTGTGGCGTGTCTTTCATGACACCCTGATCCTGCTTCACCCTTTTATGCCCTTTGTCACAGAGGAAATCTGGCACAAATTTCCAGGAACAGACGGTTCCATCATGAAAGCCGTTTACCCGTCAGACGCAGATCAAAAGACAGCAATCAAACGCGATCCAGACGCCGAGAATGCCATGGCCGTAATTACGGATATCATTACCGCGGTTCGAAATATCCGCGGGGAAATGAATATCTCACCATCGAAATCCCTGGCCGTGGTGCTCCAGTCACCGGATGAGGCCACGCGTGCCATGATCCATCAGCAACAGGACATGATTCTCGATCTTGCCAGACTCCATGCCTTGTCCATTGACATACCCGGTGACAAACCCAAGGCATCTGCAACCGCCATTGTGGGTGATGCTACCATTTTTGTCTCCTTTGAAGGTATTGTCGATTTTGAAAAAGAGGAACAGCGTCTGGAAAAAGAGATCTCCAAGCTGAACAAAGAGTTATCGACCGTATCCAAAAAATTGGGCAACAAAAGCTTTTTGAGCAAGGCTCCCGGGGAAATCGTCGCCAAGGTTCGTGAAAAACACGACACGCTTCAGGAAAGAAAAGCGCGGCTGCATTCGAATCTTGAAAGGATCAAGACTTACATTTGAGGATAAAGCATGCGAACACAAAGTGTCAATGCACTGATTCAAACGGCCCTGAACGAGGATATCGGTTCTGGCGACATCACCACAGACAATCTGATTGATCCAAATCTGACCGGCAGATGCGTTATCATGGCCAAGGAGCCAATGG
>JAHEIB010000061.1 GCA_024639645.1 Deltaproteobacteria bacterium
ATTTTTCCGCTTCAGAGCGTCCTTTTTTTGTCAGACCGGCCGCCTTTCTCGCCAGACTTGCACCGACTTCCACATGTGTCATCAGGTCTGCCAGAGCAAACATGACATATTGCTGCCGGGTCAAACGATTGTCGTGAACCCGACTGATGGTTTCATTCAGCAGCCTGGCGCAGCATCCCAAAAGCGAACAGCCACCGTTCTTGAAAACGGTCTCGAGGGCATCCATTTCCATGCCTAGACTGTTATAGAATTCACCCTTTGTTTTACGTGATTTTTTCCATCGGTAGGTACTGATGATATTTTGCTGAATCTCGCTGGTACCCTCGTAGATGCACGTGATTTTAACATCCCGCTTGATCTTTTCGACTTCAAATTCAGAAATATACCCATAACCACCTAGTGCCTGCATGGCGTCATCTGCAGCCTTGTTTGCCGACTCTGTGGTAAACAGCTTGGCGATGGATCCCTCCACCTGGATGTCTTTCCCACCATCGCGGTCAACTTCGAGGGCCATTTCCTCGATATAGGCGGCAGCGGCTTCAAGCCTTACCATGTGAGGTACCACGAGTTTATGAGTATAGCCCTGTTTTTCAGACAGGGGGGAACCAAACTGGATGCGTTCTTTTGCATACTGAATAGCGATATCCATGGCTGCCTCGGCAGCACCCAGGGCCATGGAAGCCACCATAAGTCGCGTGTAACCGAAAACCTTGTTGGCTTGCTTCAAGCCTCTGCCGGGAATACCGCCCACCAGGTTTTCCAGCGGTACAAAAACGTCTTTAAAGGAAAGAGGAGAAGTATTCGAGGCGCGAATACCATGTTTTTCTTCACCTTTTCCCTGGTCAAAGCCCTGGGTTCCTTTTTCAACGATAAAAAAGGAAGGACCCTCGGGTGTTTTTGCCAGGAGAGTGATGAAATCCGCACTTCCCCCGGTGGAAATAAACTGTTTTGCCCCATTAATTCTGTAGCCGGTAATTTTACCGGTATTATCGGACACTGGTTCGGCCTTGGTCTTGAGAGCCGCCAGGTTGCTGCCGGCTCCAGGTTCGGTTACCGCGTAGGCCACCAGGGAATTTCCTTGTGTGATATTACCAAGCCATTTTTCTTTCTGGGCTTCAGTTCCCCCGACAATTATTGGATCTGCACCCAGTTGGATCGCAAAAAAAGCGGTCCCCACGCCCAGACAAATCCTGGCCATCTCCCGTGTGATCTCGCAACAGTCTCTGGCACCGCCACCCATGCCACCATAGGCTTCAGGGATAAAGATGAGCTGTAGTCCAATATCGGGTCCCAGCATCCGGCGGATCGTCTCTTCCGGAAAAACCTCATCCCTGTCAAATGAAAGGATCGATTCCTTTGAGAGCAGTTTTTTTCGTAGTTGCCTGACGGTTTCGACAACCATTTGCCTCATTTCAGGATCGATTCCGTAAAGTGCTGTCTCTGTATCAGTAGGTTGTGTTGACATTCAGTTTCCTGTAAAACGATTTCCGGTTTTTGCCAACGCTTATGTCGGTCCGCGATGGGTCTATTCTTCGGTCTCGATAACGGTCCGCCCTTTGTAGGTTCCGCAACTGGGGCATGCATGATGGGGCAGGACAGCCTCGCCGCACTGTGGGCATTCTGACAGGTTGGGTGCAGTCAGTTTTTGATGCGTCCGCCGCTTGTCTCGTTTTGACTTTGATGTTTTTCGTTTTGGAACAGGCATAAGTAATCTCCTAACTATCTGTATTTAATATAAATTAATTGTTTTACATGCTTATTAAGAATGTGGACCTTCTAGTAATTTAATTCATTTCAATTGTCAAGGACTTTTCCTGCTTTTTTAAACTGCCCCCTTGTACTGTACCCCTTTATGTGTTACTGAGGTCACCCATAAAACAAAAAAGCGCGTTTAATTAATATAGATAGCTGTATTAACTGGATATTTGTCGCTTTTATAGCTATGCAAATACACACTTTTTATACACTATGCTCTTTTTGAATAAACACAGCACCAATGGGTCTCAAAGATTGCGCCAGACAAGGCAAAAGACAATTTGACTAATTACTTATGCCAGAAAGAAACAACTAGGCATTAATCTATGCGTTTATCCACAAAACTAACGTTAGCTTTATAAAGAGGTCTATGGGTATCGGACCGGAAGCCGGGCAACTGTCTGAGCCGCTTAGACCGCGTTAGGACCGCCGAGACTCGGTGGATGAAAAAGCCTCCAAGTGAATGTATTTACATGCATTCTTATACGTATACCATCAGCGGCGGTCCATAGGCTGTCTTAGCGGCGAGTTTTGGCCGGCTGGAGGACCGATGCCCATAGGCCGGCTGGACAACTTGACTGGGGCTTTATAGATAACCGCGTTAATTTAAAATACATCATTTTGATTATAAGGTGACAACATGAATACGATCATCACCCGGTTTCCACCGAGTCCCACCGGTTACCTGCATGTGGGCGGCGCCCGGACCGCACTTTTCAACTGGCTTTATGCCCGGCATACAAAAGGAAAATTTGTTCTCCGGATTGAAGATACCGATGCAGCCCGTTCGACCCAGGCTTCCGTGGATGCCATCTTCGAAGCGCTGGAATGGCTGGGGATCGACTGGGATGAAGGGCCCTATTTTCAATCCCAGCGCTACCCCATCTACCAGGAGCACATCGATAAGCTCATCCAGACCGGCAATGCTTATTACTGCACCTGCAGCCCCGAGCGACTTGAATCCATGCGGGCAAAAGCCATGGCTACCGGAAAAAATCCCAAATATGACGGAACCTGCCGGGGTAAAGACTTACCTAAATCAGAAAAAGCCGTGGTGCGTTTCAAGGCGCCCCTGACCGGAACAACCTTGCTGGAAGATGTCATCAAAGGAAACATCGTCTTCCAGAATGACGAACTGGACGATTTTATCATTGCACGAAGCGATGGTTCCCCGACTTACAACTTCGTCGTGGTCGTCGACGATATCACCATGCAGATCAACACCATCATACGGGGTGACGATCACGTGATGAATACACCCAAGCAGATACTGCTCTACCAGGCTCTGGACGCGCCGCTCCCGGTCTTTGGTCACGTACCCATGGTTCTTGGAAAAGATCGCTCCCGTCTCAGCAAGCGGCATGGCGCCACATCCGTTACCGCCTATCGTGACATGGGCTTTCTGCCCGAGGCAGTGATGAACTATCTGGTACGGCTGGGCTGGTCTTACGGTGATCAGGAATTTTTTACAAAAAATGACCTCATTGAAAAATTCAGCCTGAAAAACATTGGGCGTGCCGCAGGCATATTCGATCAGGAAAAACTTACCGCGCTCAATGCCGATCACATCCAGGCCACACCGCCTGAAAAACTTGCGCACCTGTTGCTTCCCTTTCTGGAAAAATCAGGTATTCATGCCAAACCCGGCGCATTTCTTGTCAAGATCGTCAAGACACTGGTTCAGCGGAGCAAGACATTGGAAGAAATGGCCCAGGCAGCAAGCTTTTATTTTGCCGAGACCATAATTTACGAGGAAAAAGCCGCCAGAAAATTTTTAAAACCTGCTGCAAGGCAAGCCCTGCAATTCCTCATGGATGCCCTGAGCACCATCGAGACATTCACTGAAGAAAACCTGGAAAACGCCTTTAAATCCGTTATGGAAAAGACCGGTCTGAAGCTCGGCAAAATAGCCCAACCCGTGCGGGTGGCCCTGACCGGCAAGACAGCCAGCCCGGGTATATTTGAAATAACCGAAATCATCGGCAAGGAAAAGGTGATCCAGCGCCTGAAACAGGCTGTCACATATATTGAGCAGATAACGGAATAAGAATAAATCGCGGTCTTTTGGGTTAATGGGTTTGTTGATTTTTAAGATTATACTTGACTTCGCACCCCCTTATTTTGTATCAAAGCCCGAAGTTCACGACTGAATTTCTGCCGTCATATATGCAGGACTGCGATAGCGGCAAAGCCGCGACATATAAATCTGTGAAACAAATTTATTGGGGGATCGTCTAGTGGCAGGACGACGGGTTCTGGCCCCGTTAACCCAGGTTCGAACCCTGGTCCCCCAGCCAAACAATAACAAGGAGTTATAGCACGATGCTATAACTCTTTGTTATTTATAACGCTTGTCATAATAATGTTCCGAAAATAGGATCGCGGCATAAGGGGTTGTCAGAAAAACGGTCCTCAATCGGAACGTTTTTCTGACAACCCCTATAGGATCAGCTTTCTCTCGCTATATTTCCATCCAGATTGTTGCCGGTGCTTTTCTATCGGGTGATAGACACCGTTTTGGAAAAAGAATTGCTTGCGCCTTCATTATCGGTAACGGTGAGGGTAACAGGGTAATTTCCAGAACGGCCATATCTATGCCAGGGATTTTGCCTGGTGCTGTATTTGCCATCACCAAAATCCCAAAGCCATGACACAACGGTTCCATCACTATCAGTACTGCTGTCTTTAAAAATAACTATTGTTCTCCATTTCCTGTAGCTAAAATCAACGGCAGGTGAATGGTTTTGAGGAAGGTCTGCGATCATTACATTATGTGTGTCGGACCGGCCCTCATAACTTGCTGTTATCATACATGACTGATCGGATATCACCGAGCCGGCAATTAAATTTCCATAACTGGTGATACTCGCATAACTGGAATTTTCACTCCAACTGGCAAGATGGGTGACATCATTACTGCTGCCGTCACTGTGGTTAGCTGTGAGAACAAACTGCGCGCCAGAACCCTCATTGACCTGGACGGGACCGGTTATTGTAACAGAATTTAATAGGGAAGATTCGTTTTGCATGACATAAATAGAGCTGTCTGTCGTGTCTCTAAGACCTCCATGGTCTGTAACCGTTAATTTCAATTCGATATTTTTATCGAAAGATTCTATTCTTGGGGTTCTAAACGACGTTATGGCTGATGTGGGGTTTGACAAAGAGACAGGGTCTCCTTCGATCTGCGTCCAAAGATATGAGGCAATACCATCATCAGGATCTGTGGAGGCCGAGCCATCCAGTGTGACCAGGGTCTCCCCTGTCGTCTCCAGATAATCTGGCGAAACAACGGCAATGGGTGGTTCATTTTGCCAGCTGACATTGACAATGCACGTGTCAGTGCTTTGCAGGCCGCCAGCATCCGCTACGGTAAGATTGAATACAAGAGAAACACCTTCAGAACCAACGTTGGGTGCGATAAAGGTCGGCGTCGATGATGCTGGATTTGAAAGGGTGACCGCTGGAACGCCAATTTGGGTCCACAGGTAAGCGGAAATGCCATCATCAATATCTAAAGACAAAGATCCGTCTAAGGTAACAACAACGCCTTCATCCACGGTTTGATCGCTTCCGGCAATGGCACGAGGTGGCTCATTCTGCCCTGTTACATTCACAACACACGTATCTATTCCCTGGTTCCCACTGTGATCTGTAACCGTAAGTTCAAACGTTAGAGCGGCACTTCCAAAAATGAGATCAGGTGCTGTAAAGGTTGGTTGCACTGCATCAGGATCAGATAGCGTTACCGCAGGTCCACCCATTTGAACCCAGCGATAAGATGCAATGCCGTCATCTGGGTCGGTGGAGTTCGAGCCGTTTAGCGAGACAGTCTGTCCTTCATTTACGGTTTGATCCGGGCCAGCATTGGCTGTCGGTGGATTATTAACGACAGTCCCTGGTTCAAGACGCGCTTCTAGGGAGTTTTCACTTTCATAACCTTCGTTGTCGAATGCTCTTGCCACGAAAAAATACGTTTTGCTTTCATCCAGATCGTAAATTGTGCAAGATGTGTCTGTTCCTTCCCATATTGGATCTGCGTAATTGTAAGACTGGCCTTGTTCACGGTGGAAAATCCTATAACCGGCCAGATCCGGTTCCGTATTTTGTTCCCATCTAAACGAGGCTTGGGTTGCGGCTGAAACATCGGGTATTAGAAAAAATGGAAAGTGTAGCGTTAGGAGAATAAATAAAAAATAAAAAGAAGGCTTGAATCGATATTTAATTAAATTTCTAAACATATAACTCTCTTGTTTCTTGCGTTTTCGTTTCTGTGATTGTGGAGCGTTCTTCTTTCATACGGCAGCAACCTTCACCGTCGTCACCACATCACCCCTGGTCTGTAATTCTGAGCGAATCAATAATAGGCCATACGCCACCGCCGGCCTGATAAATGAATGTTCCTCAGGATTGAGCCGGGCACTTTTATTCGGCTGAATAGGTGTTTACAAGAAAAAAAAACAATACTGAGAAAATTTAGGGGTTGCCACTTGCGATTCAATAAAACCATAATTTTATTGATTGGCTTTTTTATTAAACAGTTAACCTTAAGGTGTCGACTGTGATACCCAATTAGGAATGATTCTGATTAATTGTTAATTGATGAATCGAGAGGAAAATTAGGGGCGTTTGGACCGAATTTGATTAAAAATACATCAGCATCATTTGCCCACTGGAAAAGGCTTTGATATGACTGCGTTTATTGTGGGAGTGTGCGTTTTCCGTATATCTGTACTTGGGTAATATTGGGTATTTTAACAATAGATCCCAAGCAGTTACCCTAAAAGGTCAACACCTTGGCCCCTGTTGTAAAAGCATGTATCCATATCATAACAAGCTTAATTCACATTTAATTTCACACGATACCGCTTGTCATGATAATGTTCCGAAAATAGGATGGCGGCATAAGGGTTTGTATCAGAAAAACGGCCCTCAGTCGGAACGTTTTTCTGACAACCCCTATAAACCAGGTAAATTAAAGTTTTAGGAAGCTATCATGCGTGTAAAGATTGATATTATCCCATTAGGAATTGGCAATGTCTATGTGATCAGAGATCAGGGGGCAATTCTTGTTGATGGCGGTGATACGAAAAAGACCAAAGCGTTTGTGAAAGGATTGGAAAATATTTCTTTAAAGCCGGAAGAAATAGAACTGATAGTGATAACCCACGGGCATTTTGATCATATTGGAACAGCGGCCGATATCAAGAAACTAACAGGAGCAAAGTTAGCCATGCATGAAAAGGAGAAGGCATGTCTAGAAAAGGGATTTATGCCTCTTCCGCCAGGATTCAATTTATGGGGAACGGTAATGGTGGGCGTAATGAAGGTTTTCATGCTCCCATTTAGGACAATACCCATAACAAATGTTGATATTGTACTGGACGACAACGAATTTTCTTTGTCAAACTACGGCATTCCGGGAAAAGTTATTCACACACCGGGGCATTCAGCAGGGTCGGTTAGTGTGCTACTGGAAACTGGCGATGTTTTTATCGGTGACCTTGCAATGAATGAATTTCCTTGGAGCTTCGGTCCCGGTTTTGCGGCTTTCGGCGTTAGCGTTGGGTCAGTCAAAGCCAGTTGGTCCATACTGTTGGAAAAAGGAGCCAAGATGGTTTACCCCGCCCATGGTGATCCTTTCCCAGTGAGTGTTATTGAAGAGGCTCTTGACAAAGACTGATTACAGACGGATGCGTCGTTCACCATCACCGGTAACATCTGCAATCTAATGCTTATGATGGTTCAACTGCGTTGCCAAGGGGCAATATTTTAAAAGACACCTGCCAGACCGGAAACATTCCACATTACCTGCGCCTAATTAAAGAAAGACCTGCTATGCCGGTCACGAATAAAATCATCACCGAATCGATTGGGATAGGAATCTGTGGGTTATTTGGCGTGGACATACCTGCTGGTGCATGCACAGCAACCAAAATTGCTATTACAGCAACAAGAAAAATTTTATATTGGTACGATCCCATACGCCTCTCTACTTGCGATTCTTTCCGGGCTTCAACGCTACATAAGGTGCTTTTTCTTCAGCCGTAATGGCTGCCTATGCCTATGAGTTAGCAAGACCCATGCCAAATCACATCGCAATTCCCCAGGCCTTTGGTTATCAGGCCATATGAAATTCTTATCTTCACAACTATTGTTTATGACTTGTATTATACAGCCAAATTTACTATATATAAATAATTTGATTTTATTTAACCATCAAGGGAACGATAATGGGTATCAATCCCGAACAGACAGACTTGCTGACAATTTTTTTGCAGAGTTTATTGAAGTTGCAGAATGTCGAACGCGGCTCCATATGGGTTAGGCTGAATGAGGACTATCAATGCATCCTGGCCCTTGATGAGCATAACCAGTCCGAAGGTATCGAGGGCACCGTGATAAGCGGCAAACAAACCAGCATTGTTGGATGGGTGATAGAAAATGGTGAGATGACGATATCTCGTGCTGCTGAGGATAGCCGCCACCATAGCGAGATCGAAAAAGATTTTGAAAAGAAAAGCAATATCATTATTAGTTTCCCTCTTGTGCTGGACACAGGTGAGGTTTATGGCGCTCTGAATTTGATCGATACCACACCGACAAGTTCACGGATGAATCTCGACAAAGATTACATTGAGCTTTTACAAAACATTGTCATTGTTGGCTCTATTGCACTTAGCCGGTCGTTAGCTTACTCGGAACAGCTTAAAGAGAACAAAAAACTCAAGACAATATTGGACAGAAACAAAAATATACCCCGCATCATTGGTAAATCACCGGAAATATTAAAGGCTTTGGACAAAGCTAAAACGTATGCCAAAGTGAATTATCCCGTTTTGATTACCGGTGAAAGCGGTACGGGCAAAGAGCTTTTCGCTGACAAAATCCACCGATTAAGCCCCATATCGGATAAACCCTATTTGATCCAGAATTGTAGCGCCATTCCGGAAAGCTTGCTTGAAAGCGAATTGTTCGGCCATAAAAAGGGCGCTTTTACAGGTGCGGTTGAAGATAGGACGGGGCTGTTTGAAGCTGCTGAAGGTGGAACGGTATTTTTAGACGAAATTGGTGACATGCCGATAAATCTGCAGTCCAAAATACTGCGATTTTTAGAGAATGGCGAAATAAAAATGATTGGTAGTGTCAAATCCAAAAAAGCGAAGGTCAGAATTATAACGGCCACAAATGTTGATCTGGAAGCTGCAATCGCCAGAAAACAATTCAGACAAGATCTCTTTTATCGTCTCAATGTGCTGCCATTGCCAGTACCCCCACTCAGAGAAAGAAAAGACGACATCCCCCTCTTGCTGGAACGGTTCATATACTCAGAATCAAACAGCCTGGGAGTCAAGCCGAAAAAGGTATCACCTGAAGCCATGCGTTTAATAACGCAATATAGCTGGAAAGGAAATGTTCGGGAGTT
Organism: Deltaproteobacteria bacterium; assembly: GCA_024639645.1. GTDB lineage: Bacteria > Desulfobacterota > Desulfobacteria > Desulfobacterales > B30-G6 > B30-G6. Next base: position 9,182 of record JAHEIB010000061.1, read on the forward strand.
ATTAAATTTTGCTCGGCATATTATCATAGTCACTGATGATGAGGTCATCAAACCTGAAAACTTGCCGCACTATTTTTTAAATGATCGCCCAGAGAGCGTATCAACGGAACAATCGGTATCCTCAGGTACACGGATGAAATCATACCGTGAAAAGCACAAGGCCTTATCAGAGTATACCTGGCATGATCTTGAACGGTCATATGTCCTTGACTTGCTTGAAAAATACAAATGGAATATTTCCAAAGCAGCGCGTATATCGGGTTTGAATCGTTCAACCTTTAATGGAAGATTAAAAAAAATGGGGGTATCGAAACAGTTCGAATATTGATACTTAAGGAAGCCATCAAAGCCCAAGACAAATGGATGATTGAAATCAGGATTCATTTCTAATATAAATAAAATCGATGTAACGATTTTATGATACGCGACCTTGTCGCTTTTATATATTACGAACGCGATATCCGGTTTTCGTCATCGATTGAGCGAAATGGGTGATTGAATGGCGATTTGTACTGTTTGAGCCGCTTAGGGCTCTTTACATCAGCGCATGTTAAAGATCAATCCAATGTGAAAACACAGTCATTTGGTAGCCATGCCTGCTTAATCATATGGCCGGCGCTGATGTTAGGATTGCAAAGCGCCAGGGGATTATCCATTTCGCGTTCGCTGATCCCAGAAAGTCGGGTTGTGGACCCAGAAACCAAACAGAGGAGACGGTACAGATGAAAAAATGGCGTTGCTCGGTCTGTGGATATATTCATGAAGGAGATGAACCCCCGGAGAAATGCCCGGTTTGTGGTGCAGACAAAAGTCTGTTCGAAGAAATCATTGAAGAAGCGCCGACCGAACAGCAAGAGTCAAGTAACTCCGAAGAAAAAATGACGCCGGTATCTGGGATATCCAAAGACATGGGTCTGGGACCCGAACCAAAAACTCTTTTTGGCCGGATCTACCAATTCAAGGTCCAGATGATGCTGAAGCACCACGCCCACCCTGTCTCTGTCCACATCCCAAATGGTGTTTTACCCATATCCTTCGCCCTGATGATTCTCAGCACCCTGACCGGTATAACTTCCCTGGCGACAGCAGCCCATATCAATATGGTCTTCGTGGTTCTGACGCTCCCCTTTGTTCTGTTCTCAGGCTATATTGAATGGCAAAAACGATACAAGGGTCTGCGCTCGTCCCGTTTCATCACGAAAATCATCTGTGCCTTAATCGTGACCGTCACATCCTTACTCCTGGTACTCTGGTGGGTAATTGATCCAGGCATCCTGCAGACATCATCCCTGGCACGCATTGCCTACCTCTTCATCGGTCTGATCATGCTGGCGGCGGCGGTGATCGCTGGGTTGATTGGCGGGAAGCTGGTGTTTAAAGATTGACAGTCTCGTAAAAAGTCCAACTTCTGCGTTATGCTGCATTTCGTAATCATTCAACGTACGATAAGTACACCTCATGATTACAAAACTTGCGCGCCTTGAATTTGAACTTTTTACGAAACCGTCTAATTATGTCTTTTTAAGAGTTCATTTTAAAGACCAGGGTCCGAGGTTTCAAGGGTTCGAGGATCCGAAGGTAGCTGACAGGTATAAGTAACTGCAGCATTCAAGCATCCTGATAAGGATTTGGGGAAAGCAACCGAATACTGTCAACGCCCCTTGGACCCTTGAAACCTCGGCCCCTCGAACCCTATCTATTAACACATTAACCGAAAACCATAGGCTACCCGTATGTACGAACTCACAGAATCTCAAAAAGCCAGACACGCCATCCGTGAATTCAAAACCATTTCGGATGCTCTGGCCCTGAGAGGATTCTATCGACCCTCCGGCAAATTTGGCAAAGCTCTCGAGAGCTGTCTCAGAAATCTTAGCCCCGAAATCTACGGTTCCATGAACGATCCCCGGGTGGTGGAGTTAAAGGGTCTGGAATATGTCATCGATCGATTGCCCCGGGGTATCGAAGCGTGCACGAAGATTATTCTGACCGAAGAAAACCCACCTGAAACCAGTGCCTTCGAGAAAATCGAGCCTCTGAAACGACGCAGAACATCCTATCGGGTCAGCACCCAGGAAATCTGCATGGTCATTTCACGCGGAATAAGCGAAATATATGATATCTTGACGCACATGACATTTCTTTTTTCTGAAGCAAAAAAAATTCATACCCGCATGAAAGATGATTCAGACAACATCTCCATCGAGTGGAATGCGCTTAAGCATACGGTTGAACATCTTGACGAACTCAACGACAAGCAACTGGATCAAGCACTCTGGAATCTCAGTATCCTTTTGGGCAGATCTTATCAGGAAACCAAAGACACGTTTACCTATCTTGAAGATAGCAAACAGCGCTCCGGTAGTAACAATGGATTGTTTTCATTGATTTTTAACCTCGGCAACCTCATCGAGAATGAAATCGTCTCAAAGGAGAACGCCCTGGTGATTTATTTGCAGCCCTCCCTCATGAATATCATCGGTCAGCAGCGATATGGAAGGGTGTGGGCCGAGGACATCCGGGCCAAGCTGCTTTCCATGGATCTCTTGAAACGCCCCATCCACATTATCAGCGCCAATCTGCACAGTGTCGTAAACCTGATGTACGGTTTTGCCGCCATCAATAAAAACAAATCCATGTCCATTGAAGACGATCTGTATGCATTTATCCAGCAGATTCGAACGGTCAGTGAAGACATCAAAGCATATGGCGAGGCACATGGGCTCACCACGGTGTGTGATCGTTCCGGGACCCATATCGATTGCCAAATCATTGATTCTGCGCAATTCAAGTCTTTCCCATGTCATCCGGAGATCTCCATCACCCTGCCCGAATCCGATCGGGAAAAACCGGTCATTATCGTCATGGACTATGCATTTGGGGCACAGGCTTTCGAACTCATGGAAAATCTGCTGAAGCCGGTCACAAATGCCGATGCATTCGTCTATCTGAACATCCAATCCATTTCCATCATGGGCAAAGCCGGCATCCTCACAGGAAACAAAGGAGACATCATGCTGGCCACGGCCCATGTGTTCGAGGGCACTTCGGATAATTACATTTTTGAAAACGATTTGCATGCGGATGCGTTTGACACCACCGTGGATGTATACACCGGTCCCATGGTGACTGTGCTGGGGACCTCCCTACAGAACCGTGATGTGCTGCACAAATTTCTGGAAGACTGGAAAACGGTTGGATTGGAAATGGAAGGCGGGCATTACCAGCGGGCCATCAGTGCCGCCATCATCAAGGGCAACATCCCCAAGGATATCACCTTGCGTTATGCATACTATGGTTCTGACAATCCATTGATGACAGGCCATACACTGGCCGCCGGTGCCATGGGAGAAGAAGGTGTCAAGCCGACCTATATGATCACGAAGGTGTTGCTGGAGAAAATATTTCGTTAGTGTCCATCCATAAATGGTCTTTTCACGCCCTGCCGGCGTTGGGTGCCATGATTTAACTCCGCAAAATATCGAATGTTGAACCGAAATAGCGAGCGAATCTAAATTAGACAGAATTCCTTACGGCCAAAGATTCCTCGCAGCTTGCTGCGAGGTTCTTCAATAATGAAGTGCTATATCGCTGCGCTCTGTCTTTCTTTGTTCTTTAAACGGAAAAGCATCAGATCGAAATTCATGTATTCGATATTCAATATGGGATATTCCAGCCTCCTTCAAGGGGGCTTTTTGAGTTGCATCTGGTTGTGAGCGTACCATAAAAATACAAACGCAATGAGCCCAAAAAACACAACGAACTCAAAGAACCGATTTTCTCATCTCCTTGAAGGTATTGATCAGCCCGTTCGTTGAGGAATCATGTGTTTCCAAAGGGTCATTGTTCTGCAGTTCCGGCAGAATGTTGCTGGCCAATTGCTTACCCAGCGCCACCCCCCACTGATCAAAACTGAAGATATTCCAGACAATACCCTGTACGAATATTTTATGTTCATACATGGCGATCAGGCTTCCCAGAACACGCGGCGTCAGCTGTTTGAACAAGATCGAGTTGGTTGGCTGGTTTCCTTTAAAGACTTTATGCGGGAGCAATTGCTGGATGTCTTCTTTGTTTTTTCCCTGGGCGCTCATTTCCGCTGCGACCACGTCTTCGGTTTTCCCGTTCATGAGGGCTTCTGTCTGGGCAAAAAAATTGGACAAAAGAATCGAGTGATGATCACCCACAGGGTTATGTGTGACAGCCGGTGCCAGGAAATCCGAAGGCACCAGTCGCGTCCCCTGGTGAATCAGTTGGTAAAAGGCATGCTGGCCGTTGGTGCCTGGCGCTCCCCATACGATGGGGCCTGTTTGGCAGGTCACGGGTCTGCCGTTTCTGTTGATGGACTTGCCATTGCTTTCCATGTTGCCCTGTTGAAAATAGGCCGGAAACCACTGCATGTACTGATCATAGGGCAAAATTGCTTCGGTTTCGGCACCAAAGAAATTATTGTACCAGATATGGATCAATGCCAGGATCACCGGAACGTTTTCCTCAAACCGGGTCCTTCGAAAATGCCGGTCCATGTCATGCCCTCCCTCCAGCAAAGCCTCATAGTTTTCAAATCCGATACTGCAGGAGATAGACAACCCGATGGCCGACCAGAGCGAATACCTGCCACCGACCCAGTCCCAGAAACGAAACATGTTGTCCCGGTGAATACCGAATTTTTCGATTGCCGCCTGATTGGTGGAAATCGCCACAAAATGCTTTGCGATATATGCTTCATCCCCGGCTTGAGACAGAAACCACGTCCTCGCCGAATCTGCATTGGTCATGGTTTCCTGGGTTGTAAACGTTTTTGAAGCGATCAGGAACAAGGTGGTTTCCGGATTTAGAAGTTTCAAGGTCTCAGTGATTTGGGTGCCATCGACATTGGAAACAAAATGGACGGACAAACCCGGCCTGGCATAGGGTTTCAGACACTCGGTCACCATTCTGGGGCCCAGATCCGAACCGCCGATCCCGATATTCACGATGTCCGTAATTTTTTTTCCTGAATAACCACGCCAGTCGCCATTGTTGACGCTGTTCGAAAAATCTCTCATCTGTGCCAGCACACCATTCACTTCCGGCATGACATCCTGCCCATTGACCATCATGGGATGATTGCGTCTGTTCCGCAAGGCTACATGCAGAACGGCCCTGTTTTCGGTTTCGTTGATGCTGTCACCCTGGAACATTTTTTCAATGGCGTCCCCCAGGTGCACTTCTTCTGCCAGTTGGACGAGCAAATTTGCCGTCTCTTTTGTTATGCGGTTTTTGGAATAGTCAATAAGGATATCCTTGAATCGAATGGAGAACTTTTCGAATCGCCGGGGGTCCGAATGGAACAGGTCTTTCATGTGGATGTCTTTAATTTCTTCAAAATGGGTCGCCAGCGCCTGCCAGCTTTTTGTTTGGGTGGGATCTATTTTTTTCAGCATGACAACACCTGTCTGTTTTGATTACGGATTATCGACGCAACTTTCGGGTTTCACCATTCATAGAGCGAAATGGGTGATCCAATGGCGAATTGCGCTGTTTGAGCCAATCAGGGTTCGAAAATCGCCAGGGGATTATTCATTTCGTGTTCGCTGAATCCTGAAAATTGAGTAAAGAATATTTTGTTGACGCAATTAGGGCATTTCCTGTACATTATACGGGTGCAGCCCCGTTCAGGAGGATATTCACTTAAGCATACGGCTTTCATGCATATTTCAGCATTTGATGGACCATGATTTCATGAAACACCTACAAATACTTATGGGTACCCTATTCTGTATCCTTGTTCAACAGAATATCCACGCTCAAACCCTTTACACATGGAAAGATGCCAAGGGCACCATCCATATTTCACAGCGCAAGCCCCCGGCAGGCCAGCGTTTGACAGACCAGATGCGTTATCATAAGGCCAGCCTTTCTTCCAAGCCGGAAATCAAAACGCCGGCGCCTGCTGATATAGAAGCTGGCACCGTTTTAACAACAGCCAGGCAAGCAAAACTGGCCAGGAAAAAAGCAGAGACCGCCAGACGCCGGGCTGAGGATGCCATTCAGGCGGCCAATCAGGTAAAAGAGGAAACCGACGCTTTTCTTGAGCCATGGCGGGGTAAAAAGCGCATCAAAAAAAACAACCGGCAACAGATTGAAAGCCGTATCCAAAAAGCCAACCAGATCATCGCCAATGCCAAACATCTCATTGATTCTGCCAACGAGGCCGAACAAGAAGCGCAGGCCGCAGAAAAAGAAGCCCAAAGGATTCAGAATCAATTTGTTCAAGCCCACAGAGAAATCATTGCCAACTAGGAAACCACACTGCCATGCAAAAGTACACGTCATCGAAAGGCCAGGGAAAAGATGCCTCTTTAAAAGGGAAATCTGAGGCACCGCCACCAAACTTCATCCGAAATATTATCGAAGAGGACTTCAAAACCAATAAATTCGGCAGGAAAGTGGCCACCCGCTTTCCACCGGAACCTAACGGTTACCTGCATATCGGTCACGCCAAATCCATCTGTTTGAACTTCGGTCTGGCCACCGAAAATAACGGTACATGCAATTTGCGATTTGATGACACCAACCCTTCCAAAGAAAATGTCGAATATGTTGACGCTATCCAGCAGGATGTGCGCTGGCTCGGCTTCGATTGGGGGGAAAGGCGCTTTTTTGCCTCGGATTATTTCGAACAGCTATATGCCTACGCCTGCCGGCTCATTGAACAAGGAAAGGCCTATGTCGACAGCCTGAGTGCCGAGGAAATCAGAGCCTATCGCGGCACATTGACCGAAGCCGGCAAAAACAGCCCTTATCGCACCCGATCCATTCAAGAAAATCTCGACCTGTTTCAGGGAATGCGTAACGGCGAGTTCAAAGACGGTTCTCATGTTCTGCGTGCCAAAATCGACATGACCCATCCAAACCTCCTTATGCGGGATCCTACGCTATACCGTATCAGAAGGGTATCTCACCACAGAACCGGGGATGACTGGTGTATATATCCCATGTATGATTTTACGCACTGTCTTTCAGACTCTCTTGAAGGAATCACGCATTCCATCTGTACCCTCGAATTCGAAAATAACCGCCAGCTATACGACTGGATTCTCGATGAGCTGGATGTCTATCACCCCCAGCAGATTGAATTTGCGCGCCTGAATCTGAGCTATACTGTTTTGAGCAAACGTCGCTTGATCCAGCTCGTAGAAGAGAAACATGTCTCCGGGTGGGATGATCCGAGAATGTTGACCATTTCCGGTCTCAAAAGACGTGGATACACACCTGAAGCCATTCGAAATTTCTGTGAACGCATCGGTGTCGCCAGAAGAGACAGTATGGTGGAAATGGCCCTTTTGGAGTATACCATCCGGGAAGATCTCAACAAAAGAGCCCCACGGGTGATGGGGGTTCTCAATCCTTTGCGGGTCGTCATCGACAACTATCCGGAAGGGCAGGTGGAAGAACTCCCGGCGGAAAACAATCCAGAAGATGCCGGCATGGGATCCCGTATGCTGCCTTTCTCCCGTGAGCTGTTCATCGAAAAGGAGGATTTTATGGAAGATCCGCCCAAAAAATTCTTTCGTCTGGCCCCCGGTCGTGAAGTACGCCTCAAACATGCTTATTACATTACCTGCAATCATATTGAAAAAGATGTGACCACCGGAGAGATCCGGACGCTCCACTGCTCCTACGATCCAAAAACACGTGGCGGCTGGTCTGACGACGGCCGAAGAGTCAAAGGAACGCTTCACTGGGTATCTGCTCAGCACGCCCTGAAAGCAGAGGTCCGGCTTTACGAACACTTGTTCACCAAAGAAAACCCCAATGATCTGAAAGAAGGTGAGCATTTTACAGACTATGTGAATCCGGAGTCATTGAAGGTGCTGAGGGAGTGCTATGTAGAACCGAGTCTGGCCGCAGCCAAACCCGGGTCCCATTATCAATTTCTGCG
>JAHEIB010000205.1 GCA_024639645.1 Deltaproteobacteria bacterium
AAGACATTTTACACATCCGAATTGATCGGCGACGCAAATTTCCCATAACAATCCTGTTCAAAGCTTTTGGCTATTCCACCGAGGATATCCTGTCCTATTTTTACAGTTTTGACCGGATTTTACTGAAAGGGAAGAAAGTTCTCAAAGCCTTCAAACCGGAGTTGCTGAAAGGCCAGCGGGCCACTGAAAGCGTCAAAGATCCCAAATCGGGAGAGATCATCGTTAAAAAAGGGCGTATGTTCACCAAGCGCTCTCTCAAGCAGATGGCTGGCAGTGGGGTCGAAACGATTCCCATCAGCAGGGAGTTGTTGGAAAATCGTATCTTGGCCTATGCCATCAACGATCCACAAACCGGTGATGTAATTGCCGGACCCAATACGGTTATCGATGTGGAGGTTCTGGACCGGATTTTCGACGCCGGCATATCCGAGTTTGATGTCCTGCACATTGACGGTGTCACCAGCAGTGAATCGATTCATAAAACCCTCAATCTGGACAAAGTCGAGAAAAAGGAAGACGCCCTCATAGAAATCTACAGGCGTCTGAGGCCCGGGAATCCCGCAACGCCTGAAGTGGCACAGGATTTCATGGATCACCTGTTTTTCAAGTCATCTTATTATGATCTGTCCAGTGTAGGCAGGCTTAAATTGAACCTGCGATTGGGCATTGAAACACCGATTCAGCTGAGAACACTCAGGAAGGAAGATATTTTCCTCACCGCCAAGACCCTTCTGGCACTCAAGGATACGCAGGGCGTTGTCGATGATATTGATCACCTGGGAAACCGTCGCGTGCGTGCTGTAGGCGAGCTTCTGGAAAACCAGTACCGTATTGGGCTGGTGAGGATGGAACGCGCCATCAAGGAAAGGATGAGTCTTCAGGAAGTCGATGCCCTGATGCCGCATGACCTCGTTAACCCCAAACCGGTTTCAGCTGTTGTCAAAGAATTTTTTGGCACGAGCCAGCTCAGCCAGTTCATGGACCAGACCAATCCGCTGTCCGAGACGACACATAAGCGGCGACTAAGCGCCCTGGGGCCGGGCGGGCTTACACGTGAGCGCGCCGGGTTCGAAGTTCGGGATGTTCACCCTTCTCATTATGGCAGAATTTGCCCCATTGAAACCCCCGAGGGGCCCAACATCGGACTGATTGTATCCCTGAGCACATATGCGCGGGTGAACAATTTCGGGTTTATCGAAACACCTTATCAGGTCGTTGAAAATTCCAAGGTAACGGACAAGGTCAAGTTTCTGAGCGCCTTTGAAGAAAAAAAGCACCCTATTGCCCAGGCCAACGCCAGCATCAACCAGAAGAGGGAATTTGTCAATCAGCTGGTAACGTCTCGGGTTGAGGGTGAGTTTATGATGGTTAACAGGGAGGATCTCGAGTTTATGGACATTTCACCCAATCAGCTGGTGAGTGTGTCCGCCTCTTTGATTCCCTTCCTGGAAAATGACGATGCCAACAGGGCTTTGATGGGATCCAACATGCAACGGCAGGCTGTTCCGTTGATCATGAACGAAGCACCACTTGTGGGCACGGGCATAGAGGGAGTTGTCGCCAAAGATTCCGGTGTCACTATCGTGGCGGACCGTGATGGGGTTGTGGAGGATGTCGATGCTTCCCGTATCGTTCTTGCCCATGATCTGAACGGGGATGGATTTGAAAAACCGGTGACCATTTACAACCTTTCCAAATTCAGCCGTTCAAATCAGAACACCTGTTTTAACCACAGACCCATTGTCAAAAAAGGTGACATCGTATCTGCCGGGGATATTATCGCTGACGGGCCCGCTACAGATCAGGGAGAACTGGCCCTCGGGAAAAACGTTACCGTGGCATTCATGCCCTGGGGCGGTTACAATTTTGAGGATTCCATTCTGGTCAGCGAAAGACTGGTTCGGGACGGTATTTATACTTCCGTGCATATCGAGGAGTTTGAGGTTGTCGCCAGAGACACCAAGCTGGGCAAGGAAGAAATCACGCGGGATATTCCGAATGTCGGTGAAGAGGCGCTTAAGGACCTGGATGAAAGTGGAATTATACGACTCGGGGCCGAGGTGACCCAGGGTGATATTCTCGTGGGAAAAATTACACCCAAGGGTGATACACAACTCTCTCCCGAGGAAAAACTGCTGCGGGCGATATTTGGTGAGAAGGCCGGAGACGTCAAAGACACATCTCTGCGTGTGCCGCCGGGGGTTGAAGGTATTGTCATTGATGCAAAGGTTTTTGCCAGAAGAGGCACTGAAAAAGATGAGCGGGCACAGCGCATAGAAAACGAAGAAATCGGCATCCTTGAAAACAACAGGGATGCCAAACTGTCCGTTATGAGCGGGATGATGCAAACGCGGATCGAAAAGATCCTGGTGGGACAAAAATGTGCGTCACCCTTGAAAAAGGGTCAGAAGACCCTACTCAAAAAGGGTAAACAAATCGAAAGTGAAATGTTGAAAGACATTCCCGTTGCCCATTTTGAAGGCATTGTTCTGGATGACGCTCAAAGCACCGAAGCCGTTCATGACTTACTGGAACGCTATCGCAATGAACAGGAACGTGTAAGGGATGAGTTCGAGCACAAGCTCCTGCGATATGAAAGAGGCGATGAAATGCCACCGGGCGTCATCAAGATGGTCAAGGTATACGTGGCAATGAAACGCAAGCTCTCTGTGGGGGATAAGATGGCTGGTCGGCACGGTAACAAAGGTGTCGTATCGCGAATACTGCCTGTGGAGGACATGCCCTATTTCGAGAATGGTGAACCAGTGGACATGGTTCTTAATCCATTGGGTGTTCCATCACGTATGAATGTAGGCCAGATTCTGGAAATTCATCTGGGATGTGTTGCAAAGGGTCTTGGCGATCAGCTCAACCAGTTCATGAAAGACAACGAAATGAATCTGATCCGGGAAAAAATGAAACGGATCTTTGACGACGATTCCATTAATCAGATGGTAAAAAACATGGATGATGGAGAATTGAGAGGTTTTGCTCAGGGTTATGCGAACGGTGTTCACATGGCTACCCCGGTATTTGATGGTGCAAAAGAAGATGAGGTGAAAGCCCTTCTAGCGGAAGCGGGGCTGTCCACCACTGCTCAGACAACACTTTATGATGGTCATACAGGAGAGGCCTTCAAAGGAAATGTTACCGTGGGTACCATGTATATGCTGAAGCTGCATCACCTTGTGGACGATAAAATCCACGCCCGTTCCATCGGGCCCTATTCCCTGGTAACACAGCAGCCGCTGGGTGGTAAAGCACAGTTCGGTGGTCAACGACTCGGGGAAATGGAGGTCTGGGCCATGGAAGCATACGGTGCTGCGCACGCTCTCCAGGAATTCATTACCGTCAAGTCGGATGACATGGCCGGTAGAACCCGTATGTACGAAAAGATTGTAAAAGGTCAGAATGTGCTGGAACCCGGCATACCCGAATCCTTCAAAGTTCTGACAAAGGAACTGCAGAGTTTAGGTTTGGACGTGACGCTCCTGGAAGATGACGTAAACAACTAAACGCATAAAAAGGTAATTATATATGGATACACTATACGATTTTTTTGCCAAGCCCAAAGACCCGAAACTTTACAGTGGTGTTCGAATATCCCTTGCATCATCCGAACAGATCCTGCAGTGGTCCAGCGGCGAGATCAAGAAACCGGAGACGATCAATTACAGGACGTTCAAACCGGAACGCGATGGTCTATTCTGTGCAAAAATATTCGGCCCCACCAAGGATTATGAATGCAACTGCGGCAAGTACAAGCGCATGAAGCATCGCGGCGTCATCTGTGAGAAATGCGGGGTCGAAGTCATCCAGTCCAAGGTACGGCGAGAGCGGATGGCCCATATCGCACTGGCAACACCTGTATCCCACATCTGGTTTTTAAAGAGCCTGCCGAGCAAGATCGGGAACCTGCTGGACCTGACATTGAAAAACATGGAGAAGGTTCTCTATTTCGACAGTTATATCGTGATTGACCCGAAGGATACGGGGCTGTCCAAGTGCCAACTGTTGACCGACGAAAAATACCGCGAGGCACAGGAGCTTTACGGGTCGAAATTTGAGGCAGGTATTGGTGCAGAGGCTGTCAAAAAGCTTCTGGAGGGGATCGATCTCGAGGCGCTTTATGTCCAGCTCCGTGAAGATATCCGGGCCACAAACTCCATTGCTAAACGGCAGAAGCTTTCCAAGCGACTTAAGATTGTGGATTCCTTTCGACGATCAGGGGTTAATCCGGTGTGGATGATCATGGATGTCATTCCGGTGCTTCCCCCGGATTTGCGACCCCTTGTTCCATTGGAGGGTGGACGTTTTGCAACATCAGATCTCAATGATCTATACAGGCGGGTCATTAACAGAAACAACCGTCTGAAACGGCTCGTGGACCTGAAGGCACCGGATATTATCGTACGTAATGAAAAACGGATGCTTCAGGAATCCGTTGATGTGCTCTTTGATAACGGGCGGCACGGCAGAGTCATTACAGGTTCAAACAAGCGACCCCTGAAATCCCTGAGTGACACCCTGAAAGGGAAACAGGGACGTTTCAGGCAGAATCTATTGGGCAAGCGCGTTGACTACTCCGGGCGAACCGTTATTTCTGTAGGACCGGAATTGCGACTTCACCAATGTGGTTTGCCTAAAAAGATGGCCCTGGAACTTTTCAAGCCGTTTGTCTACTATCGACTCGAACAGAAAGGCCTTGTTTCTACCGTTAAGAGTGCCAAGAAAATGGTCGAAAAGGAGGTTCCGGAAGTTTGGGACACCCTAGATGAAGTTGTAAGAGAATATCCAGTGCTTCTCAACCGTGCACCGACACTTCACCGTCTGGGTATTCAGGCCTTCGAGCCGATACTTATCGAGGGAAAGGCGATTCAGCTGCATCCGCTGGTTTGTACGGCATTCAATGCAGACTTTGATGGAGATCAGATGGCGGTTCATGTGCCCTTGTCTGTTGAATCCCAGATCGAAGCACGCGCATTGATGCTCTCCAGTAACAACATTTTATCGCCTGCAAACGGCAGCCCCATCATCGTCCCCAGTCAGGATATTGTTCTCGGTATCTACTATATGACCAGATACATCGAGGGCGCCAAAGGGGAAGGACGGCTTTTCTCAAATCCTGAAGAAGTGCGTTCCGCGTACGATGCCCGTTCTGTTGATCTACATGCCCGGATAACCGTTCGAATAGCGGGCGCACGTGTGGAAACCACCGTTGGTCGGATTCTGCTCTGGGAGATCATGCCCAGGGAAGAAATTGTGCGCTTAAGGCATATCATGCTAACCGACGAGAAAT
>JAHEIB010000062.1 GCA_024639645.1 Deltaproteobacteria bacterium
GGCCGTTTTAACTGGTACGCCATATGCTCCACAAATCTAGTCTTGCCACATCCGGTCGGTCCTTTCAGCATGACCGGAAGCTTTTCCTTGAATGCCGTTTTAAACACCGCCACCTCATTTCCCAAAGGCATGTAGTACGGCTCCGATTTGATAAAACGTTTATCAATTCCAATTTGGGACAAAGATTCCACTATTCCGCCTCCATTTTATTCTTAGATTGACATCTATCGCAAAATTGTTATGGTTCTGGCCTTGTAATCATTACCATTAAATTGAAATACTTCTTTTATACCGCCTGTCATAATAATGTTCCGAAAATAGGATGGCGGCAGAAGGGGTTATAGCAGAAAAACCGTCCACAATCGGAACGTTTTTCTGACAACCCCTATAGAATAACCTGATTAGGAATAACAGACAACAGCAATATGATTCAACATCTGAAGCACGGTCATAAAGATATTCTGATAGTCGGGACGGCCCATGTCTCCAAAGAGAGCACCGATCTTGTCAAGGCTACCATCGAAGAAGAAAAACCCGACACGGTCTGCGTTGAATTATGTGATTCCCGCTTCCAGTCAATCCGCCATAAAAACCGATGGCAGGATATGAATATTACCAAGGTCATCAAAGAAAAAAAAACCTTCCTTTTGCTTTCAAACCTGCTCCTGGCATCTTTCCAGAAACGGATTGCCGACAAACTGGATATCCAACCGGGTGCGGAGATGATTCAGGCCATTGACAGCGCTGACGCCATAGAGGCAAACATCATACTGGCCGATCGAGATATTCGGATAACCCTTTCCAGAATCTGGCGGGTGACCGGGTTGTGGGACAAATTGAAAATTATTTTCCAGCTGGCACTGTCAATGGGAAACGTAGATGAAATAACCGAGGAAGACATCGAAAAAATGAAGCAGGAAGATATGCTTCAATCCCTACTTTCCGAAGTTGAAAAGTCTCTGCCGGTTCTCAGGGAAATTCTGATCGATGAAAGAGACCGGTATCTGGCCCAGAAAATAAAAACATCACCGGGAGAAAAAATCGTAGCCGTGGTGGGTGCCGGACATGTGCCCGGTATTTTAAAATACTGGGAGAAAGAGATCGACACGCGGGCACTCGAGGAAATTCCACCCAAAGGAAAACTGACCGGTGTATTGAAATGGCTATTGCCAACCCTGATCCTTGCCCTGCTTCTTTTCGGGTTTTTCTATGGCGGACGCGGCACCGGAACCGATATGCTCACCTGGTGGGTTATGGCAAACGGCATATTGGCAGGACTGGGTGCGACCCTGGCCCTTGCGCACCCTCTGACGATCCTGTCCGCAGTTCTTGCCGCTCCCCTGACATCCCTCAACCCGCTCATTGCTGCCGGCTGGGTTTCCGGCCTCGTGGAAGCCTTTGCAAGCCGGCCCAAAGTTCGCGACATGGAACGCCTGCCCAAAGACATTTTGACTATCAAGGGTTTCTGGAAAAATAAATTGACGCGCATCCTGCTGGTGGTGGTGTTTACCAATCTGGGAAGCACCATCGGCACACTGGTGGCGATCCCCCTGATGCTGAAGCTGTTGTAGCGGTAAGCTCTAAGCCATAAGCTGTAAGCCGCTTACAACTCAACTTTCGGGCTTCACTATAGATTGAGCGAAATAGGTGATCCAATGGCGATTTACGTTGTTTGAGCCAATTAGGACTCCTTACAACAGCGCATGACAATGAACAACCCAATATGAAAACATGGTCAATTAGCGGTCATGTCTATTTTATTATATGGCCAGCGCTGATGTTAGGAGTCCTTGTGGCAAGTTCGTAAAGCGCCAGGGGATTATTTATTTCGCGTTTCCTGAATGATAAAAGCTATTAGTAAGCATTAAGCGATTCGTTATAAGCTGGTAACCGCTTAAGGCTCACTGCTTAATGCTTACAGCTTATGGCTTAGGAAGCACCCTCACAACCGTCCGTTGAAAGGTCTTTCCGTTCTTTAAGCGATGTGTCACCTGTTCTGTCTTAAGCCGCCCTTCTGCCGCATACTGAATGCATTTTGGGTAAAGACGCCACTCTTTCATCAGACCTTTTTTTCGGATGGTATCGAGATCGTCCGACTCTGCGATCTCAAAGAATGCCTGACCAATGATGGGACCCGTATCTTCCCCATAATCGACAAAATGAACCGTACAACCACCCACCTTACAGCCATATCGAAATGTGTCGCCATATCCATCCACACCCGGAAAAGCAGGTAGCAGGGCCGGATGAATATTCATGATTCTTCGGGTTTCCGGTGGATCATTGATTTTGTCGATGAAATAGGGTGTCAGTGTCCGCATAAACCCTGCCAGCACCAGCAGGTCGAAGGAGTACACTGCCAAATGCTCCAAAAGCCTGGCCTCCGCCGGTATCCGGGTTTGTAAAAATGCGCTGAGGTTTTCGGAACTCTGGTGCCGGTCGGTGGCCATCATCGTGGATAAAACATGGTCCATGTTCAGGCCCCGAGGATACTGAACCTGTGATGGGTCTGCTTTGATCTTTCGTGCAATGGCGCCATAATCGACTGTAAAAGAGGGGATCCCATGCTGTTTGGCTCTGTCCAGACCGGATGCCGCCGGGTTGTCCGACCCCACAAAAACAATCTTCCCATGGATGCTGCCGGATTCGCAAGCATCGATGATGGCCTGTAAATTGGAACCGCCACCCGATATCAGTGCACCTATCTTGATTTTTTTTCTCATGACACGCTCCAGAGTAAATAATCCGGTCAAATAGGCACACTTTAAACTCTATCATGACAGGATTGATATTAGAAGCTATCTCAATCTCTGAGATAACGTCTACATACAACAACCCTTACGCTATAAACAACCCATTTGATAACCCTGCCCCTATATAAAAGCGAGGTCATTCAAGACGCCCTGCTTTTTTACATGGCTGTTCCGGGTTGTAGGTTGACATTGGGAAGACGGCTTATTATATTTCATAAATTCATTTGACTTTATTGATAGAAAGGAACCGTTAATATGACTGAAGGCATTTTAGAAGTAGAAGACAGTAGTTTTGATACCGATGTGCTGACCGCGGACAAGCCGGTCCTGGTTGATTTCTGGGCACCCTGGTGCGGCCCCTGCAAAGCCATCGGCCCTATCGTTGAGGAGCTTTCAAAAACATTCGGTGACCAGGTCATCTTTGCAAAATGCAATGTGGACAACAATCCAGTAACACCCAGCAAGTACGGTATCAAAGCCATACCCACGCTCATTTTTTTCAAAGGAGGAGACGTGGTTGATCAGATTACCGGTATGGTCGCCAAATCCAAGCTTGAAGAAGCCATCAATAAGGTGTTGTAGTGCTCAACCTATTGAAGAAACTGGTGTTTCTATTGATGATTTTCACCTGTGCGTCGTTTATTGCCTGCACTTATCGGGATCCGGATATCGACAAACCTGCGCATGAGCTCGCAAAAAACGGCATGGATGAGTTTGCAGAAAAAGATTACGGAAAATCTATCGTATATTTTGAAAAACTTCGCGACTGGTATCCCTTCAGCAAATTTGCCATACTTGCCGAATTAAAAATCGCGGATGCGCACTACAAGCTCAGAGAATACGATGATGCCATATTTGCCTATGAAGAATTTGAAAGTCTTCACCCCAATAACGAGGCCATACCCTATGTTATTCATCAGATCGGAAATAGTTATTTCGAGCAACTGGATACCATAGACCGTGATCAGACACCGGCATTAAAGGCCATCGAAGCATACGAGCGACTGATAAAAAATCACCCCGACGATCCCCTTTCCAAAGACGTCCTGGGAAAAATCAGGATATGCCAAAAGAGCCTTGCTGAAAATCAGTTCTATATCGGCAAATTTTACTACCGGACAAAGCATTATAAATCTGCACTGGTTCGGTTCCAATCGGTAGCCGCCACATGGAGTGAATTTCCTGAAATACAGGCCAAGGCCCTTGCGTTAATAAAGCTGTGTGAAGCTGCGATGATGAAAAAAGACCAAAACTGATTTTCAACAGCGAGCACATTCCCCGTGGGTTCAGTTGCGCGGCAGAACACTCTCGTAACTGGCTGTGAGATTCTTCAAAATACGAAAAAAAGCAAAAAGACTTTACACCCATACCACATTGGTATAATAATTGAGAGTTAAAATTATTTTCGTCGTTAAGTGACAAGGAGATATTAAGATGTCAAGAATTTGTGAAATATGCGGAAAAAAACCCATGGTGGGTAACAATGTAAGCCATGCACATAATGTAACCAAAAGAAGGTTTAATCCCAACCTGCAAACTGTTCGCGCTCTGAACAAGGGGCAGGCTAAAAAAATGGTTGTCTGCACCAATTGCATTAAATCAGGACGTGTCGTCAAAGCACCCTAACCCAACCTTTGAACACTCTGGACATACTTGATTTTTTTAAGATCCAACAGGACCTTTTCAAGGTGAACAGTACTAACGATACCAAGGGTTAGAATAGAATCAACAGTCAGGTCGTCTTTGGTCTGGGTATTCAGACTGAGAATATTGGCATTGTTTTTACTGATGGTCGCCGCCATATCCGCCAGGAGGCCGACCCTGTCCAGGGAATTGATCCGTATCTTGACCGGATAACTCTCCCGTGTTTCCAGACTCCATTCTACATCGATGCGCCGTTCGGGGCTCATTTTCAGCGCATTGACACAGTTGGTTCGATGAATCGTCACACCGTAGCCACGGGTAATATACCCGGTAATGACGTCCCCGGGAACCGGCTGACAGCATTTCCCGAACTTGACCAGCATGTCGTCAACACCTTTGACCACGACGCCGACGGTTGGCTTTTTCTTTCTGACACGGCTGACAAGCTTGTTGAACAATGATTCATCAGCGTCAAGGGTTTCCGTCTTCAACGCCAGCCGCCGTGCGATTTGAACAGGCGTGGTTTTCCCATAACCAACACTTGCAATCAGATCGTCTACAGTCTTGAACCCGAAATGGGACACAACCTCACGCATCTCTTCTGTTTTGACCAGCGCATTGAAATTGAGCTTGTGTTTTCGAAATGTTTTTTCACACATTTCTCTGCCAAGAGACAGACTGCGCTTTTTTTCCTGGATTTTAATCCACTGCCGAATCCGGGAGCGTGCCTTGACCGTCTTGACGAAATTCAACCAGTCCTTGCTCGGATGGCTCCCTTTTGAGGTGATGATTTCAACTATATTTCCGGTCTGCATCTCATATTTCAGCGGAACCATTCGGCCGTTTACCTTGGCACCTGTACATTGATTTCCTACTTCGCTGTGAATCATATAGGCAAAATCAACGGGTGTCGCACCTTTGGGTAAAGATTTGATCTCCCCCTGGGGTGTAAACACGTAAACTTCATCCGGAAATAAATCGATACGAACATTTTCTAAAAACTCCTGCGGGTCTAGAAATTCAGCCTGATTTTCTACCAAATTTTGGATCCATGCAAACTTTTCACTGGCCTGGTTATCCATCCGCTTGCCTTCCTTATATCCCCAGTGTGCCGCAATACCTGATTTGGCAACCTGATCCATTTCCCGGGTCCGAATCTGTATTTCGATACGTTCCCCATAAGGACCGACAACCGTGGTGTGAAGCGACTGATACATATTCGCTTTGGGAACCCCGATATAATCTTTGAACTTCTTTGCAATCGGCTTCCACAGTGAATGGACGAGGCCCAAGGCCTCATAGCACTTTGGTATGGTTTCCAATATAATTCGAAAGGCGATAATGTCGTATACTTCTTCAAAACTGAGATTCTGTTGAACCATCTTTTGATGAATGCTGGAAATATGCTTGTGGCGACCAAGCACCTCGCTCACCAGCCCACTGTCATCCATCTTCTTTTTTATGTAACTTTTCACCTCTTTGATATATTTTTCACGCTCAGCAATATCCTTGTTTATCATACGGTCAATTCGTTCATATTCATCAGGCTGAAGATAGCGAAAGGACATGTCTTCCAGTTCATTTTTTATCCAGTAGATTCCCAGACGTGCAGATATGGGTGCGTAGATATCCATGGTTTCTTTGGCAATGGCTCTACGTTTATTCTCTTTGTGAAACTGAAGGGTTTTCATATTGTGAAGGCGGTCGGCCAGTTTGATCAGAATCACCCGGATATCATCGGCCATGGCCAGAAGCATTTTTCGGATACTTTCCGCCTGACGCGCCTCACTGCTGCTAAATGGCAGTTTACTCAATTTGGTAACGCCGGAAACAATGTGTTTTATCTCGAAACCGAAGAAATCTTCTATTTCTTCAGGGGTTGCCTTGGTGTCTTCGATGACATCATGGAGCAAACCAGCAGCAATGCTCTCTTCATCGAGTTTCATTTCAGACAATATGCCAGCGACTTCAAGGGGATGAGACAGGTAAGGCTCACCAGACAAACGCATCTGGCCAAGGTGCACCCGTGCAGAGTACACATAAGCGCGCTCGATAATATCGACGTTTGCACCTGGGTTGTATTCCATCACCCTGTCGACGATATCATTGATTCTGATCATTTTGGAATCGTATACTCCGTTGAAGAGCTCAGGTTGTTTAGGCTGTAGACGATTAGGCTGTTAGGTATTGCGCTTCATAAAACCATTCGAATACATTGCACTTCATGTGGTCACGCACGCTCTCTTTCTATAGGCAATCTAAATATAAATAGAAGCGGTCTCAAAAACTCAGGCCGTTCATATCATATAGCGGCACTTCTTTTGTTTACCTATTAAATCGTCTGAAGGTTTCACAAAGCAAGGATGCCGTAGCCGCAAGGCGTCGGGCCATGAAGCTGTAGTTTGCTACCGCAAATGGCCAGCAACACAGCGGATGCGGTAAGATGGCTTTGTGAAACCTTTAGGCTAGTAGGCTTTAGCGAAGATTACCTCCTGCGTCGCGGGTTTTCCGCAACAGATGCAGGCACCCTTTACAGACGCGCCGGTAAAAGGAATACAGCGTATGGAAACACTCAGATCTTCCTTGATTTTTAATTCGCAGGCTTCTTCACCACACCATGGCGATACGGCAAACCCTCCATGAATCTCTGGTTTCTCCGAATTCTTTGGTGTAAAATAGTCATAAAAAAGATCTCTTTGCCCGATATTTTCCGTATTTGCCTCTCTAAAGGCGACGGCCCGGTTAAAAAGCGTTGCCTGGATATCGTCCAGGGTCTTGGTAAATTCGGCAACAAATGTGTCTTTGTTGATGGACACCTTCTCCTTGTAGTGCCGGTCCCGACGTCCGACAAAAACCGAATTTTCGGCAATGTCCCGGGGTCCGATCTCGATGCGAATGGGGATCCCTTTCTTGATCCAGTCCCAGCCTCTGGCACCCCCGATATCTCTATCGTCAATCTCGATATTCAGCATGCGTCGATGGTATGTCTTTTCCCGTAATTCAGACGCCAGCTGTTCCACAAAAGGCATGACCTTGGTACGATCCTCAGGCTTACGGATAATGGGAAGAATGACGGCATGCGCCGAGGCCACCTTGGGAGGAAGAATAATGCCGTCGTCATCCCCGTGAGCCATGATAAGTCCGCCCACCAGACGGGTCGAGGTCCCCCAAGAGGTTGTCCAGGCATAGGCTTCGTTTTCGTCCGCCGTTTGAAATTTAATATTGGATGCCCGGGCAAAATTCTGCCCCAGAAAATGAGAAGTCCCGGCCTGAAGCGCCTTTCTGTCCTGCATCATGGCTTCGATACACAGGGTGTCAACGGCGCCGGGAAATCTTTCGGCCGGTGATTTTCGACCCTTTAACACTGGAATCGCCAAATAGTCTTCAACACATCTGGCGTATACGTCGAGCATCATCCGGGTACGCTCTTGGGCCTCTTCCCTGGTGGCATGTGCAGTATGACCTTCCTGCCACAAAAATTCGCTCGTTCTTAAAAATATTCGCGTACGCATCTCCCACCGAACCACATTGGCCCACTGGTTGATTAGAAGCGGCAGATCCCGATAACTGGTGATCCAGCGGGAAAAGGAATCACCGATAATCGTTTCAGAGGTGGGCCGTACCACCAAAGGCTCGGTCAGCCGGCCGGCCGGCACCAAGGCGCCGTCAGCCTCCTTTTTGAGTCGATGATGGGTAACCACAGCACATTCCTTGGCAAAGCCTTCCACATGTTCGGCCTCTTTCTCCAAAAAACTGACGGGAATGAACAAGGGGAAATAGGCGTTGCGCACCCCTGTGGCCTTAAACAGATCGTCCATTTCGCGAACAATATTTTCCCACAGGGAGTATCCCCAGGGCTTGATGACCATACATCCCCTAACAGATGATTTTTCAGCCATTCCCGATGCCCTGACAACCTGCTGATACCATTCAGGATAATCTTCAGCGCGCGTGGGTGTTATGGCTGTTTTTACTTTTTTTCCCATTTTGGTCCTTCCATAATTCTGATTTCTATGACCCAATCCGGGCAAGAAAAGATTTTATCACGAAATCACGAAAATACGAAACCACGAAAGAGATCAAGAATAGTTTCGTGCTTTTTAGATTTCGTGTTTTCGTGATTGCTTTCAATTTTTTTCTAACCAACGCTGTTCATACACGGCGATCTCTGTCAGGAGAACCTCGATAAGCCTGTCCTGGGAAAATGTCTTCACGATCTCCCCCCTCTTGAAAAGAACCCCCCGGTCATCACCCCCTGCAATTCCGATATCGGCTTCTTTGGCTTCACCAGGACCGTTGACCACGCAACCCATGATGGCGATTTTGATGGGTGCGATATGGTTTATGGTAGCTCTTTCCACCGCATCCACGATATGAAACAGGTCGATATTGCATCTCCCACATGTGGGACAGGATATGATGTCAGGCCCCCTTTGTCGAATATCCAGTGCCTTGAGAATTTCAAAGGCAGCACGCACCTCTTCCACCGGATCCCTTGTCAATGACACACGGATGGTATCTCCAATGCCTTCCGCCAGCAAGGTCCCAATTCCGATGGCGGATTTGACGAGCCCCGGAAACAAGCCTCCGGCCTCTGTAACCCCCACATGAACCGGGAAATCACTTTTTGAGGAAAAAAGTCTGTAGGCTTCGATGGTGCGGCCCACATCCGATGCCTTGAGAGAAACCTTTATGTTGTCGAACCCCAATGACCCGATTATGTCCAGATGCCGCAGGGCGCTTTCTACCATGGCCGCGGCTGTGGGTTCCCGGTATTTCTTTAAAAGATCTTTTTCTATGGAACCCGAGTTCACACCGACTCTTATGGAAATGCCATGATCCCCGGCACAATCGACCACCGCTTTGATTTTATCTTTGCCACCGATGTTGCCAGGATTGATTCTGAGCGCATCGGCACCGGATCGGGCCGCTGCAATTGCCAGACGGTAGCTGAAATGGATATCTGCGATAACCGGTATGGCGACCCGCTGCTTGATGGAGGCGATGGCCCCGGCAGAATCTTCATCCGGAACAGCCACCCGCACAATTTCACAGCCGGCATTCTGCAACCGGACTATCTGGGAAACCGTACTGTCAACGTCCGCTGTAAATGTGTTGGTCATGGACTGCACAGCAATGGGGGCCCCATTGCCAAGGGGGATGTTGCCAACATAAATTTGACGGGTTCTTTTCCTGTTTATTTCAAGGGACATGCTATTGGGTTTTCACCTATCGCTGGATTGCCTGGCGCCAGAACCGGTCAACCTTGTGAAATTTCCGGGCAAGGCCTCACTGAAAAAGATTACAAAATACCAAACAAGAGAAAAAAATTCAAGGAAAATAGGATGTTTCCAGGATATTGTCTTTTCTAAATATTTCTATTATACTTGCTGGGCATTGAGTTGTTGTCGGGATTATAGCAGAAACCTGGAGAACGGTACCCTAATTTGAAACGATTGCACCCATTTCTCATTTTTTCCCTGTTAGGTCTTTTTCTGCTGGGAGTCTCCTGCGAATTTGACTTGTCTGCGTTCAGGACCAACGCGCCTTTCCTAAAAAATATTATCAAAAAGGGCGAACTGATAGTTATTACCCGAAACAACGCCCATTGCTACTACTCCTATCGCGACCAGGAAATGGGATTCGAGCATGACCTGGCCAAAGCCTTTGCATCCTACCTGGGGGTGTCCCTCAGCATACAAATCGCCGATAAATGGGAAGGCATGATTCCCAGCCTGCTGGACGGCAGCGGTGATCTAATTGCCGCCAGTATGACCATTACCCCAAAACGGAACCGGGATGTCTTGTTTTCCAAAGGCTACATGGATATTCAACAACATCTCATTATCCACCGCGACAACCGCTCCATTCGAACCATTGAAGACCTTGCAGGCCAGACCATCCACATCCGCAGAGGCACTTCTTATCAGGAACGCTTAGAAACCCTTGAAAGCCGAATACCGAACCTGAGCATCGTGCTGCATGAGGATGTTCCCACAGAGGAATTCATTCGTAGGGTGGCTGAAAAAGAGATTGACATTACCGTTGCCGACAGCAATATCGCTCTGCTGAACCGCAGGTATTACCCCCAGGCAATAATGGGGTTGCCTATTGGCAAAAAAGAACAGCTCGGGTGGGCTGTCAACCCAAAAGCCGGTGATCTGCGGGTCAAAATCAATCAGTTTTTCAAACTGATTCAGGCCAACGGGGTGTATGAGGAACTTCGCAAACAATACTATGCAGAAGTGGAACGCTTTGATTACCTTGACATGAAAGTATACCATCGAAGACTGGCCACGAGACTACCCAAATACCAGCCGATTCTGATGGCTGCCGCCAGGGAATTCGATTTCGATTGGCGTCTGATCGCAGCTCAAATGTACCAGGAATCACATTTCAGACGATATGCCCGCAGTCACGCAGGCGCCTATGGCTTGATGCAGTTGACGAAACGAACAGCGAAAAGTTTTGGGGTCACAGACATTACAGATCCTGAACAGAACATTTATGCCGGCGTCAAGCATCTCCGCAATTTGTTCAATTACTTTGATATTGAAAACGATTTGGATAGGCAGTCCATCGCTTTGGCTGCCTATAATATCGGTCAGGGGCATGTCCGGGACGCACAAAAACTGGCTATTTCAATGCGGATGGACCCAACAAAATGGTCAACCCTTGAAAAAACACTGCCGCTGTTGGGGAAGCAAGAATATTATAAAAATGCAACCTATGGATACTGTCAAGGTCTGGAGCCGGTGACATATGTCAGACAGATCAGGATCTACTACGATATTCTGAAACGGCAGGCCATCGACTATGACGAGAGACACTAGCCCGAACATTTCATGAAACTTGACGAAGCATTCTTTAATTGATTTTACGAGTCAGTAACTTGCCGTGATATCGCATGGTAATCATAATGGCACCGTTCGTCATAAAGGAATGACTGCCTATTTGACGAGTCAAGTTTCACCCTCCGGGCTTCCCTGATCGGTCCTAGCGCTGTGTTATCCAGCCTTCGCAGTAAATGACTACGGCTTCAGGCTGAAATGCCTTGCGCCAGAACCGATCAGGTTTGTGAAATTTCCGGGATAGAAAGAGCAAGGGTCCGAGGGGTCAAGGGTAATACAAGGGTTCGAGGGTGGTGGATGGTGTTGAGTGAAAGTTACCTAATAGCCCACAACCTAAATTTCAAAAGAATGATATAGGGGTTCGAGGGCCCAAGGATGCAGAGAGTAATAATTCTTTATCCGCAAAGAAGATTTGTTCAAATTACACTCTCGAATGGGCTATAAAATTCAATATCAATACCATGAATTTTGAAATTATGCTTAACTAAGAAAAACCTTTTCCAATCCTTTAATCAAAAAGTCCGTCTCGTCATTGCTGATATTGAGGGGCGGGGAAATTCGTATGGTATGCCCGTGACTGTCATTTACGATAATGCCCAGATCGAGCAGTTTCCTACAAAACATCATGGCGTCTTTGTTTTCCACTTCAATACCGATGAACAACCCTTTTCCCCTGACTTCCTTGACATGTTTGGATTGGTCGGCTATTTTCATGATGACTTGTTTTAGTTTTTTCCCTTTTATTTCAGATTCTTTTGCTAATTGCTCTTCCTGAAGCACTTCCAATGCCGCTACACCTGCCACACAAGCCAGGGGATAACCACCAAACGTCGAACCATCTGATCCTTTGTTGAATGCGATGTCCATTAATTTTGCGTTGGTGACAAATACGGACAAAGGAATAAGACCTCCTGACAATGCCTTCCCTAAAATGAGGCCATCTGGAACAATGTTCTCATGCTCAAAACAAAAATTTTTTCCCGTACGCCCCAAACCGACTTGAATCTCGTCGAGCATCAATAATAGATCATTATCATCTGCAATTTTGCGAAGCCCTTTTAAAAACCCAGGGGGGGGTATGTTCATGCCCCCTTCGCCCTGCATGGGTTCCACCAGTATACCGCAGGTATTTTTGGTGATGGCCGTTTTCACGGCATCCAGATTTCCGAATTCAACCGATACAAATCCCGGTGTCAAAGGGCCGAAACCCTCCCGATACTTGGGCTTTGATGAAAAAGAAATCACCGTGATCATGCGACCATGAAAATTATTATCGAAAACGATAATTTCCTGTTTTCCATCGGGTATGTTTTTTCTCTTCCAGCCATAGTAACGCGCCATTTTAATAGCGGTTTCAACGGATTCCACACCACCATTTTTCGGCATGACCTTATTGCCATTCGACCCGAAGCGCGGTCCCAGCTGGGGAACGAATCCGGCTGTTTTGGATAGAAACAACGCCAGAGGATCCGTATAAACCACATTTGAAATGACCGAGGCATAATTGCCGGCAAGGGCCTTCATGATGGCATTGACTACCTTTGGGTGGTGGTGACCGAGATTTGCAGCAGAATATGCAGCCAGACAATCTAAATACCTTTTACCGCTATTATCGGTAATCCAGCTGCCCTTAGCCGTTCTTACCACGACTTGGAGTCGATCGTAATGATTGGCACCTGACGATTGTTCCATGGCATATGCATCCCTATCCGTTACATTTGAAAACCCACGCACAGGGGAATCAAATAACACCGTCGGCATGTTCAGCATGATCGTCCCTCCTTGTCATCAATTTAGTTGCTATCTTGGTAGCAACTATCGCACAAGCACGCTCCTTTGTCAAGAAATGTTCGCTATTTCACCTGCCCCTGTTCGGCCTTCATGCGTCACCCGTCAGGAGGGCGGAGACGTGGCGACATTTGACACGTCCTACCTTTTTATGTATCGTTCCCGGGTCGACAGATAAAATGTAGGTGACATACCAATGTTGCCACCCAATCAGCAACATCGGAAGGAAAATGCATGGATATTGCGTCTATTTTAAGGGATTTTGCTTTTTCAAAATACGAATCATCCTGCTATCTGGCGCTCCTTGCAAAACATCCCTCAAATGGCTCCCAGCTGAGTATGCTTTCAGGCATTGCCAGATCGAGAATTTATGATGTTCTTCGCGGACTCGCAAAAAAGAAGCTCGTTTTTGAGATCGAGAAAGGGCTGTACGTACCATTGCCTTTTGAGGAATTAAAAAAACGCCTTCGGGGTCAATTCGAATCCAATCTTAAAATTCTGGACGAACAGCTGGACGAAATGGCGGCGCAGTCCGGTTTTGAGTACCTGTTTACGCTCAATGGCGTGGATGAGGTCATTGCCAAAGCAGTGGACATCATCAATTCCGCCCAGCAGGAGCTTTACCTGCGTCTGTTTCCCGAAACATGGCAGCGCTTGAAAACGCAGATCGAGCGGGCTATTCACCGGGGCGTCGTTGTCCGTTTTATATCCATGGGCCCTATGCCATCTGTTTACGACATTCAGGTTTTTCACCCGGATGTCGATCATATCAAGGACAAGCTCGGCGGTGAATCAATCGACATCATCGCCGATAAAGCCGAGGCAATCGCCGGTATATTCGAAACGGACAACATGAACCGTTCTCCCTTTATCTGGACCCGCAACCACTGGTTCGTCATCGCAAATAGGGACAGCCTTCGGCATGATTTTTATCATTATTTTCTGGACAAGCTGTATGAACGCGGGGAATCCCTTTCCACACGTGACAAACAGATTTACGCGTTTATCAAGGCGGACGACTGAGGGATGATTGAACCGAAGCAACAAGCGCATCCAGAGGTTGCCCAGTATTGGATATCCATTCAAAACCTTTACATGTGTGGATCCAGTGCTCACCCCGGTAGAGGCGTGACGGGTGCGCCAAGGCACAATGCTGCACGATGAGTGACCGCCGATTTTAAATAAAGTAACGTCAGGAGCTATTTCCAGTTACAGGACTGGGTCATTTGTGTCCGCTATCCATGTGGTTTGTCCGCGGGGCTCCATTTTATTCGATAGCGGTTTTCCAGTCGTATCGGCGTTTGACGAATTTTAAAAACAGAGACGTCTCTGTTTTGAGAAGCCCATCAATCTTATTAATTTTATTGGCTATTACTTCATTGAGGTCGTCAATCGATTTGGCATTGAATTCCGCATAGATATAGGCAGAACCCGTAGCGTGAACAATATACCATATCTGATCTATCTGGCTTAATTCTTTGCTGACAGTATCAATTTTTTTGATATCAACATCTATTTTCAACATACCCACAACTTCAAATCCAAGTTTCAATGGGTTGCTCACACGACTATCTGAATGAATTCTTCTTTGGTCAAACGATTGAGCCTGCTTCTAACCGTGGCTTCAGAGATCCCGAGTTTCTTGGCAATCACGGTGTTGGGCATTCTTCCGTCTTTTTGAAGCAACTCAATAATTTTGCAATCCGTCTTGTCTATTTTTTGCTTTCATCTATGAATGACTCCTTTGCAAACTCAACGGGCCTGGATCTTTTTGACAGCCAGCATTTATACCGCTTGTCATAATTATGTTCCGAAAATAGGATGGCGGCATAAGGGTTTGTAGCAGAAAAGCGGCCCCCAATCGGAACGTTTTTCTGACAACCCCTATAACCACAATAGCGATCGAATACGAATAGATCCCATTAAACCTTGATTGATTTTCCCTCGGGATCATAAGGTGCTCTTAAATGGATCGTGACAGGATATTTTTTATCTTCCACTTCTATTTCATATTTATTACCCATGATCCATTCATCAGTGATACCCTCTTTATTGGCGAGATAGACCATGCCAATGGCGTGACCCGTCACATGAGAATAGGAGCCATGGGTGTTTTCACCCACAATTTCCCCATTACAATAAACGGGTTCATCATGGTAGATGAGTGGTTCCGGGTCATCGATGGTGAAGATGACCAGTTTTCTCTTGAGTCCTTCTTCTTTTTGTTTAAGAAGTGCATCTCTACCGATAAAATCGCCCTTGCTGAGCTTGACCGCAAAACCAAGACCGGCTTCAAAAGGCGTATCATCGGGTGTAATGTCCCCACTCCAATGCTTGTATCCCTTTTCCATTCGAAGAGAATCCAGGGCGTGGAGGCCGCAGGGCTTGACATTGAATTCCTGGCCTGCTTCCATAAGTGCATCAAATATTCCCTGGGCAAAGGGTGTGGGGATATAAAGTTCCCAACCCAGCTCTCCCACAAAACTCATCCGGATGGCCAAGGCACCGGCATATCCGATATGAATGTCCTTGGCCGTGGCAAAGGGAAAGGCATCATTGGAAAGATCGGTGTCGGTGACCTTATTCAGGAGATCCCTTGACCTGGGACCCATCACACCCAGCATGGTATAGGACCAGGTAACATCGGTCAGAACAGCATGGGCATCCTCTGGTATGTGGCGTGAAATCCAGTCAAAATCCCGTACAGTGGTGGCTCCGGCCGTCACGATGAAAAATGTATTCTCTGCCATTTTTGTTACCGTTAAATCCGCTTCGATGCCACCCCGTTCATTGAGCATCTGGGTGTACACAACCTTACCCACAGGTACGTCCACATCATTCCCACATAATGTCTGCAGTACCTTTTGAGCATCACGGCCTTGGAAAAGAAATTTGCCCATGGATGTCAGATCATAAATACCGACATTTTCACGGACATTCATGTGCTCCTGGGCAGAGTATTCAAACCAGTTCTGACGACCCCAGCTGTACTCGTATTTGGGCTCCACGCCTTCAGGGGCAAACCAGTTGGCGCGTTCCCAGCCTGAAACCACGCCAAAGCAGGCGCCCAGATCTTTCAAGCGGTCGTGGATAGGCGTTTTTAATACATTCCTGGATGAAGTGGGTTGTTTAAAAGGAAAGTGGTCGGTATAGAGATTACCCACAGCCTCCACATTGACGCGTTCTTCAATATATTTAAGATTGTTTTGCCAGGGGTTATATCGCCGGACATCCACAGGCCAGAGATCCACTTCAGGGTATCCCTGAACAATCCAGGTGGCAATGGCCATACCGGCGCCGCCGGCACTGGTGATGCCCACCGAATTCATACCGCAGGCCACAAAAAAGTTTTTTACACCCGGTGCTTCACCCAAAAGATAAGACGTGTCCGGCGTAAAGCTTTCCGGTACCGTGGTGAGATTGACGACACCGGCTTCAGCAAAAGCGGGAACCCGGATAATGGCATTTTTAATGAACAGATCCATCTGGTCCCAGTCTTCATCCAGCTGGGTATGTTCAAAATTATCCGGAATGCCTTTGACTCCCCAGGTCTTTGCATAGGGCTCGAATCCACCCATGAGAAGACCACCCATCTCTTCCTTGATATAAATATATCCGTCCATATCCCTGATGTATGGCATTTCTTTGTATACGCCTTCAATGGGTTCTGTGCACATGTGCATGTGCTCGGCGGCAACCAGGGGGAGACTTACACCCACCATTTTACCCACTTCTCTTCCCCACATTCCGGCACAGTTGACGATATACTCACAGCGGATATCGCCCTGGTCTGTCTTTACACCGGACACGGCGCCCTGGGTCAGGTCGATATCAAGGACCTTGACATTTTCCAGAATCTTGACCCCCCCCATGCGTGCACCCTTGGCCAGGGCTTGGGTGGTATCCTCAGGATTGGTCACACCATCATCGGGCTGGTACCATATGCCAGTCAAATCATCGGTTTCCATGACCGG
>JAHEIB010000206.1 GCA_024639645.1 Deltaproteobacteria bacterium
TTGTTGTCTTGCCACACCCGGATTCACCGATCAAACCCAGGGTTTGATTTTTTTCGATCTGAAAGCTGACGCCATCAACGGCCTTAGCTGCTCCACGAAAGGTGAAAAATTGAATTTTTAGATCCTGAACATCTATAAGCGCCATAACTCACTGCATCTTTAGCAAATTTAATGTGAATGGTTACCCGAAAAGCTCAAATTGGCCTGTTTACCAGTCTAGGAAAGTTAGTTAGCGTCCATCCACAAATGGTATTTTGAGGAGTTGAAATGTGAAACCAACGTAGAGATTGGATCAATAGGCATTTTTGATACAGTTTTAAAAGCCTTTCTTCTCCTTATACCCCGGCTCCAGCACATCACTGATAGCCGTTCCGAGCAAACTGAAGCTGACGATAAGAGCCACGATGCTGACAATTGGCGGAACAACCCACCACATGGCCCTGGCAATCACGCCGGATTCAAAGGCAAAGTGCAGCATCATTCCCCAGCTGATGCTGGTTGGATCACCCAGCCCAAGAAAACTCAATACGGCTTCGGCATAGATTGCTTCGGTGATCATGATCACGGCCTGTGCAAACATAAGCGGTATGACGTTGGGCAAAATCTCACCAAACATCAGTCGCAGGCTTCCTGCCCCGATACAGCGTGAAGCTTCCACAAATGGGCGCTCCTTCAATGAAAGTACCTGGGAACGAACCACACGTGCCGTGGTGGGCCAACTCACCAGACTTACGACCAGGATGATATTCCACATGCTGGGGCCGAGTACTGCCGCAAGCACGATCATGAGGGGTAGTTCCGGCAGCATCATGAAAAAATCGACGATGCGCATGAGTACTTCCTCAACGAACTTGCCGTAGAAACCAGCTACCAGGCCCACCAGTGTGCCGGATATCACGGTAATCAATGCCGCTACGAATCCAACCGTCAGGGAAATCCTGGAACCAAAAATTGTCTGGCTCCAGATGTCTCTGGCCAGATCATCGGTCCCAAACCAGAAACCAGAGCTTGGGGACTTCAGGATGTTTTCAACAGCACCGGTGCGGGCAGGGTCAACCGTTCCTAAAAACGACGAAAAAATCGCCATGAGTACAAACAGAGATATGACACTGAATCCGGCCAGACCCATTCTGTGGCTAAAAAGGAGCCGTAAAAACACGCTCAGTTTTTCGATTTTGTTGCTCAATCGATTCATGGCGTCTCCTAGGTGCTCACTTTTATCCGGGGATCGATGTATCCGTAAATAAGATCGATCACCAGGTTAGCCAGAACCACGGAAAAGGCAAACAGCAGGAAGACACCCTGCAGCAAGGGGTAATCGCGGTGGGATACCGCATCATACACCAGTCTTCCCACACCCGGCCATGAGAAGACCGTTTCGGCTTCGATGACACCGGCAACGGCAAAACCCAGATTGACACCCGTAATCGTGACCACCGGAAGCAGCGCATTCCGTAGGGCATGGTTTTTTAAGATCCTGAATTTTTTTAATCCCTTGGAATAGGCCGTGGTGATGTATTCCTGGCCCATGACATCAATCATGGAACTGCGGGTCAAAAGCACATATTCGCCCACATACCATATCACGATGGAAAGGGCTGGAAGAAACATGTGCCAGAGCACGTCCCATATCAATTCAGGACCTTCCAAAAGTGATGCGGGCGTGGCCATGCCACCCAGAGGGAAGATGGCAATATGGTAGGCGAACACCAGGAGCAGGATGATTCCCAGGGCAAACGTGGGGATAGAGTACATGGTCAGCGACGCCGTGAGGACAAAGGTATCCAACTTTGTGCCACTTTTCCAGCCCGACAGGGCCCCTAGAGCCACACCCAGAAAAATGGCAATCATCAGGGCGGTGACAACCAGGATCAGTGTCGCTGGAATCTTCTGTGCAATGACTTCCAGGACGGGACGGCGGTGTGAAAAGGACAGACCCAGATTACCGTGAGCCAAACCTTTGACATAGGCCACAAACTGCCCGCTCAATGGTTTGTCCAGACCGAATGTCTGCCGCATCTCCTGAAGATTCTCCGCACTGACTCGCGGATCCCGGAACATCATGCGTACGGGATCACCCGGCGCCATTCTAAATATGACGAAGTTTACGCATACAATGGCAACGATGGTCAGGCATGCAGCCACGACTTTTCTGAGAATAAATCCTTTTAAACCCACGCTATTAGCCTTTTAGGGGTTTAGGCTGTAAACTATAGACTATTAGACTGTTGGGCTGTAGGCTGTTAGGTGCTTTCCGCTGGATGCTTTCAGCAACCCTCCAGACCTTCTCCCCTCCAATCCTTGTATCACCCTTGACCCCTCGGACCCTTCTTTTATTTTATCGGACGAGCCTTGAAATAGGACCAGACATTGATCCAGGTCGAAAGACCGCCCATGGTTTCCACAAAGCCTTCGAATTTGTCCGTACGATAAGGCCCGATCAAATCGGGTCTCACCAACATGGCGTAAGGCAAGTCTGCGGCCATGATTTCCTGTAGTTTGAATGTCAACTCCTTCTGTTTCTCCAGGTTTGTCTCGGCGTTCATGGCGTCGAGGGTCTTGTCGAACTCTGGGTTGTCGTAATAGGCCTGATTCCAACCTGCACCACCGTTGTTGTATCCCCGGGCAAACTCCCAGATCCACGACCCATTCGGGCCGGGTTCCTCGGAGGATATGGAAATATCGAACTTATCTTCTTTGGGTGTATAAATAAATTCATAATAGGTATCCAGGTCAACCACCTTCAATTTTATTTCGATGCCGATATCCTTGACTTGCTCTTTGACTACCTTGGCCAGCTTGACTTCGTCCGGCCAGGCTGACGGCACCAAAAACTCGAAGGACATGTTTTGTCCACCTTTTTTGTCGTTGCGAATACCATCACCGTCCTTGTCCAGATATCCAGCCTGTTCCAGCATTTGCCTGGCCTTATCGGGATTATAGGCATATTTTGGAAGATTCGGGTTGTATATTGGCAGTTCCGGATAGATAAAACTGTCCGCTGGTTTGGCATACCCAAGGTATACCATCTGGATCAGCCGTTCACGGTCGATACCATGCATGATGGCTTGTCGTACCAACTTGTCCTGGATGGCATTTTCTTTGTGTAAATTGAAACCCAGCCAGACCAGTGCGATTCCCGGGGAAATGGCCACATCTACATTCTCCGTTTTTTTGAAATCTTCCACGGACAGAGGAGAAGAGCCATTGTAGCCGATAAACTCGATCTGACCTTTTTTGAGGGCCATGTTGATGGCATCCTGGCTACCGTAGCTTTTGAAGACGACCTCATCCACTGCCGGTACCTCCCCCCAGTATTTTTTATTTTTCACCATCCAGACATACTCACCACCTTTGAATTTCTTGAGTTTGAACGGCCCGGATCCGATGCACTTTTTGTTCTCGAAATTGACCAGTTTTCTTTTGTGGGGCATCCAGATGTGCTTTGGCAGGACAGGCATCCATGAGGCCGGTGGATATTTGCCAGGCCATTTGGCTGCCAGTGTAAATTCTATTGTATGCTCATCGATGACTTTGATAGAACTTTTATCTTCAATATCATTATCCGGATAATCCCAGGCCGGATTTGATTTTGGAAGATACCACAAGGTAAAGGCAACATCCTCGGCAGTTACAGGTTTGCCGTCGTGAAACTTGGCATTTTTGACCAGGTAAAAACGCCAGGTCAGATAGTCGTCGGTTTCCCAGCGCTCTACAATCATGGGCAGCGGTTCGTAATCGGGTGCCGGGCCCATAATCCAAAGCTGGTCATAAACCAGTGGCCAGAAAACAGCACCCATTTCCGTGTACTGCCAGGCTTCACCAGTCTGCAGGTTCTCAAGCGCTTCTTCGGTGGTAAAACCGACACTGAGTCGGCTTTTTTTTGCCAAGGCGTTTGGAGAAAAGGTGAACAGTATAAGGAACGCGCCCATCAGGCATATAGCCATCCATGTTCCCTTATTCATTTTTTTCATCATTTTTAATCTCCTTCGTCTATATAGTTAAATTGGATTGGACTCTGTTTAATTTTTTTTAACAGACGGATGTGACTCACTTGTGTCTGAACACGAAACAGAAACCTTGAAATACCTGTTAACATGAGCACCCAGACAGCAACGATTAGCCCAGATATGAGCGAGGGTTGCTGTAATAACGGGGTTTCAGCACTCCTGGTTACAAAAAAAAGCCACAGTAGAAGCACAAGCGTGGCAATGACCATATGAATCAGCATTCTTTTTAATGCCAAACCGATTTCTTTGCGGCTGAGAGTCGTTAGATAGTCAAAATAGTTTTTAAACCCGGTGATAATATCACCTTCTTCGGTTTCCGATTTTTCTTTATGTGGTAAAACGAACCGAATTACAAAGGCATTTCGATGGCCGATTTCCTTGGCACACTCCAGGAGATAATCCACCAGTTTTTCATTGATATCACGTTTGTAAAAAGATGATGTATAGTCATAATTTTCGAACAACGCCGCATAAGAGGGTATATTGGCATGGACGATGAATTTATTGTCCACCGTCATGTCATAGCGTTTTAGGATGTCTGAATTTGTCATGGTAAATGGGTTGGCTCTACTCCCAATTAATCGGAAGAAAGGGTTCCAGGGTTCAATCCCAGGCCGTGCCGTAATCGTTCTTGTCTTTGATAAGATCCACCATCAAGGAAGTTTCAGTTGTCAGCACCCCCTCTATTT
The DNA here is from genome assembly GCA_024639645.1 of Deltaproteobacteria bacterium. Taxonomy (GTDB): domain Bacteria; phylum Desulfobacterota; class Desulfobacteria; order Desulfobacterales; family B30-G6; genus B30-G6. The sequence goes on from JAHEIB010000206.1 coordinate 4,700, forward strand.
TACTTATTCTATCGAAAATCAACGTCTTCAGTTCATCCATTGAGCGAACAGCGAAATCCACATCCAGATCGGTACTGCCCGTCGACAAGGAGACCCAGGTCAATTCGTCTATCTTTGATAATTCGTCCAGAACATCTTTGGTCATTTTTAGATCGATGTGAATCTTCAGGTTGCCCGAAAACGCGAAGCCCAGATCAATGGGATTGGCTCTGGCTACGATCCGAATAATACCGCTCTCAATGATCCTCTTGAGGCGCGTTCTAACTGTATACTCGGAGATGCCCAGGGCCTGGGCCATGGCCGTATTTGACATGCGGCCATCTTTTTGCAGCAAACCGATCATTCTGCAGTCCAGCGGGTCAAGCCTGTTTTTGTCGTCGCCGTTGTTAATCATAATTATTTATTGTTTTCGATATTAAATTAAAAAAATATTTCTATTTACCATAAATACATTGATATAATTTACTGTTTTCGATTAATTTGTCAAGAATTTTCTTGACATAATTTTAGGGTCAGGTTACCCAATATCATCGAAAAGCACCTTCACTTAACATCAGCTATAAAATCTAATGCCTCACTTTGATCAGATA
>JAHEIB010000207.1 GCA_024639645.1 Deltaproteobacteria bacterium
GCCGCGATTGGCTTTCTGGACCATGGCAACGGCCTCACCAAAGGACATTCCCCGGTCGGGTTTTCCTTCGGCATACACCTGCCCGTCTTTGCAAACCATATCGAATATAACATTCAGGTTGAAACGGGCAGAAACAGCCCCGAAAATTTCTTCTTTGATCTGACGGGCGGCCTGCATAATGGCATTACCCGCCATGAGCGTAACCCGGCTGCCCCAGGTTCCCAGATCGGCCTGGGGCGTCATGGCGGTATCTGCTGCTGTGAGGCGGATATCCTCCATGCGGATCCCGAGTTCCTCGGCCAGGATCTGTTTGAGAACCGTGTTGGCACCCTGGCCGATATCTGAGGCCATGGTCAGCAGGTGGGCCGTGCCATCCGAAAAGACTTTGACTTCAGCTGCTGAAAAGGGGTACTGGGTATTGAACCAGTTGAATACACCCCCGGATATAAAGCTGTAGCAGCCGACACCAATGCCGTAGCCTTTCTTTTTTCGACGGCGGTTTTTCTTCCAGTTGGACATCTCCCTGACGGCTTCCAGAGACTCGATGAATCCGCAGCTCGATATGGTGGCAACATCAGGGATTTTATCTCCGGTGACCATGGCATTCTTGATTCTCAAGTCGATCGGGTCGATGCCAAGCTCCTCAGCAGCCATATTCATCTGGGACTCCGCTGCAAACAGGGATTGCGGGGCACCAAACCCTCGCATGGCACTTGCCGGCGGCTTGTTGGTGTAAACATGTTCCCCCACAAATCGGTAATTGGGATATCGGTAGAGCATGGCACCGAAGTTTCCGCATAGAAAGGTAGCCGTTGGCCCCATGGCGTTGTAGGCGCCGCCATCCAGGTAAATATGAAGGTCTTTTGCCGTAAGGGTGCCATCTTTTTTGAAACCGACCTTGGAGCGCAGTTTCATGGGATGACGTCTGCGGCCGGTTGTGAGTTCTTCCTCGCGGGTCAGGGTAAATTTGACGGGTTTGCCTGTTTTAACGGCCATGAAAGCTGCACAGAATTCCCAGGGTCGCAACTCCATTTTGCCGCCGAACCCACCGCCGACAGCAGGTTTGATAACGCGAATGTCATTTTCACGCATGTTGAGGGTGGAGGCCAGCAAGCACTGGACAATGTAGGGAACCTGGGTTGAGGTCCAGAGCGTTATCCTTCCATCGATCTCACATTGGGCAATGGATGAGCAGGGTTCGAGATAGGCAGGACTGACTGCGTGGACCGTAAAAACATCCTCCCTGACATAATCGGCCTCGTCAAAACCCTTTTGAATGCTTCCATATTGAATTTTTCGATCGATGCTGATGTTGCTGGGCGATGTCTCGTGGACGATGGGCGCCCCTTTGGCCAGAGACGCATCAATATCGAATACACCGGGCAGTTCTTCGTACTCAACCCGGATCAATTCAAGGGCTTCGGCTGCGATGTCCTTGTCAACCGCTGCAACAGCGGCAACTTCGTCACCGATGAAACGCACCTTGTCGATGGCCAGGGGGTATTCGTCCTGGGTAACCGGGAACAGACGCCAGTTGCCATATTTGATCTTGGGTGTATCTTCCCCGGTAATGACGCATTTGACACCGGGTAATGCAGCAGCTTTGCTTACGTCGATATGGGCAATACGGGCATGGGCTACCGGGCTTCTCAACAGTTTGCCATGCAGCATGCCCGGCAATTTGATGTCATCGGTATACACTGCCATGCCGGTGGCTTTTTCACGGCCATCGGTTCTGGGGACGTCGTGGCCAATTATTGTGTGCTTGTCGGTCATTGGGAGTCCTCAAATTAAAGATTGCTTATCTTCATATTTTAAAATTAATCTTCACTAAGGGTTCGAGGGATCGAGGATTCAAGGGTTCAAGTGTATTTTCGGTTTATTGCTTGCCAGTTTATTTAAATAGTAAGTTGTTTGCTACTTTTTCCTGAAAGCTTTTAGCAACCCTCGGACCCTTGAATCCTTGGCCCCTTATATGTTTGATCCATGCGTTTCTTAAACATCAAAGATTTACTTATTATCACGTGCTAACTTGTTCGCCTCCAGTATAGCCCGCCTGACCAGCACCGCCACCATTTTTGAGCGATAATCCTCATTGGCGCGTACATCCGAAATGGGTTTGGATTCTTTTGAAGCCTGTAGACCGGCCCGTACCGCTAGCGTCTTGGTAAGCTTTTGGTTGATCAATATTTTTTCAGTTTTTGGCATTCGCAAAGGCGTGGGACCACAGGCGCCGATAAATATTCTTAGCTTGTCGATCCTGGGACCTTTTAGCGTCAGAGCAACGCCCGTACTGGCAGCAGAACAATCGATGCGGCCCCTTGCAGACAGGTGCAGGTACGTAGCACCCGACCCGGAAAGTGGCATGGGCACAAAAACGGATGTCACGATTTCTGCAGGCTGAAGGGCTGTAAAACCGGGCCCAAGAAAAAAATCCTCCAGAGGAAGAACACGTTTTCCTTGAGGTCCTACAATATTCAACGCAGCGTTCATAGCCAAGAGTGCTGGGGCATTATCGGCCGCAGGAGACGCATTGCAAAGATTTCCTACAACGGTTCCCATGTTTCTGATTTGAACGTTGGCTGTATTGCCAGCAGCTTTTGCAATCGCCGGATAGATCCTGAGAACAGTCCGATGCCTGGCGACATCTCCTAATAAAGCTGTCGCACCAATGGTAAGGCCTTTGCCAGATCTGAATGATATTCGATTCAATCCACTGATTTTCTTCAAACTGACAATTGTTCGGGGATGGATGACCTGATGACGGCGTTTGATCAGCAGATCGGTTCCCCCGGCCATGACAAAGGTATCTTTCCCCTTTTCTTTCAGAAGGGCGACAGCTTCGTCCAATCTCTCCGGTGAAAATAAGTCGAACCTGGAAAGGGTCATTTCTTTCTTCCTTTTTTCTTTTTGGGCTTCATTTTATCAGCAGATTCGGCTATCGCTTCCACAATTTTGTTGTATCCGGTACAGCGGCACAAATTGCCGGAAAGGGATTCTCTGATTTCTTTTTCGCTTGGATGAGGATTTTGGGAGAGTAGATTGTAGGCGGATAATTCCATACCGGGTGTGCAAAAACCGCATTGGATGGCGCCTTTTTCAACAAAAGATTCCTGGATGGGGTGGAGTTCTTCACCAGAGGGGGCCAATCCTTCGATGGTCATAATCTTTTTTTGATCCATTTCTACGGCCAGCGTAAGACAGGAACTTATGGAACGTCCGTCTACAATCACTGTACAGGCACCGCAATCTCCGGAGCCGCATCCGAGTTTTGTTCCAGTAAGATTTAAATCTTCACGTAGAACATCATTCAAGGTACGCCAGGGATCAATAGCCAGGGAATAGGTGTCATTGTTGACCTTCAATGTGATTTCGTGTTTCATAGCGATTGCTACTCCAAAAATTATTGTTTATTGGGTTTGTTGGGCTCATTGGGTTTATTGCGTTATGTATAGTCGAGCGAATTCAGCAGGTAAAACACAAAGAGCCCAAGAAACGCAACATGGCTGATTGTAGCTTTAATATAGCTTAATCATAGCTGTTTTATCGAATACTATTTTTTAATATCGAATGCAAATAAAATCGTTATACCATTTTTTGAAGAACCACTTGTTAGACCGCGGGGTTGGTGTTCGCATTTGCGTTTCAAGTTGTTTTGGGGCGACATCACAGCGTTCTATGATACGGTGATAAGATATCATGTCAGCAACTGCAGTCGCCATCACAACTGCATCCACAAGCGCTTGACCCGGTTCCTTTGGCAATGGCCTGTACGATTTCCCGGTTATCCGCTGCTTCGATGGCCTGTATGGTTGTTTTTAAATAAAAGGGTGCTGACATGGGCAGGAAATTTATCAGAAGTTGTTTAAGATGACCAAAGATCTCTCCTGTCTGATGCGGGTCTACCTGCAAGAGGATTTCTTCCCCTGACCGTTTTTCAAAAAGAGCCTTTTCAAATAGACAGACACCTTCGGCACCTGTGCCGTAAATGAACTGAAATGAAAAGGGGTGTTGACTTAAATCCATGTTGTCTGGAGATGTGCCGGTTTCCAGGGTAACTCTGATTTTCTTCATGTAGCCGATGACATCATTATTTGTATCCATTTTAGGTCTCCCAAATAAAATTGTTACATCATCCATGGCAGGCTTATCGAGTTTGTCTCCGACCTGATCGGTGATCCGGCATCACTGGGTTGTCTATTTAACCACCTGATTATGATAAACTTTCTTGTAGCTGCCATTATCATGTTCCACAACACCTTTGCGCATCAGCCATTCCAGATGCTTTGTCATCAATGCTTTTTCCGTAAAGGTATAGAAAGACAGGGGCTCTCTTGGCTTGCGATAAACAATCCATGCGTTGACGATATCGTTAATGGTGCAGGGTCTTTCCAAAAGGGCAAGGAGTTTCTCTTCGCGCTTGTAGATGACATCCAGATACCGCTGCCACAATGCTCCAGGTGGACTTTCAAAAACACCTTGTTCATGAGACGCCAACCAGATGGATGCAGGTGTCTGCTGCAGCATTTTGATGGTTGATATGGTATGTTCTATATTCGATCCCACATCACCGTACCAGGGACCGAAAGGTGTCAGATCATAATCTGCCAGAAACAGAATACCGTGGTCAGGAAAATGTAAGGCAACACTTCCGGGTGTGTGACCGGGCGCGGCCAGAAATTCTACTTTAACGGACCCAAAGGAGATTGATGACCCAACCGGGAGAAAGGCATGTGGCTTCCTGGGACGAAAATGGAACACATCATTGGCCAAAGTGCGCCATTCATCACGTGCATCCGGCTCAATGCCATAGCCATCGAGAAAGCGCTCAATCCCGGAAAGGGGTGCGGCGTCTTCCCGGGAGATCATCAACGGCAGTTCATCAAAAAGATCGAGATGCATAAAGTGATCTTCGTGCCAGTGGCTCAACCATATGGTTTTTACACCCGGATCTTTTTTTAGCTCCTTCAGCCTTTCACGGTTGGATGCCGGGTCGATCAGGATACCGGGCCCTTCGATATAGATGGAGTGACAGTAGGGATACTTGCCTTTGTTTTCCCCGGGGATAAACCATATTGGACCGAAATGTTTTTCTGATATAGTCATATAATATCTGCTGGTTAAATAAATAATGTTAAAGTGTATAGTTAGATAAAGTTGATCTTTTAAGAGCGCTAGGAGGCTAAAATGCCAGGACGCTTGGATGCTGCTATCT
>JAHEIB010000208.1 GCA_024639645.1 Deltaproteobacteria bacterium
GGAGATCGCAATGGCTCTGATCAGCCAGCCCAAGGTACTGCTCCTGGATGAGCCAACCGCGGGACTGAGCCCGGCGGAATCACACATGATGTCCGAGATCATCCAGGGTTTGGACCCCTCTATCACCTTCCTGATCATCGAGCACGACATGGATGTGGCCCTTTCCGTGGCTAACTCCATTACGGTGCTTCATGAAGGCCGGGTGTTCATGGAGGGCTCGGCAGACGAGGTGCAAGGGAATGCCAAGGTTCAGGAGATCTACTTTGGCGAGGAGTAGCGGTTTTTGAGGAAAAAGGCGGGACAATGATTTTAAAGGCAGAAGACATTCACACCTATTACGGTGACAGCTATATCCTGCAAGGCATCAGCTTCGAAATAGAACCTGGTATGGTGCTGGGGTTCTTGGGGCGCAACGGGGTGGGCAAGACGACGCTGATGCACTCGCTCATCGGCTTGGTGCCGCCTCGCCGTGGCAAGGTGACGTTTCTGGGCCGGGATCTCACCGGTAAGATGCCTTATGAAATCGTGCGCCAGGGTATGGCCATGGTCCCCCAGGGCCGGGAAATATTCCCTTCCCTCAACGTCGTGGAAAACCTCGCCGTGGGGCACCGGCCGAAAGAAGGCGGCTGGGACCTGGAGCAGGTCTATGAGTTTTTTCCCCGCCTGGCCGAACGCAAGGAACACATGGGCAACAAGCTTTCCGGCGGCGAGCAGCAAATGCTGGCCGTGGGCCGCAGCCTGATGACCAACCCTAAACTGATTCTCATGGACGAGCCCACCGAGGGACTTTCACCACTATACGTACAGACCATGGGCGAGGTTATCCAGAAGCTTAAGGAAGGCGGTATGACGATCATTCTGGTGGAGCAGAACCTGCGTTTTGCTCTCAAGAACGCTGACCATGTACACATTATCAACAAGGGTGGTATTGTCCATTCCTCCGACCCCGAGGAACTGGAAGCCGACACGGAGACAAAGCAGAAATATTTGGGCGTATAGACACCGGTGATGAAAAATTCTTCATATTAGAATAACGATATCCACATTACACACCACTACGGCACAGAGGATTCCGAATCGGTATATCATTTCTATTTCATCCGGGGAGATGACAAAAACACTCATTGGCCGGGCCTTGTTAAAAAAACCACGTCTCCTGATATTGGATGAGCCCTATGACGGATTAGACCATCGGTCCCGACAATCCTTTTAATCAGTATGAAGGACACCACCGTCAGGTACCATGACGTGACAGTTCTTGACAAAGTGAATTGGACCGTCAGACAGGGGGACAACTGGATGATTCTGGGCCTGAACGGGGCAGGGAAAACGACCCTTCTGAAACTGGTTCTCGGTGAGAATCAGCAGGCATATGCCAATGAAATCTATAAATTAACCTGCAGGAGATACAATGAAATACACGCAAGCCGGACTGGGACGCGTTTTTATCATGCGTCTGGAAGACGACGAAACAGTACACGAGGAGATCGAAAAATTTTCCCGGGAGCATTCTATCCGCGCGGCCTCGGTTATGATAGTCGGTGGTGCCGACAAAAACAGCCGGCTGATTACCGGTCCTGCCCGGGGAAGGGAATATCCCATCGTACCCATGGAGCATATTTTGAAAGATGTGCATGAGGCCGCTGGGGTCGGCACCCTTTTCCCCGACGAAAACGGTGAGCCGGTGCTGCATCTGCACATGGCCTGCGGTCGAGAATCAACGACGGTTACCGGTTGCATACGCTCGGGGGTCAAGGTGTGGCACATCATGGAAGTGATTCTGATTGAGCTGACCGATTGTTCACCCGTGCGTGCCCATGACTCGAAGACCGGATTTACGCTGCTTGACCCGGGCATGTCATGAAATATCCGCGTTAAAAAAATCAGCGACAACCAGCAGAGCATGGCTCCGCGGCTCCTTCGAGGGGCCTTGCTCATGCCCCCAGCTGCTGGTGGTCGCTGATTGCTTGTAACCTTCAAACATATCATTTAACCCCTTCATTTGGATCAATTCTTTTGGAGATGATCCAAAATCAAGTGCACGTGTTTTTGGTGCAGTTACGCCGCAATACATTTTTTCCCAGAAAATAGGATAGACCCGCGGCCAGCGCCATAAACAGAAAACCGCCAAAAAACGAACCCGTATAATCCTTGGCAAGACCGAAGATAAGGGTAAAAATAACGGCTCCCAGGTTGGCCAGGAAGTTTACAAAACCGAATGCGCTGGCCAGGGAAGCTGAATTCACCGTACGGGAGACCAGTTCGAACAAGGCGCCGAAATTGAGACTTGCAATCCAGACAGCAGTCAAGGATAACACCAAGGTGACCATGGGAATTTGAATAAAGTAAAGACCCCCGAAGAGAATGGCAATCACCACCATCGATCCATTGACAATCCCCAGGGCGGAAAACCTTAAAACCATAAATCCCCCTGCCAGACGACCCAGCCCGCCAAACAGCATGGTGAGGGCACCCCCCCAGAAAAGCTGGTTTGCAGTCGATTGGGACCAAACTTCAGCCAATAAAGAGGGGACCCAGTTACCCAGTGTCATCATGGATCCGTATGAAAGGGCATGATAAGATCCCAGGATCCATCCGGCCCGTATACGAAGCAGCTGTCCCAGAGGCAGGGGCGTAACAACGCTGGATGGGTGTTCTCGCAGTTTTATAAAAGACCCGATCACAAGGAGCAGGCCGCTGCTGAACCCCGGCAACAGATATGCCCACCGCCAGCCAAGGGAGAGCAGTTCGGGAATGGCCAGATAAGCAAGGATGCTGCCCAATGAAAAGCAGGCGGCAAAAAATGCCTGGTAGGGGCCACTCAGGCGGGTCGAGCTGGACAGGGCAATCAACTTCATGACAGACACAAAGGATAATCCGCTGCCGATACCCGTCAGGACGCGTCCAGTGATTGCCAGACCGAAGCTGGGGATCAGGGCCGGCAGTAGATTACCGCAGGCCATGAGGCCGATCCCCAGGGCAATGCTCATTTTTATATTCAAGCGGTCGACCAACATTCCGGCTGGTATTTGCATCAATGCATGGGTCCAGAGCATCGCGCTCATCAAGATCGAGGCGCCGGTATAGGACAGACCGTACAGGTTCATCAAAACAGTCAAGGCCGGGGGAATATTCAAGAAAAGGATTCCGAAGTTGAACCCCGCCAGTAATGCAAAGATGATGTTAAGATTCATGATATCGTTTCTATGATTTTATTCGCCTTCGCAGAATACCATGGGCGACCCCTGGGAATCCATTTCAGTACGTATGTTTGTCAGACAATATGAAAGGCATTCACTAAGGCAGGCGATGCAGTTTGTCAACATGGGATGCTCTCAACGCTATAGCGCCTGTCAGAATAACGTTCCGAAACTGTTTCGACAAACAACGTAAAACAACCGCTCGGACACCTAAATACGTGTTCGTAAGAAACATCCGCTCCAGATGTTTGTGATGTCGAAGCGACCATTATCGCCTGACGTTTTGGTCGGTGTTTTTCACTTGACAAGAAGGTGAATTTCATTAAGTATAAGGCTGTCATATTGTCAGACAATCATATTCGAAAAAGCTGACAAACACGGCGATGGAGGGAAAGATTTTGACTGCCAACAGATTACCCCTTAAACCCATGCGGCGAGTGCTTGTTTCTGATGAAATCATAGAACAGTTCAAAAACCTTATTCTGGAAGGAATTTTGAAACCGGGGGATGGTTTAGGATCGGAAACAAAATTGGCAGCGCAAATGAATGTCGGCCGCAGCACCATCAGGGAAGCCCTCAAGGTCCTGATCCATCTCGGGTTCATTGAGAGGAAAGGCAAGGTGGCTGTTGTGGCGGAGGCTGTCAGGGGCGGTATGCAGCCCCGGGAGATTATTGAGCGGTTCAGGGAAAATCGAAATTTTCTGGAAATGATAGAGGTACGAAAAATCATTGAGCCGGGCATTGCAGCCATGGCCGCAAACCGGCATGAAACCGGTGACCTGGATCTGATACGGCAGGCCGTGGACGCAATGAAAGAAACCCTTGGAGACATAAGTGCTTTTATAAATCACGATTATAATTTTCATCTATGTATCGCCCAGGCCTGCCGGAACCAGTTTCTGATCGAAATTACCCGCGGAATCCAGGATATGCTGAAAAAAACGCAGGCGTATGTTCTACGACAGAGTCACAGCATCCATCACCGGTCTCTCGCCTTTCACACCAAGATTTTCAAGGCCATTGAAAAAGGACAGTCCGAATTGGCCGGAAAGCATATGTTCGATCATATCGAAGATATCGAAAGCGAAATGTATACAATTTTAAAACAGGCCAACAGAGATGAAAGCAATGCCAATTGATATGTCGAACAGGCCGGCAAAAGTGTTAGATATCTCAATGTTACAAAGAGCTAATGGGAACCTATCGTAGCCATGAACAGAACAGTCCTGCTAATTGCAACCTTTGATACTAAAGAGCAGGAGGCCCTGTTTCTCATCCGGTGTCTGCGGGCCCGGGGTGTGGAGGTGCTCACCATGGATGCGGGAATCCTCTCTCCTTCCGGCATTCCCGTGGATGTAGACCAGGGCCAGGTGGCCCGTCGCGGAGGCAAATCCCTTGAGGAGCTGCTGGCCGCCGGCGACAAGGGGGCCTGTCTTTTTAACATGATCCGTGGTGTGAAAATTCTTACCGCAGAACTCTATGAACAGGGGCGGTTCCATGGGGTCATATCTATCGGCGGTGGCCAGGGAACTGATATCGGATGTGCTGCCATGCGTTGTTTGCCCACAGGGGTTCCCAAATTAATGGTTTCCACTGTGGCATCCGGCCGGGCGACATTTGGTCCTTTTGTGGGAACCAAAGACATTACCATGATGCACTCTGTGGCGGATATGCAGGGGTTGAATTTTCTGACCCGGCGCATTCTGGAAAATGCCGCGGGAGCTATCTGTGGAATGGTTCAAAACGAGGGGATGACAGACGCGGAATCATCTGGCACGCCAGTGGCGTTGTCCATGCTCGGAACTACCACCCCGGGTGCTTTGCGCGCCAAGGCCGCTTTAGAAGACCGCGGTTTTGAGGTGGTGGCTTTTCACCAAAACGGAACCGGAGGCATTGCCATGGAAGACATGATCCGTGCCGCTGACTTTAAAGGGATTCT
>JAHEIB010000209.1 GCA_024639645.1 Deltaproteobacteria bacterium
CCACCCTGAAAATATCTGCAAGCAGGTATTGTTCAATTTGTCCGGTCTTATTACCAGAGATCGTTTCAAGACCAATGTCGATATACCCGGATGCTTTTTTAACAGCATCGTACAATGCATTATGTCCATTGATGACTTTTTGGTCTGCTACCAGTAACTGGTTGCAAAGACCTGCAAATTCAGACTGTAGCTGCATCAGAAAACTTTCGTTTTTTATGGAAGAAAGGGCTCTGGCAAAAACACCGTCCGGCTCAAGCAGGTTTTTTGCGGTGTAAGGGACCGGTGTGAAATTCTCATTTTCCGTTGACCCGGATTGGATTCTTCTGGTTCGTTTCTTTAAATCCTTTTCTGTGAAAAGCTGATAGATACCCACGGCCTCATCAAACGGCAGAAACCCTTTTTCCGCGAGACGGGCGTTACGCAGACGATACATTTCCTCTTCGGTCTCTGCTGGAATGATGGCCATTGACGCGAGCAGTATGTTCTGGAAGCGGTGGTGATCGAATTTCGACAAACGCTGCAGCAACTGTATCAGAAAATCTTTGCGGTTCTCCAGAAATTGTTCGCTGTGTGAAGGGGTTTCCGATTCTGTATCGGTTTCCAGTATAAAGGGGGGATCCAGGATCCGAATATAGAAAGTGTCGTCAAAGGAGATAAAGTCTTTTCCCAGTTCAGAAGGGCTCTCATCATATTCCCTGATTTTCACCTCGATATTGCGCAATAAAAAAAATTCGAGGAAGGCATCGTTTTCCTTGGCAAACCACGCAGCCAATCTGGCGCGGTCGGCGGAAAAGAGCAGGCTCAGCCATTTTGTTGCCGCGGAGAAATCTATGCGGTCCTTATGCCAGGTTTCAATATCGAGGATGTATTCCCATTGTCTGTTTGAAGCCATGGATAGCAGGGGCAGAGCGTCTTGGGCGCCGATATCAAGGACGAGCAGGTGAAAATCTTCAGGGGGAAAGGAGTGCACGATTGCAATGGCATTTTTTTTGGAAGCCAGGTGTCCCAGGGCAGCTTCGGATGGAAGCGACAGGAGGTGCTCGCGCTCTCTTTTGAGGTCCTGTAGTCTTGCAATGCCTTTTTGGTCTTCAGAGGTCATATTTCTTTAATAAACGCTATTTCCCTATCACGCTGGTTTGCAAGCGATGGATCCAGAGGATCAGGAATAAAACAGGGATACCAATGATTGCTGTACCGATAAAGAACATTGGGTATCCAACATTATCAACCATACTGCCGGAGTAGCCTGCAAGAATCTTGGGGAAGAGGGTCATAATGGAACTGAAAATAGCATACTGTATGGCCGTAAAGGACACGCTGGTAAGACTGGACAGATAGGCCACAAAGGCAGCTGCAGCAATTCCGGCGCTGCCATTGTCGGCGATAATAACCATGAGTAGCAGCATTTCGTCAGGTCCCTTGCCGGCGACATAGGCAAAGAGTACATTGGAGGCGGCAGCCAAAAATGCCCCGACAAACAGAATGCGAATGACACCATAACGAATCGATAGAATGCCGCCCACAAACCCACCCCCAAGGGTCGCCCACAACCCCCAGAATTTGGTGTAGGTGGCTATCTGGGCTTTGGTAAAACCCACATCAAGATAGAATAGATTGGCAATCACACCCATCAGGATGTCCGATATCCGGTAGGTGCCCACCAAAAGCAGAATTACCAGTGCCGTGGTCCCATAGCGATGAAAAAAATCTGCCAGAGGATCGATGTAGGTCTCTTTAATGTGATCAAAAGGAACGATGCGGGCTTTAATGGATCCCCAGGTTGCCAGACTGCCCAGGAGGACGCTGAAAATGAACCGCCCGCTTTCCGTAACAAACCCTGCCAGCTGTTTTATCCAGCCCCAATGATCGATTAGATGCTGTTTGATTTCATGTGACAATGAGGCGGTCAAGAAAAATCCAGTGATGAAAGCACTTATGGTGATAAAAAAAACAAGTAAAAATCTCACATAATCGGCTGTGCTTCGGAAGACACTGTCCCTGGATTCTTTCACTTCGGGTTCTTTGATGATGAAAGTCGTTACAACACCCACCAGCATCATTAAGGCCATTATGCGATAAACTTTTGCCCAGACAGACGCATCATAGGTGCTTTGTCCCCACCAGTCAGCCAGCCAGAGTGAACCCGCCCCGGCGATCAGCATGCCGATCCGATAGCCGGCGATGTACATGGAGGACAGCATGGATTGCAGATCTGCCGGGGCCGATTCGATGCGGTATGCATCGATTACGATATCCTGGGTTGCAGATGAAAAACCGATCAAGACCGCACCCACGGCTGTCATGGTCAATGCCATTTTGGGGTCAAAAAAGGAGATCAAGAGCAGGGAAGCGATAATACATATCTGGGATACCAGCAGCCAACCACGCCGCCGTCCCATTCTGACCGTGAGAATTGGAAAAGGCAGACGATCAATAATGGGCGCCCAGACAAATTTAAATGAATACCCGAGGGCTGCCCAACTGAAAAATGTTACTGTGGATCGTTGGACACCTGCTTCGCGCAGCCAGACAGACAATGTGCTGAATATAAGCAGTATGGGAAGGCCGGCTGAAAAACCGAGAAAAAGCATGGCAAGTGCACGGGGGTGGACCAGGGCCTTGATGGCCATGGCCCAACTTCTTTTTCTTTCCTGAATCAATGTGCCTCCAGCAATAGGTTAGGAGAAACAACCGGCCCATAGGTTTTCCTGAGCAGCAGCAGCCCTTTGCGTTGTTCCCTGAGAATGGTAAAGAGACGCTCAGGGATTTTTTCTTCCTTGCTGTATGCATCCAGTTGTAGATCGATTCTTGATACGATGTTGTCAATGTATAGCGAGAAATGTTGATTGTAGAGGTCCATGGGATAGGTTTTGTCAATGATGGATTTGAAAAGAGACTTGAGGTCATCAAAGAGGGGTAGCTCGCCGATGGGTGTCTCTATACTTGCAACATCCTTATAAGCCTTTCTCTCAAGCCACGCCAGCCAGACCTTTACATCTTTTTTTTCTCCCAATAATTTTTTTGAGGTGCCGCCTCTGGCTTCATGGGTCAGAAAATAATTCAGGCCTGCCATCACTGGCTGCTTGTCCTCGGCAATTTTCGGGTTGTTGAAAAATTGAAACTGTGCATTCATATAATCGCCTAATGCACCTGGAATGAAGGGCGCATTTGCCCAGGGAGCCCTTTTGACACCGGTGGCGCCAACCTCCGTTGCGGTTGCGGCGGAGACAATGGTCGCGCCGATAACCACGCCTTCATCAGCGCTCTTGGCTGCCCACACCGGTGGCATGGTGTTACTGTCACGGCCACTATAGGTAATAATACGCGTTTGGACACCTGCGGAATCTTCGGCAAAGTCGGAATAATTTGCCAGCGCAGTGGATGATACCGTGCAGCGGGAATTGGGGTGGGACATGGGTATGGGGTTATTGTTGCTGCCGATCTTTCCTTTGAACCAGTCACCCTGAAAATTGATACCTTTTTCAGGTGGCTTCTCACCATTACCGGCCCAATGGGGGACACGGTGGTCATCGATGAGCACATTGGACCAGATGACTTCTGCTCCTTCGTGTCGCAAGACCTTCATCAACTGGGGATCGCCTTCCCAGTTAACATCTTCCACGATGCCGAAAATACCGCACTCCGGATTGATTGACCGGATGCTGCCGTCATCGGCGATCCATAGCTGGGCCAGATCGTCCCCCACAAAAAGATGTCCGGCCATGGCGGTGGTGGTTTTGCCACATCCGCTTGGGGCTGCGCCGGTACACCATGTCACCCGGCCCCCAGGGCCTTCGATACCTGTAATGAACATGTGTTCGGATAATTCGTCACCCATGTTTTCATATACGGCTTTATCGACGGCGAAGCGATGATTTCCTTTTTTGAGCAGCAGCGTGTTGCCTGCATAGGTGCAGTTAAAACTGAAGGTTGTCCGAAAGCTCCTGTCCATGAACACACGTGCATTGGGCAGGTCTTCCGGGCGATTGAGACCTTCGCTGTGAACATTCACGAAAAAGTGTCCTGACCGTTCAACCTCCTGGTCGAATGCGTGGTAGGCATTTCGGTAAAGAATTTCTGCACTGTGAGAGACATAGCTAGAGCTTGTGATTTCAAGGGCAGGATTGGAGACGGGTGAACCAATGGGGCCACGGACATAAAAACCGATGATCATGGTTTTGCCTTTCATGATCCGGACCATTTTATCGCGCACTTCGGCAATGGCATCCACACGGTCCATGCGATTGGCCAGCGAACTGATTTTTTCATCTTTGTTGGCAATATAATAGGTGCGGTCGATGATTCTTCCCTGTTCTTCCGGCAGGTCAAAGTGGATGGTGTGCCGTGACATCGCAAGGGGGGCTTCTTCGCCTTTTTCCAGGGACAGTTCGCGGATAAACCGCCTGTCCTCTTCGGAGCCCGTGTTGATGAAAATGTCTTCGGGTTCACACATGGCGATGGCATTGGCAATTTTGATGATGATATCTGTGTTTTTAACTTTTTGGATGCGTGCAAGGTGTTCATCGGTCAAGACCGATTCAAGATACTTGTTGGCTGCTTGATATTCTTTGAGTCCTCCTATCTCAATGATAATGTCGATACCTTTATTTTTCTGAAGCATGGCTGTTCTCCTAGGGCATATGAATTTCTATCCACTTTATAACACTGTCAAATTCATTTTTAAACTCTTCTAGAGCTTTTCCCCTGTGGCTGACACGACCTTTTTCTTCACGGGTCAGTTGTGCAAACGTTTTTTTATACGGCGGATAAAAGAAAATAGGATCATAGCCGAATCCATTGGCTCCCTCTGGAGATTCCGCTATGAGCCCCTCACAGCGCCCTTCATACGTCAGCGCCGGACCGGTGGGTACTGCTAACGAAATAACACATTCAAAGGAAGCTTTTCGGTTGCTGATACCTTCCATTTCTCGAAGCAATTTTCGTAAACGTTGTTCGTTTGTGGCATCAGGGCCTGCGTACCGCGCGGAGAACACACCAGGCGCTCCATCCAGGGCGTCTACCACTAGGCCGGAGTCATCCGCCAGAGCCGGATGCCCGAGAATTCTGGCGGTAAAACTTGCTTTTTTATAGGCATTTT
>JAHEIB010000063.1 GCA_024639645.1 Deltaproteobacteria bacterium
AAAAGCTTGAAACACGCATTGAAATTGACGGTGGCGTTAATGAGAGCACCATTGGCGATATTTCTGACGCCGGTGCCGATATCTTTGTGGCTGGATCGGCTATTTTCAAAAGTCCCGACTACACAAAAACAATTACCAATCTTAAGCAGATCCTGGCAGCTTAATCCGAGGACAGACCGAAACAACAGGCGCATTCCCCCTAGGTCCTGCCGTTCGGCAGTGCTTTGCTAGCAGCATGGTACACGATACGCAGCTCCTGATTTTGAGGCATGGCCATAATTGTAAATCCTCAACAAGATTGACTTTTTTACAAATATACGATAATATAGTGTTTATCGTGACAACCATTTGGCTGGAAATTTTAAACTTACCTTAATTCTGGTGGTTCAATTATCATCCAAATTCTAAGGTATAATTGAGCTGGCAAAATTCAGCTGTTTCAGACCCGTTATTGGAACAATAGCGATCAAGGTTTAGCAGGTTGGGAGTATGCGAATATGGGTACGGACAATCTCATTTTTTTAGAAAATTTGGAATGGTTTGACAATACCGGCCAAGAACTGGTGCACAGGCTTCCAGAAAAAGGGTCCGGTGAAATCAAATACGGAGCACAATTGACTGTCCGGGAAAGCCAGGCAGGCGTCTTTTTTTATAAAGGCAAGGCAATCGAAGCGTTTGGACCGGGCCGGCATACACTCAAAACCGGCAACATACCGATTCTCACAAAGATAGCCAGTATTCCCTGGGCTATGAACAGCCCGTTGCGAGCGGAAGTCTATTTCATCAATCTGAAGGTTTTCACGAATCTCAAGTGGGGAACCCGTGACCCTGTAGCTTTCAAAGACAGTGAACTTGGCTTGATCCGCTTGCGAGCATTCGGTATATTTAACCTACAGGTCGTGCAGCCCGTGCTATTTATCAACAGCATGGTGGGCACCCAGGGAATCTACACCACAGCAGAAGTCGATGAGTACCTGAACCGGGTCATTGTATCCAGATTCAACGATTATATGGGGGAAACCATCGATTCCATTTTGAACCTGCCGGCAAAGTATGACGAACTGGCCAAAGGACTGGTGGAGCGCCTGCAGGAAGATTTCAGCCATTTCGGTCTGGCCTTGACCCACCTGTATTTAAATTCTATTACACCACCGCCTGAAGTTCAAGAAGCCATTGACGACCGCAGCCGGATGGGCGTTTTCGATGACATGAACAAGCTCATGCAGATGAAAGCCGCCATGGCTATGGAAAAAGCCTCGGAGGCTGAATCCTCCGGTGCCGGCATGGGCATGGGAACCGGTTTGGGGCTTATGATGCCAGCCATGTTTGCTCAATATTTTACCGGGGCGGGGGGTGCCCAAAAACCAACCCCGGCAGACGTTTTTCCCTGCCCGGAATGTCACAACGAGATCCCTGCCGACGCAAAATTTTGCCCTTATTGCGGCCACCAGCAGCTTGTTATCCGGCAGTGTACCGCCTGCGGAAAGAACCTGACAGCCAACGCCAAATTCTGCTCACGCTGCGGTCATCCCGCCGAAGAAAAGCCCGCACCCAAACATTGCACCCAATGCGGCGCGGAAAACCTGCCGGATTCGAAATTCTGTGGTAGTTGTGGGGAAAAAATTTAGCATTATGTAGGATCCCGGCAAATAAGCTATTGCCATAACGCAATTTCCTGGGTTCATCGAACACACAAATGAAGCAATAAACTGTAAGCCATAAGCTCTAAGCGGCTTACAGCTTATTGCTTATGGCTTCGTGCTAATTAAAGAGGAGTTTTCCATCCGTTTCCAGATTGATTACCAATGTCCCCAGTGCGGCGCCCCGGCAACACTTGAAGAAACCGATAGATTGTTTCAATGCCAGTACTGCCGGGTAAAGTCATATCTTCAGGCCAAACAATTCCGCTATGTTCTGCCAAGCAATGCACCCGAAGATAAAAAACTCATATACGTCCCTTACTGGCGTTTTAAGGGCATGCGCTTCTCCTGCCTTGCCAGCCGGATGGAGCACCAACTGGTGGATATCAGCCACAAGGCGGTGGATGATGAACGATTCCCCATATCCGTAGGGATACGCAGTCAGACGCTAAAACTCTGTTTTGCATCCCCCGCCATAAAGGGGCGATTTCTCAGCCCCGCGCTGTCGTTTTCTAAAATCATCGACATTATCAACAAACGTTTCAACGCATCGCTGCCCAGACCCATTGCCCATCAGGCAAATATTGGAGATACCCTCAGCATCATCTATTCACCATTCTATTTTGACGGGCGTCTCGTGGATGCAATCCTGAATCAGCCCGTAACGAAAAAACTTCCGGACGATTTTGACATTTCTGTGTATACCGGCAATCGTCTAAACTGGAACGTTCGTTTTCTGCCCACCCTGTGCCCGCATTGCGGGTGGGATCTTGAGGGGCAGCGTGATTCCTTGGTGTTAGGCTGTGAAAATTGCAAGACGGTGTACAAACCAGACAAAAATGGCTTTTCAAAACTCACCGCGGTTCATATTACCGGAGAAGAAGAAAATTTACGCTATTTGCCCTTCTGGCGCATCAAGGCAGACATATCCGGCATATCACTGAACTCCTATGCCGATCTTGTTCGGGAGGCCAACCTTCCCAAGACGGTCCAGCCCGGGATGCCGGACCCTGCATTTCACTTCTGGGCTCCGGCTTTCAAGGTTCGACCCCGGTTTTTTATTCAGCTTTCCCAAACCATGACCGTTGCGCAACCCGCCGGAAAATTTTTACGGGGGATACCCAACAGCAACCTGCACCCGGTCAATCTGTCCCTGAAAGAAGGACTCGAAAGTCTCAAATTGACCTTGTCCGGCATGATAAAACCCAGACAAAAGGTGATAAGCATCCTCCCGGACATCCAGATAACCCCCAAAAGCTTTGTCCTTGTATACCTACCTTTTGTTGAAAAACACCATGATTGGATTCAACCCTGGATGAATGTGGCCATCAATAAAAACATGCTGGCCCATGCAAAAAACCTATAGCCCACCTAATCCAGCTTCTATTCTCTATCCCAAGATTTTATACCGCTTGTCATAATAATGTTCCGAAAATAGGATGGCGGCATAAGGGTTTGTGGCAGAAAACGGTCCTCAATCGGACCGTTTTTCTGACAACCCCTATAAACGCTGGTGTCGATCGTAACATGGTTTGTTGTTTTTGATTATTTATTTTTATGAAATTCTTTACCCTTTATGTACAGGGATGTTAGACTGCCAAGATTTTCCGGTAGATCCTGCGGCGCTCCGGTCACCGCAATAAAAGTAGCCGGTGCCCCTTCGGCAATCACGCCGTAACCATCTAGGTTGAGTAAGCGTGCGTTGTTAAGTGTTGCACATTGAATGGCCCCGGGAACTGAAAATCCTGCTGTAATGAACAAGCGTATTTCCTCTTTCAAGGATCTGCCATGATGGACCCCGATGCTTCCCGCATCGGTGCCCAGGGCAATCGGTACCCCCAGATCTTTTGCCCGGTATATCTGTTCTAATTGATGCTCCAAGTTTCTTGAAGCCCCCTGAACCATTTCATGCATTCTTAACATGGATGGATCTTCAGAATGTCCCTGTGATCTGAGGTTTTTGATCCGCAGCTCAAAGGCATCACGATATGCTTTCATGGTCACGGCTGTGGGCACCCAGAAAATCTGCTTATCCGCCATGCGCTTGAGATTTTCTTCCCCCATGAAAAACCCGTGCTCTATTGAATGACAACCCGCTTTCAGGGCGATTTCAACCGGTTTTTTACCATTGGCATGCACCATGGTTTTACAACCGAAGCGCATACCGACGGTTACGGCTTCCCTCAATTCCAGGACATCAAACTGAGGGGGCGTCTCTTTACCAAAGCGAACCAGGCTATTCAATCCCGAATTGACAATTTTAATATGATCGATACCCCGGGTCTGACGACAAATACTTTGGCTCAGTTTTTCAGAAGTCCCGGGAGATTTCCCGATCATTTTGCCGTACCGGCCGTGCTGGTGCCAGGCTGCCCCAGCCACTTTGAGCTGAAGCGGAAAAACGTTTTGATCCAGATGGTCCCTCTTATATTGCATGGTATAAGCATGTCGGTCTCCACCATCCCTGCACCCCACAACGCCACAGGAGACTAAATCATCAAGTCGTTCTTCCATACCATCTAGTGTGTCCTCAAACCTTAAGGTCAATTGCCTTGTCCTGGTATCCATGTCTTCGGTCCCTGACATGAAAAGATGGATGTGGGCATCGATCAAGCCCGGCAGTAAAGAACAATGTGAGAAATCAGTCAGGTCTGGTTGGTGGATCTTTTCGGGTAAGGCGTTCTCGATGTGAGTAATCACACCGCTATTGATGGTCAGCAGAACATTCTTTCGGGCAGGCTCCCCGCTGCCATCCACCAGCCATCCCGCCAATATGGATTTGGATTTCATTCTTCACCAAAGCGATTGAGAAACGAGCGGATCGCATTTAGGTAGCCGGGCGTATGACTCGCATCACTGTGGTCGACACCCGGCGCAATATACATATCCACCTTGTTGGCCGGAAATCGATGTTTCAGGGTATGGGCAAACGCCACCGGGAATCGTTGATCTTTCTCACCATGAATGATGATCACCGGCATGGTAAGATCAGGTGCAAGATTGGCCGGGCTGTATTGATCCATTGCACCCGGATAAAATAAATTCCACCAGAAAATGATCATGGGACCGATAACAGTCCCAAAAAATCGGTTGGCCCACTTATAGAGACTCAAGAGGCCTTCCTTTGTATCTGCATAACTTGCTTCAAGAAATAATCGTCTGATCTTCTCAGGGTTCCTATGGGCGGCGATAATGGCACCCGCCGCACCGGCCGAGTGGCCGTATAAATCGACAGGTTCGCCGATCCATTTCAGAACAGCTTCGATATCCTCGGCAAATTTGACCGCATTGACAAGAAACGTCTTGCTGGAGCCGCCATGGTCCCGCGCGCTGTGTATAACCGTTGTAAAGCCAAGACCGGCAAACAGCCTGGCCCTGAAAACCATGCGGTCCCGGTTACGTCCCCACCCGTGCGCAAATACAATGACCCCTTGGGACTCACCATCCGGCTCCACACGCCAGACTTCCAGGGAACCACCATCAATGGCAGGTATCCTTGTATCGATCACCTTTCCCCAATCCGGTTTATCTGTTATGGGATTCCTTGGAATTCGCTGCACAACAAAAGATAAAATGAGGGTGGATAAAAGGTAGAATGCGATGATGCCGAATAAAGTAGACAGGAACATACTCACTATTGATTTCCTCGATTTTAAATGTATAACGTACTGGGAAAGCAAGCCATAAGCATGAAGCTGCTTACAGCTAATGGCTTGTCCCTATCTGCCTAATAACTCTTTCCTCAACATATTCAATGCCGCTATGCCGAAAATACTTTTATTCATGGAGCGCTGTCCGAACGGGAAATAAAAACGCTTTCCCTCAGATTTTTCTGGTGTTGCCAAACCGATACAGACCGTTCCTACGGGTTTGTCGTCGGACCCTCCGGTGGGCCCGGCGATGCCGGTGGTGGATATGGCATATGTCGCCCCAGAAACAAGACGTGCCCCCTCTGACATGGCCTTGGCGGTCTCCTCGTGAACAGCCCCATATTTCTTCAACAAATCAGGCGCGACCCCCAAAATCTTGGTCTTGGCCAGGTTGGAATAGCTTACGCCTGAAAAAAGAAAATAGTCCGAACTCCCGGGAACATCTGTCAGCCAGTTGGCTATCCGGCCCCCGGTGCAGCTTTCGGCAACCGCAAGGGTTGCGGCCCTTTCTCTTAGAAGATCCCCCACCACCGTCTGCATGGATGCGCCCTTAAGGGACAATACATGTCGTCCCAGCCGTTTGAAAATCCACTCCGTGGCCAATGCCAACCTCGTTTGCATGGTGGGCAGGTCCTGACCGTTTAAATACAGCTTCACATGAATTTCCGGGAATTTTGCCCGAAGCCCAATTTTAACATCGGGAAAATCATTTACCAGTTCAGCCACTTTTTCCCCAGTGGCAGATTCAGTCAGGCCAAACGTGGAAATGTTCCTGACAAGACAGTGTTCCTTTAATGCCCCCGGCATCTTCGAAATTCTGGGTAGCACCGCGTGGGAGAGCATGCGTTTCATCTCATGCGGCACCCCCGGGAGAAAGAAAAATAGACATGTCCCGATCTTAAGGCTGAATCCAGGTGCGGTTCCGATCGGGTTGTACATGGTTTCGGCGGTACGTGGCAACATGGCCTGTTTCCTGTTGGAAGCGGCCATCTCCCGTTTGCGGAGTCTAAAAAAAGTTTCGATATCGGAAAGCGCTTTAGCGTCCACTACAAGGGTTTCTCCCGCTGCAGATGCTGCGGCTTCCGACGAAAGATCATCTGCTGTCGGCCCCAGACCGCCGGTAGCCACACAGATGTCCACCCGAGTGGAGATTTCCTTTAGAATTGAAACCAGTGTCTCAAAATCATCCCCTACACAGCTGTGACGGGTAACGGGTATCCCGATTTCCTCGAGCCTTTCAGCTATATAGGCAGAATTCGAATCGATGAGCGCGCCAGATCGAATTTCATCACCAGTGGCAAGTATTTCAGCAATCATTTACTGTCTCCTGTTGTGAAACATGATAGCAAGTACATTCCCAGTGGCATGTAGCATACTGATAAGGGTAAATAAAACCAAAATCGGATATTTCAACACAAATATATAGGGCACTTATATTGAAGCGTACCCTGCGGCATGCGAAGCACTGCCCAAGGGCAGAACCTTCGGGGGACGCGCTCGCTATTGCGGTTCAATATTATTAAAGAAAATTATCAAAATGCCGATACATATATAGATTGATCTGTTTACCTTTTCATCGACCCATTTCATCATCAACTTTCATATATTGGTATTGAAGTATATTCATGGAAACAATGGAAAAAACAGCGAGGCATAACGATACACATGACAAGGAAAGCCATGCGCTGGTCCAACAAACCTTACTAGCACTAAACGGTGCATTCAAGAAAATCCTTTTATATCCCCCTGAGCATGTTATCTACCAAACATCATTGGAGTCTTTGAAAAAAAAATTAGACCATTGTATCGATAAGCATGGAGACCTCGTACTGAAGATCGACCGAAACCAAATACTTTACGGGGACGAATTGGTGCACGATGGCCCCATGAACGAGGAAAATCTGGCATTCGTCCTGTTTCGTGACGGGATCTATCACCTTGAATTTCACGCGTCGATAGCACTGTGGGAAATCCATAGATTCCTTGAAATATTGCAAAAACATCAAGTGCTTACCGAAGATGCAGAAAACGATGTTGTTACAGCATTGTGGGAGTCTGAGTTGCCCTGCTTGTCCTACAAAGCAGAGGATGTGGGTTACGATACGGGTGAAGATTTTGAGATTCCTGAATTAGGGGAAGATAATCTATCCCAAGACGATCCTCATCCGGTAGACGTGAATACGGACGATTCTCCCCCGGATCCGCTGCCCCAGACCCCGATCCAGAATCGCCATTTATGGGACATCACCCCGGAAGATCGAGAGCATCTTCGCAGTATGCTCGTAGAAGAGGAAGATTGGGAACGAATCGAATATGTTCTATATATTCTGTTGTTCATTCTCCAGCAACAAACACAACCCGATGATTTCTCCGAAGTCATGGCTTATTTAAATCAGGAGCTTCAGGCAGCCATGCTCGAGCACAAATTCAAAAGTGTCTACAATACCTTTCAAATATTGAAAAAGAATATTGATCTCCAAAAATCCAAGGACCACTGGTCTATTCCCCTCCTAAAAAATTTTTTTTCATCGGTTTCCTCTAAGACGTTTTTAACTATCATGCAGGATGATTGGAAATATATTGCCGAAAGCAGTCCGGAGGAACTCGACTATTTAAAGCGGGCACTGACCCTGCTCAACCCGGAAGCCGTTGTGTCCCTTGCTCCCATGCTTTTGGAAACAACAGATACGCAAACAAAAAAGTTACTCATGGTGGTCATCGGTATTCTGGGGGAGCGGGAATTTGAGCATGTAGATAAAGTTTTATCCTCTTCGAGCATTGAACTATTGGAGATGCTGGTACACGTTCTTGGGTTTATGAAAGACAAAGCTTCCTTTCAATGGTTATCTGAACTGCTGCGTCACGAATCAGCGGATGTTCGAAAAGAGGCCTTAAAAGCAATTTACCGCCGAGATCCGAGCATGATTGGTGAAATGAACATTCTGGTGGATGACACGGATCAAGATATGCAACAACTCTATTTAAAATATGCAGCACAACAACGCGATGTAAAAACAGAAAGACGAATGCTTGATTATCTTAAAAAGCAGCGTGTACGCGCGGATAACAAACAATTCCTCTCCAGAGTGTATATGTCCCTGGGAAAATGCGGATCTGATGAATCATTGCCATTTTTGAGAAAAAATCTGTTTTTTTTACCATGGCTCGGTATCTTGAGACCGAAAAGATCCTTACGGCGTCAAGCTGCTGAATATGCATTAAAAGAAATCAATACTGAAAAATCCCGTTTGTTACTGAGTCGAAGCTCAAAACACTAGGGAGAAATAAAATAAGATAGAAATCTCTCAATCCGGAATGAATAAGCTCTATTATGACCTTACAGCCTGCAAATAACCACTCCCGTAAAATATATCTTTCCGGGGTCGCTATCCTGAAAGGGATTGTCAGACTCATCCAAAACGCCAAACTCTATGAAGACAACAATAAATTGGTCATTGATGCTGTCCATGCTTTTAAGGCGGCCATTAAAATTTCAAGCGCCCACAGCAGAGATGTAACACTACAGATTATTAATGGACGCTTTTTTCTTCAGGAAGAAAAACTCCCTTTGTTTCGAAACGATACCAAGTTATTCAATCAGATGCTTCAGTTTCTCGAGAAACGTTCGGTTTACGGCTTTCATTTCGATGCCGACATAGACGCTGTCTCCGTAAAGGATATTATAGCTTTTTTCCGTTTTTTGAGCCTATCACTTAAACACGAGAACCCCTCTGAATGGCTCAAGATGGAACTTGATAAAAATGACATTCACTGGCTGGTAATCATACAGGAAGCTGCGTCTAAACCCGACGACAACGCGATATCTGAAGAATTTGGACAACCCGAAGCACTGGCGAAGAAAAAAGAAACCGCTAAAAAGACCTATCATTATTCTTTGAACTCCGTAAAAGAAGTGGCTGAGAAACTGCTTGCGGGCAAGCACACCAACATCAGAAAATCAGTTCGAATGGTTCAACGCATGGTCGACATCATCACAGAAGACGATACGACGTTTTTATCACTCAGTACCATCCGTATGTATGACGACTACACGTTTACCCACTCATTGAATGTGGCACTCCTAGCCATGTCCTTGGGCCAGCGGATGGGCATGAAGCGAAGCATGCTGGAAAAGCTGGGTCTTTGCGGATTGTTTCATGATTTAGGCAAGATAGAAATCCCAAAAAATATCTTAAATAAAAGAGAGAAATTAAATGATTTCGAATTTAATGAAATCAAAAAACATTCCGTAAACAGTGCTCTTTTGATTTTGAAGTTGAAAACCGATAAATATCGCAAGGTCCATCTGTTTGTCTCTCCCTTTGAGCACCATATTCGATATGATCATTCCGGCTATCCATCTGTGGATAAAAAGCGACCCATCAGCCTGTTCGGCCGAATCCTTACCATCGTAGATGTCTACGATGCCATTACATCCCCGCGTATTTACAGGCCAAGCTCCCTGAGTCCAGATCAAGCACTGGGAATCATGCTGGCTGACTCGGGAAAACATTTTGACCCTGTCCTCCTCAAGCTTTTCGTCAACATGATGGGCGTGTATCCTGTCGGGACCCTACTAACATTGGATACCGGTGAAATTGGCCTGGTTCTGCATAAGAACGAAAAGACCGATCAAACACGACCGGAAGTTCAGCTGCTGAGAAAAAACGCTGACCAGACCTATACCAGAGGAAAGTGTATCGACCTTACCGATTGTAGCCCTGATACAGGCAAGTTCATACGCAATGTCATAAAAACAGAGCACCCTGCGACACATGGTATTCAACCGGCCAAATTTCTCATATAGTGGCAAACATCCTGGTAACAATCGATCCCATTGGATATAGCCATCACACAATATTTGAGCGATTTACGATGGTGCCACAACGCCAAGGAATTTGAAGGGTTCAATTTAGGTTTTTCCATCAGCTGTTTATGCTGTTTGGCATACAGGCGGTCTGGAGGTCATCATGAATAATGTAACGAATCGCCGAGAATCCAATCGGACGTATCTCCATGAAACAAAAGAAGTACTCATCAACAACAAAAGATTTATTATGCAAGATATCAATAGAGAAGGAATCGGTGTCCTGGTTGAGGATTCATTTGACTTCTTCATCGGGCAGCGTATTGCTTCCATTTTCCTGGAAGACAATGAAGATGCCCAATCCTTGGTCGGCATTGTCAACCACCTTTCCCAGGATGTTTCCGGCATTATCTGCGGCATCCGGTTCGATTTCAGAAGCAACATTGAATTTGAGTATGTCGAAGCAATCAACCATCAGCTCGCGGTAACGCAATATCGGGAGACAATTTAGAATTCGGGCAAAATCTTTATTACCACCAGTGTAACATCATCTTCAATCTTAGCATTCTCTTTAAATTTGGTTAAGGACTTAATAATTGCGCTTAAGATCGACTCGGCATCAAGACTGGCTTTTTCCCTGATGATGGTGTAGATCTGATCCTTCCCAAACATTTCACCTTTTAGGTTACGTGCCTCCCATACACCATCGGTTCCCAGAACAATGATCTGTCCGTTGGCAAGGTCCTTTTTTATATTTTCTCCATACCGACAGTTCTCATCTACACCCAGTGCCATTCCGACACCTTTTAATTCTGATATGTTATCCGTATCCGGGTCATAAAATATGGCAGGGTCATGCCCGGCACGAACCCACTTCAATTTTTTGTTTGTTTTATCGATGATCAAATAAAACATACTCATGAAACTGCCGGAATTTACAACATCTCTTGCAAGTTGCCGGTTTATATCTGAAATAACCTGAGAGATTGTACCGGGCAAGACAGACCGTTGACGAAGAAATGCCCGAGCGGTGGCCATTAGAAGGGCCGAGGAAATACCATGTCCGGAAACATCACCTAAAACAATACCGATTTTTTCTTTTCTATTATCACCAAATTCAATAAAATCATAATAATCCCCACCTGTCTCATCACAATAGATACTTTTACCTGCTATATCCAATCCTTCAAAGTTAGGATCGTCCTTCGGCAAAAGGTTTTGCTGCACTTCCATTGCTATTTCAAGGGATTGACGCATCTGGTCCCGATGTTTAAGACCTTCCACCATTTGATTAAACGATTGAATCAAGTTGCCAATCTCATCTCTGTCCTTGGAAACAAGCTGGGTATCTAAATCCCCTGCGGCCACCCTAACGGAAGCTTCAGCGACGGCTAACACCGGCGTAATAATTCGACGGCGGAGGGAAAACAGGGTTCCTATAATCAGAAGCGTGGCAGCCAGAGCAAAGCCAAAAAGCACTCTTCTGCTGTAGCGCCAATATTCTTCATGGATCAGTTCAAACGTGCGCCTAACATCGAGAATAATCTTGACAGCCGCCTCGACATCGCCGTGGGGATTACGAATGGGAGATGTAACCTCAATGACCTGTATCTCAGGTTTTCCAGGCTCCAGTTCAAGCGTCTTGATCTGCTGCCTTATCAATGGACGCTTGGAGTTTATCACTTTTTGAAAATCGTTGTCTAAATGTGTTTGTCCTGTCTTCTCCGGTCGGGTGTGATCCAGGATCCGGCCATGGGGATCCAGCACAACAACGCGGATTATTGTGAAATTCAACTTACTTTCCAGTAAAGTTGCGCGTTCCTCTACCAACTCCGTCATGCGATCAGACCCACTGCTTATCATTAGCCTGTGCAACGACGTCTCCATGGTGGAAAGCAAAATCGTGGCCTTGTTTTCCACCTCTTTCATGGCAGCCATTTTCATACTTTGTTGAAAAAGGTAAGCGCTCAAAACCAGGGCAACCAGCGTAAATCCGATGACGATAAGAACGGCCTGTATGAATATGCTATTATAAAATCGACGTTTTTTTCCCATCCAAGGCCTCGTTCCCGCGCTCTATACCATGATACCTGAACAGAGCGATTTAACCTTAGTCTGCATCAAGATGCGCTTCTATCCATTTCTGAACATCATTCAAGACTTGCTCGTGCTCCGGCTCGTTGAATACTTCATGGTAAAAGCCCTTATAAATCTTGATTGATTTGTCCGCTGAGCTTACTGAATCATACAGCAATTGGGCGCCGCCTGGATCGATCAATATATCATCACTTCCCTGTACAATCGTTAAAGGCAGCTTGATTTGGGCTGCATTATTTGTTACCTCCTGCATGGTTTTGAGCATTTCAGCGCCCAGCCTCGCGGTGACTTTTCCTTTATATACCAAGGAGTCATTGACATATGCCTCCACCACGGCCGGGTCTCTGCTAACACCTTTTGAATCCAGTTTCAGGATCCCCGCCTTGGGCAACATCTTTGAGAGTATCTTCCCCATAAAAATGACGATTGGTGATATATTATCAGGCACTTTAATTCCAGGACCGGAAAGTACAGCTCCGGACAATTCATGTTGATGTTCCAGCAGGTAGGCTGCACCAATCAGACCGCCCATACTATGCCCGATCAAAAATATGGGTTTGCCAGGCTGCCAATCGCGAACCATGTCAACATATGCCGCCAGTGTGGTGGTATAATCCTGGAATCTGTCCACGTACACCCTTTCTCCATCAGATTTCCCGTGTCCAATGTGGTCGATCCCATACACGGCATAGCCCTCCGGAACAAAGTGATTCACTACATTCATATAACGCCCACTATGCTCAGCCAGACCATGTACAATGACAAGCAAGGCCCTGGATCGCTCTTCCGGATACCAATATTGATAGAAAATATTAGCATCACGTACACCCTTCATGGTTCCTTCTTTGTGTTTCACCACGGCCTCTCCTGATTTTTTAATTGAAATAAACTTGCCATTGCGGTAACTGTGACTATCTTGTTGCAGTTAGGACTTTGTTAACGACAAGAACCGGGTACGGCAACACGCATAGTCAATACAATGCTTGACGATTAACCACGATATGTTCATCTGATATGCAGACAAATATCTAATGAAATACCTTTGGTCTCGCAATGTATATGATATATTAAATTGCTGACGTCACCGGAACAAATTATATAAATTGGAGACAAATAATGGAATTTTCCTGTCCAGAAGAAGCATGCAACTACGACGGTCAAGGACCCTATGTGCTAAATATACCACAAGAGGCATGTGTCGATGAGCATAATATAGCCACCCCTTTCTGCCCCCATTGTGGACAAGCGCTGATAAAGACCGATTCCTGCGAAGAACATTGTGACTGTTAAGCCCGTCTATTTCATGGATCCCCACGGGTAAACCCGTGGTCCCATTTAAATACGCGTCTTCGCCTTCGGCTACGCCTCGGTTATCCGCCTTTTCCATGAGATGACCTCGCGCGCCGCAGTAATTAGCTTATTTTTAATCGTTCATCCACCGGCATGCCCGTGGTATTCTGCGAAGGCGGATAAAATGTTCGGGTTACAGGTTATCCGTCTCTTCTTCCTCATCGCGGAATAGCTCACACGTTTTACACCAGCAGCGGATATTCCCTTTGCGAAAAATATTTTCGCAGACATCCCGCTGATACATAATTTTTGAATCCTTGGGGCATTGAACCATATCCTTTGTCATTGGCCAGTCTCCTTTTGTTAAAAAATATGTCCTCGATGTTTATTTATATGTACACATAAAATAAAAAGATAATTTATTTTTTTGAGCAATTACCGATGTGACCGTTTGGGTTTATATCTCACGGCATACCCATATGACCTTGCCGATAATTCTGACGGCGCCCGCCTCTTCCCGATTGAGTATGATGGGTAGATAATCCTTATGATTGCTCAGTAAAACCAGTTTGTTGGGTCGTTTTTCGATCCGCTTCACCATAATGGTGTCTTCGATACCCACCGCATACAACGCCCCGGCCAGGATAGCCTTCTGGCTTTGATCCACCAGTACCGTATCGCTGTTCTGAATCTCCGGTTCCATGCTGTTCCCAAATATATCGAATAACACCATGGTTTCTGCTGAACCTTTTTTTTGCAACCAGTCTTTTTGAAATGCATAATAGCACTGTATATCCGCATCCGTTTCAAACGAGCCCTCAGCGGCACAAAGTCTGGCATTGACTTTGGGTATTTTTTCAAATTCTGAGGCCGAGCCCCTATTGCGTTTTTTTAGAAAGGAGCGTCCATCGCCGCTTTCCAGCCATTCCGGATTCAAGCCGAATTTTCGGTAGAGTTTTAGCAGCCATCGATCCGGCACCTGCCCTTTCTTTCTTGCCTGGGTGACTGCCGAGCGGTTGATCTGGAGAGCTTGAGCCAGTTCATTTTGAGAATCGATTCCCGTGGCCTCAAACACTCTTTGGATGACTGCGTCAAAATCAGATGAATTCACGTTTTAGCCTATTATTCGTTACAGATTGAAGAACCCCGCAGCAAGCCACGGGGTTAGCAAGCGCTATTTCGGTTCAACACTGCGGGAAATATTTATTTGTTTATTTTTATTAACATAGAAAATGCACTTATGCAACATTTTGTTTTACTTCCGGCAAAGCCAATGATTACCGGTCACGCTTTTTTGACGGCCTCCCGCCAACGCCTCAAAATCTGAGAACGGCTCTGCTCATCAATACCGGGTTGAAATTCTCGGTCCATTTTCCAGGTCCTGGCAATGTCGTCAAAATCCTTCCATACGCCCGCCCCCAGGCCTGCCAAGAATGCCGCTCCCATCGCCGTGGTCTCAACCATTTCAGGACGGATGATGCGGCATCCAAGAAAATCGGCCTGCATCTGCATTAACAGGTTGTTGGCACTCGCACCGCCATCAACCTTGAGCTGCACCAGTTGTTGATTGCTGTCAGCCACCATGGCCTGTAAAATCTCAACATTCTGCAAGGCAATTCCTTCCAGGGTCGCTCTGGCGACATGTGCACGATGGGTTCCCAGGGACAGCCCGGTAATCAATCCTCTGGCTTCTGAACGCCAGTGCGGTGCCCCCAGCCCCACAAATGCCGGAACTACCGTAACACCCCCGGAATCGGCCACTTGATTTGCCAACGTCTCTATTTGAGAGGTCTTTTCAAAAAACTGTAAGCCGTCTCGAAGCCATTTTACGGCTGACCCGGCAATAAAGGCCGACCCTTCAAGGGCGTAGGTAACCGTATCGTTGACTTTCCAGGCCACAGTTGTCAGAAGCCTGTTTTTGCTCGGAACCGGGGTTGCCCCGGTATTCATCAGTAGAAATCCGCCTGTTCCATACGTGCACTTTGCCTCACCCTCTTTAAAGCAGGTCTGGCCAAACAAGGCCGCCTGCTGATCGCCTGCCATGCCGCAGACAGGGATACCATCCGGTAATCCCGGCACATCTTGGGTATGCCCATAAATCTCTGAACAGCTCCGGATTTCCGGCAACATGGACTTCGGCACATTCAGAATCGAGCAGAGGTCCTCGTCCCACGACAAGGTTTCAAGATCCATGAGCAAGGTTCTGGAGGCGTTGGTGACGTCAGTGACATGGGCAGCCCCACGCGTCAATTTCCACGTGAGAAAGGTGTCTACGGTACCGGCAATAGCTCTTTCAGCCTCAACTTCCTTGGGAAGATTATCAATATTTTCAAGCTGCCACTTGAGTTTTGTCCCGCTAAAATAAGGGTCCAGCAAAAGGCCTGTTCGCTCCTGAAACAGTGTTTCATACCCTTTGGCTTTCAATTCCTCAACAATTCCGGAAGTCCGCCGACATTGCCATACAATGGCATTGTGATATGGCTGGCCGTTCTCCCGGTTCCAGATCAGGTTGGTTTCACGCTGGTTGGTAATGCCTATACCGACGATCTCCGATACCGAAACACCACTTGTCTGAATAGCTTCATGGATGGATTCCAGCACGGATGCCCATATATCGTCAGCATCATGTTCGACCCATCCTGGTTCCGGATAGATCTGCCTGAATTCACGATACCCTTTCCCGCGGACACCAAGCTTTTCATCTATGAGAAGTACCGTTGTTCCAGTGGTGCCCTGGTCAATGGACAAAATAATTTCGGACATGATTCTCTCCTATGGTATCTATTGCCTAATCCAAGAATGCTTTCTAAAACATCTCTATCACAGGGAAACATTTTGTCAAAATACCTAAGTATAGATGAGGTTCAGTGGTATGGGTGCATACTTCCAGGCGCCTGGTTTGGGGAGGATGTGCT
>JAHEIB010000001.1 GCA_024639645.1 Deltaproteobacteria bacterium
ATCCATCCGCAGTCAGCCCCTTTTCGATGAAAGAGGCAATTTTACGGTCATCTTCTATCAGTAGAATACGCATGTTTTAAAACCAGGGTCCGAGGATTCGAGGGTTCGAGGGTGGCTGACAGCTATCAGCGGACAGCAGCATACCCGCTTTCAAGCATCACAGCATCACAGCATACAAAAATTCGAAGGTTCGAAGAACCCGAAGCGTCAATCCACAAAGAATATAAAAAAACCTTAAAAACTTCCAAGCTGCATATCACAAAATAGGGTATAAATCCATAAAGCCCTATCTACTAAAGCTTCTTGACAAGATAAGGATTCCTTGCGAAAAATCAATGAATCGACAAACACATGAACCATATGATGATAAGGAGTCAGCAATGACCATTCAACAGCAAATCAAGATAGATCTTATGGGTGCCATGAAGGCCAGGGATGAGGAAAAGAAAAGCACCCTGCGGATCATTATGGGAGAATTCGCAAGAGCCGATGCAAAAGAGCTTTCCGATGACGAGGTAATCAAGGTTCTGAAGAAACTGATCAAGTCAGAAAAAGAAACGCTATCACAAAAGGGTTCTGATGAAAATACGGTCTTTATCCGGATTATTGAAACCTATCTGCCAACGATGGCCTCAGAAGACGAAATTATTGCCTGGGTCGATGACAACATTGACCTTTCACAATTCAAGAGCAAAATGCAGGCCATGGGCCCTATCATGAAGCACTTTGGCGCCCAGGCAGATGGAAATACGGTAAAAAGGTTACTGCAGAAGCTCTAAGGTGCTCCACGGGCCCGGGGGTTTGGGAACAAAAAGCACCCTGTAATATGGCGCAGGTTTTTTGGCCTGCAGCCACCTTTTACGAACAGGGTCAAGGTTCTGACCATGCCATGCTCCATGTATATTTTATCTTTTATATATAGATATTTATAGATATTTATTCATAAATTACTTTAATCCATAAAGCTCAACCTTCTTCCTTTATAAGTTCTTCCGCAATGTTGATATCATACACCTGTTCCGGGTTGAAAGTTTTGCCGCCGTACATTTTGCTGGCCTGAAGAATGGCTTCGTGGGCCACCCAGCCATGTTCTTCCCAAAGCTCTGGTACGTCCTGGTTCCATAATCGAAACTGGATTTCGCTGCCGAATTTTCGAATATACATTCGCACGCGTTTATTCTTCAGCTGTGGATGGTAATAGATCCCTCTGTCGTCTTTCATGCTTATCTTCCTTGATTGGGTCTTGCTAAAGTAAATAAAATTTTAATTGAATGGAAATGGCGAGCGTATTCTCCGAAGGTTCTTCAATCTTTGGCCCCTCGAAACTTTGTATGCTGGGATGCAAGGATGCATGGAAGCTGGGATGCTGCTGCCCGCTAATAGCAGTCAGCCAACCTCCAACCCTTGTATCCCCCTTCGACCCTCCAACCCTAAATGTAGGTTCTCTCGATCTACATTAGATTACCTGCTCTTGGATCCATTCCAGATATGGCTCATACCCTTCCATCACCGGTAAACAAACCATGCAGGGGCAATCATAGCTATGCATGGCTTTCACTTTTTTCTTCAGCGCCGGTATATTTTTCTGCGTGGTTTTGGCAAGCAGAATGGCCTCCTGATCTTCCTGGATCTTACCTTCCCAGCGGTATATAGAATTCATGTGATCGATAATATTTACGCAGGCCACCAGCTTTGATTCCACCAGGGCCTTACCGATCTGCCTTGCCTCCGTCTTGTCACCGGTGGTGATATAAACCAGATATATTGTCGTCATAACATGTCCTTTTTCCTGCTATTTATCAAATTCTCTTTCAATCGACTGATGAGACTAATCCAGGGAGTTGCTGTAAGCTTTAAGCCATAAGCGGGTTGAGCGGCAACAACGTATTGCTTATAACTTACCGCTAATGGCTAACTATAGCATTTTATTTGACAGATCAATGCCGAATCATTAACTTCAGCACGTATTTTTGTTTTGCGTCGTATTATCCAAAAATCAATAGAGCATCCCATGACCCCTACTGCGAGAAAAACCATTCTCTGCCCAACCTGCCGCAAACTCATCAGCATTGATGAGGCCCGCTGCCCTTATTGCGGCACCGTAAAACCCGGGTCCTGGATGCACAACAATCCTGTTTCACGACTTTTCAATAATCCGGCACAATTCATCAAGGGTATCATATATGTCAATGCAGCTATGTTTGCCCTAACCATTCTCATCAGCTTTCAGTCTCTCCGACTATCTGGGAACCCCCTTCATTTTCTATCGCCCAGCTTACTAAGTTTGAGGCTGTTGGGAGCCACCGGAACATTTGCCATCGACAACCTGCACCGATGGTGGACGCTTCTGTCGGCCAGTTATCTTCACGGTGGCATCCTGCACATCCTGTTCAATATGATGGCATTCCGACAGATCTCGGTACTCATTATTCGTGAATACGGTATTCACCGGATGTTCAGCATCTACACCCTTGGCGGAATTTTCGGTTTCTGGATTTCATACCTGAGAGGGACACCCGACACGATTGGCTCATCAGCAGCGATCTGCAGTCTCATCGGAGCCGCTCTTTACTATGGCAAGAGCCGCGGCGGCGTTTACGGGCAGGCTATCTATCGTCAAATCGGTGGTTGGGTCTTGATGATTTTTCTGTTCGGTTTTATGATCCCGGGCATTGATAACTGGGGACACGGCGGTGGCATTGCCGGGGGCATTCTTCTCGGGCTTTTGTTTGGCTACCATGAAAGAAAAAAAGAAACCCGGCTGCACAGAACTCTGGCACGCTTGTGTGTCCTCGCCACAGTGGCGATTCTGCTTTGGGCCATAGGCTCAGGTCTCTATTATTATACAGCCCTGCATTAGGGGGAAAATGGATTCTTTGAAAGAAACGGAAGGTCATTTTGCCTTAAGACGCTGCATCCTGAAAACCCTTTATGATTTTTTCAGAGCATACCCTTTTGGGCTTGCCGAGCTACGCACCCTCGATGAGACCTGTCGGTCTGATCCTGAGGAACTCAACTGGAACATCGTCTATCTCGAAAAAAGCGGTTATGTGGAACTGGACAAATCCATGGACTGCCCACCGTATGTTTCCTGCACGGCCAGCATCACCGCAAAGGGCATCGATCTCGTGGAAAATATTCAAAATTTTGACATTAAATTCAATAAGTTGTCATAATCACCCTTTATTGTTGAATTTACTTTTCTATTGACACTCCCAGCATACTATTTTATACACCTTGCAATCGCTTTTTGGGCAAACAAAACGTGATGCGCCTGCCACCATGCATCCTGCTGCGGGGCAACAAATGAATCAAATTGAACGCAGAAAACACAAACGATTCAAGGCTGCTCAAGGGGCTTATGCGGTGCTGGGCCCGGAGACATCCAAGCTCGGTCAGATTAAAGATATCAGCCTGGGTGGACTCGCTTTCAAATACCTTGCAGACGAAGCCCGGCCGAATAGTGCCGGTGAGCTGGATATCATCATTCGTCAAAACAGCTATTGTATAAGAAATATTCCCATACAAACCGTCTCAGACGTTGAGCTTGCCAGAGAAAATGCCTTCAGCACGATACGGTTAAGACAACAGGGCGTTCAGTTTGGCAAACTGACATCAGATCAAACATCACAACTGGAATTTATCCTGAAACATCATACCTCATGGATCGAAGAGCCTTCTTAAAAACATTCAGCTGTTTACTCCTGGCGCAGGGTCTGCCTCCCACGGGGATTGCCAGAGTCTTTGGTGCGCCTGTCTCAAACATGAAAAATACCCAAGGAGCAGTCCAGACAAACCAACAACAGCCTCACGTTATCCATCATACCCTGCTTCCAAAAGATGACTGGCCGGTACTACTGAGCACTTTGAATCGATTTTCCCGTATTCAGGCCATTGTGGGGTTCGGCAATTTCTGTATCCTGGGATTTGACGATAGCCTACGGGTTGCCAGAGACTATGCAAAGGTCGGTGCATTTACACAACAAGAGCTTGGGTTTATCGATAAAGTATTCCACACCAAAGCCGGAATCTATGGTTTTCTAGGAGATAAAATATTCCACAATATATCGGACACCATTGCCGCATCAAAAACTGACAAAATTCCTGGAACCGGCAATTATCTTTTCAAAGGACTCCCCCAACAGCTTTATCACGAGATATCACACGATATCGGCGATCGGCTTGTACTCACAGCCGGTATCCGAGGCATGGCCAAGCAATTTTACCTGTTCCTGAGAAAAGTCAAGAAAACCGGTGGTAACTTGTCGTTGGCCTCCCAGGCCATCGCTCCCCCGGGTTATTCTTATCATGGGGTCAGTGATTTTGATGTGGGACAGGTTGGTTTCGGGGCTGCCAATTTTACCACCCGTTTCAGCCATACCAGCGTATACAAAAAGATGGTCCAACTGGGTTACGTTGTCTTTCGTTACCCGCAGAACAATTTGCTGGGTGTCCAGTTCGAGCCTTGGCATATCCAGGTTGTTTAGCCCAGCGCCAAAGAGCCCGGTTTTTTAATAAAAAGGCGAATTGATGGCCAGAGGCGACCAATTAGGAAGACAATGGAAAATCATCAGGCGTTTGATCGCCTCCACGCAGGGAAAATCCGTTCAGGACCTGGCTTCTGAGCTCTCCTGTCACGCCAGAACCGTCTACAGGGACCTGGAGGCCCTTCAGGTCGCTGGATTTCCCGTATATACGGAGCGCAAGAACCAAAAAAATTACTGGTCCCTGATGGCGTCCGCAAAACATCAAATACCCATTCCTTTTAATATTGCTGAGCTCATGGCCCTCTATTTCAGCAGTGATATGCTGAAAATGCTGAAAAATACGGTCTTTTACGATTCTCTCGAGTCTCTTTTTAAGAAAATCAAAGCAACCCTGCCACCAGAATATATGACCTATCTGCAGCATGTTGAATCCAGTCTGAAAGTCGACCTAAAGCCAACCAAGGACTACAGTCGCTTTAGGGATATTATCGACCAGATTAACGAGGCAATTCTCAACCGGCAGCATGTCCGTATAACCTATTATGCCATGAGCCGTCAGAAGACCTCCCAACGGGTCATCGCACCCTACAAACTCTGGTTTTTCGATGGTACGTTTTACATGCTCGGCTTTTGCCGTCTCAGAAAGGACATACGACTGTTTGCCGTTGACAGGATCCAAAAGATGGTATTAACAGGCACTATCTTTGAAACACCGGAGGATTTTGATATGGAAAATCTTCTGCGTGCCAGTTTTGGCGCCTTTTTTGGCGAGCCGGTTCAGGTGATCATCCATTTTTCTCCGAGAATTGCCGGGTATATTGCTGAAAAGATATGGCATGAAAGTCAAGTTGTGGAAAAACAGAAAGACGGGTCCCTGATTTTCAAAGCACAAATCGCAGGGACCGAAGAAATCAAGTTCTGGATCCTGGGCTGGGGAAAAGATGCTGTGGTACTGGAACCCGACTCTCTTCGCGAAGAGATCCGAATGGAAGCCCAGGGTATGTTGAAAGAATACGGAGCAGAATGATACCATTCAATTCAAAACTGCCTGATGTCGGTGTCACCATCTTCACGGTCATGTCTCAATTGGCCAATGATTACCAGGCTATCAACCTGTCTCAGGGATTCCCGGATTTTGATGCCGCCCCCGATCTGATTGAGGGCGTGGCTGAGCACATGAGAGCAGGCAGCAACCAGTATGCACCCATGCAGGGGGTAGCTGCACTGCGTCATAAAATTGCCGAAAAGGTACGGAAGCTCTACCAGTATGACTATGACCCGGATACGGAAATCACCGTCACCACTGGAGCCACGGAAGCACTTTATGCCGCCATTACTACGGTGGTTCACACAGGCGATGAAGTCATCATTTTTGAGCCGGCTTATGATGCCTATGCACCGGTGATAAGGCTGAACAATGGCATCCCTGTTTTCCTGCAGTTGAAACCGCCTGACTATCGGATCGACTGGGATGAGGTTGCGGATAATCTCTCTGAGAGAACGCGTCTTATTATCCTGAACTCTCCCCACAACCCCACGGGCAGCATCCTTGACAAATCGGATATGGCTGCCCTGGACACAATCCTGGCTGATACGAAAACCCTGATTCTGAGTGACGAAGTATACGAACATATTGTTTTTGACCATCAGACCCATGAAAGCATCATTCGTTATCCCAGCCTGGCCGCCAGAAGTTTTGTTGTAAGCTCATTTGGCAAGACCTATCACACCACGGGCTGGAAAATCGGCTATTGTCTAGCACCGGCAACACTTTCCAGGGAATTTCAGCGGGTACACCAGTTTCTTACATTTTCCTCCAACACCCCCATTCAACTGGCCTATGCCGACATCCTCGACCGGGAGGATCTGTATCATGGTCTGGCCTCTTTTTATCAGGATAAAAGAGATACTTTTTTAAACTATATGGAAGGTTCGCGCTTCAAACCGGTCCCCTGCAGCGGAACCTATTTTCAGATGATGCAATACGATGCCATTTCAACTTTGCCGGATATTGAATTCGCCCGCTGGATGACCATCGAACACGGCGTTGCCTCCATACCGGTTTCAGTTTTTTATCACACGAAAACAGATCACAACGTGGTGCGATTCTGCTTTGCAAAAAGAGTAGAGACACTGGAAAGGGCTGCTGAAAAATTATGCCGAATTTAATCGTTACTTTCATCCAGACAGAGCTGGTTTGGGAAGATATTCAAGCCAACCTGGAAATGCTGGATAAAAAATTCGAGGCCATTGAAAACCCCACCGACCTCATCCTCCTGCCTGAAATGTTTTCCACCGGATTCAGTATGCGTCCCGTCGGATTAGCTGAAACCATGCAGGGGAGTGCTGTGTCCTGGATGATGAAAAAAGCGGCGGATAAATCCGCAGACATCGCAGGGAGCCTCATGATCGAAGAAGAAGGACACTATTTTAATCGCCTGATCTGGGCAAAACCGGATGGTCGAATGCTCACCTATGACAAGAAACATCTTTTTAGGATGAGTGGCGAAGAAAAGGAGTATACCGCTGGAAACCATCTGTTGACTGTTGAATTGAAGGGGTGGCGAATCCGGCCTTTTATCTGCTATGATCTTCGTTTCCCGGCCTGGATGAGAAATTCCGGCAGTCCCTACGACCTGGCCATCGTTATCGCGAATTGGCCGGCATCCCGGGAAATCCATTGGCAGACACTTCTACGTGCCAGGGCCATCGAAAACCAGTCTTATGTCATCGGTGTCAATCGGGTCGGCGTGGACGGCAATCAGGTGGAATACAACGGCTATTCATGTGTTATCGATTATCAGGGTAATGTTCATTTCCAAGAAGTGAAACACGATCACACGCAGACAGCAAGTCTTTCTCTATCAACCCTTCGGAATTACCGAAAAACATTCCCGGTATTGATGGACAGGGACACGGAACTCGATCAGCTTTTCCATGAGTCAGATGAAATCTTCTGATATCCGTCTTCAGGAGGATCTTGAACGTCGCATTGTTCATGGGATCGCCTGTGAGTGGGAAAATGCGCTCTGGGTACTGTCTCCTCATGACCGCCAACACATGAAACAGCCCTTTTTCAGTCTGAGGACATTAAAAAGCCGGCTTGGTTACTGGTCAGAGTCAAAAAATGAAATTGTCATCAGCCGAACGTTTGCCTTGGATTATGCATGGGACGATGTACGGGATGTTTTATATCATGAAATGGCTCACCAGTATGCCGATCAGGTTCTAAAAACGTCAGAGACAACTCCCCACGGACCTGATTTTTTAAAGGCATGCCATCACCTGAGAGCCAATCCAAAAGCATCCGGTAGTTATAAACCGCTGCATGACCAGATAAACAGCCTGTCCTTAAGCAATCAGGACAGGGCTCTGCTCCGTGTAAAAAAACTCATGTCCCTCGCCAAAAGTAGCAACCGCCACGAAGCCGAAGCCGCCATGACCAAAGCCCATGAACTGATGAGGAAATACAACGTTGAACTGCAGAACCGGTCATTTCAACGCAATTTTGTCAGCATGTTTATTGGCTTTCCCGCCTTGCGGCACCACCGGGAAGAATATCATTTGGCAAACCTGTTACAGAAATACTATTTTGTCCAGGGACTCTGGGTATCTTCTTATGTCCTCGCAAAAGAAAAAATGGGGCGTGTTTTTGAAATCAGCGGAATCCCGGAAAATGTCAAAATTGCTTCTTATGTCTACGATTTCGTAAAAAATACCATCGACACGCACTGGCGCCGTTACAACCGCCAAGGAATGCTGAACCGATATCGCAAGACAGACTTTGCCGTTGGATTAATCGAAGGTTTCTGCAATAAACTGGCTGCCCAGAAACAAGCACCGTCACACAGGGGAAAGACAACAGCCTTGATAAGCTTGGAAGACCCTATGCTCAAGATTTATATGTCGCACAAATATCCCCGCACCAGAACATTCCAGAGAGCAGCTTCGAGTCAGGATGACCAGGTGCTCAAACATGGGTATGACATCGGTAAGGATCTGGTCATCTCGAAAGGCATTGAAGTGACAAAAAACGGTAAAGAGCTTTTACCGAGATAAGTTCTTGAAAAAAATAAGCGATAAGCTGTAAGCATTAAGCATTAAGCCGCTTATAGCTTACAGCTTATCGCTTAAAGGAGGGTTCATATGAACAGACCCCTGATCATCGGTGTCATGGGGGGCGGTCTTGCCGGTGCCAAGGAAATGGAAGATGCTTATACCCTGGGGACCCTTGTTGCCAAGCAAGCCTGGGTTCTTTTAAACGGGGGAAGAGATACCGGGGTCATGACAGCTTCGGCCAGAGGTGCCAGTGACCAGGGAGGTTTGACCATCGGCATACTCCCGGGCAGCACCCCCAAAGAGGCTTCCGAATATATCCGCATACCTATCGTCACCGGGCTTGGCAATGCCAGAAACTGCATTAACGTTCTGTCCAGCGATGTGGTGGTCGCCTGCCCAGGCGGCATGGGAACCTTATCCGAAATAGCCCTGGCATTGAAATGTGGCAAACCGGTCATTCTCCTGAATTATGAGAAAGACAAACGATTTGAACCATTTCAACATACAGGTCACCTGTTCTATGCCAGTTCTCCCCATGAGGTCATTGCGCACGTTCAGAAATTTATTTCGAGGGATGAATAGACTGTAAGAAGCAGTAAGCGTTAAGCAATAAGTGCTTACAGTTTATTTTGGTTTGGGCATGTCTATCTGCTTAGGATCCATTTCTTTCATGGCATACTCAAAATAGGCGCCGCTGCCCACAAGAAGATCGAAGAGATCCGGATCGATTTTATGGTTTTCTTTCATAAATCGAATAATCTTGATTACCTCGGAAAGCTTCATGGGTTCACGATAGGGTCTGTCACGGGCAGTCAAGGCTTCGAAAATATCGACAATAGCCAGAATGCGGGTCTGTAGCGGAAGCTCTTTTTCCGCAAGCCCCAAGGGATAACCCGATCCATCCAACTTCTCATGATGCCCGCCGGCGAACGCCGGAACCTTCTCCAGTTTCATTGGAAAAGACAGCTGCGTTAAGATCTTGAGCGTCATGGTGGCATGATTCTCAACAACCTTCCGTTCCTCGTCCGTGAGATTGCCATAGCGTATACTCAGATTCTTGATTTCATCCTCGGTCAGGTATGGGTGTTTTATATTTTGAAAAGTGTATTCTTTTTTTCCAATATCCCGAAGATGCGAGAGTCGTTCTTCTGTCATAGGATGATCAGCGCTGTTACAGGCTTTGATGAATTCAAGATCATGAAGTAAAATCTTTAAATCTTCAGATAGTGCTTTGTCAGCCGCCTTCAGTTTTCTCAGATCCACCTGATCTTTTTGCAGCAACTTCAGCTTCGTCTCCAGGTGTGCATTGACTATCTCAGACGCAATCAAGGCAAATCGGGTCTCGACCAAATTGACGCGATCAAAAATTGTTTCAAGTTTACTTGCCTTGTTGACGATATTTTCAGGGGTCGTCACCTTACCCACGTCATGCATCCATGCCGCCATACGCAGTTCTTCCAGCTCTTCCTTGGTAAATTGGGTATCCCTGAATGCACCGGTCTTATCTTCATTTATTTTATCAGCCAGCATCATGCTCAGTTTAACCACGCGATTGATATGGCCTCCGGTATAAGGAGATTTTTCATCGATGGCAGTGGCAATGCTCCGGATAAAGGCATAAAAGAGATTGTTCAGGTTTTCGATCAACTGGGCATTGGTCAGGGCTACTGCCGCCTGGGACGCCAGGGCAGCTACCAGATCAACGTACTCTTCGGAAAAAGAAATGGGTTCACCGCTTTTCCGGTGTTTGGCATTCAACAACTGCAAAACCCCAATGATCTCATTTTCGTGATTCTTGAGGGGCATGACGAGCATTGACTTGGTGTGATAACCGGAAATTGCGTCATATTCCCGGGGTCCTGGGAAGCGTTCTCCTTCCGATCCGTAAAGATCTTTCACATTTATGGTCTCACCGGTCAGGGCAACGGCAGACGATACATTGGCATGATTGGGTTCGCCATTGATGAACAACGGCACATTGGGCAACTCCGCATCCACACCGCTCGTACCACCTATTTTGATCTGCATGGAATCATTTTGGACGATTTCAAATGTCAGATCCTGATTGTCTTTGTCCAATAAATAGAGGGTGCCGGCGTCGGCATTGGTAAGGGTCCTGGCTTCGATGACAATCCGTTCAAGAAGTTTTTTGGTATCCTTTTCCGCAGACAGGGAAAGCCCGATCTGGGTAAGGGTTCGATACCAGTGCTCGTTTCTGATGAGTGTCTCATCCGCAAGCTTTCGCTCGGTTATATCTTCTATAATTCCATCATAATACTTTACTTCATCATGCGCGTCTTTGACAGCTACGGCCGATACCGCCCCGATAAAACGTGTACCGTCTTTCCGCTTGAGATGCAGCTCGATGTTCTTGGCAAAACCTCTTTTGGCCAGGCCCTCACTGAATTTCAACCGCT
The DNA here is from genome assembly GCA_024639645.1 of Deltaproteobacteria bacterium. Taxonomy (GTDB): domain Bacteria; phylum Desulfobacterota; class Desulfobacteria; order Desulfobacterales; family B30-G6; genus B30-G6. The sequence continues at coordinate 10,964 of JAHEIB010000001.1, forward strand.
GAGATGGATCTTCATAGAGATCGGAAACATTCAATCTTATAAACTCATCCCGCGAATCATAACCAAACATTTCCACGATAGCGGGATTGGCTTCAATAAAACGTCCCTCTGCACCCGCGGTGTTGCGGTACACACCTACATTCAAGTTATCGGTCAGGGATTTATATTTACTTTCACTGTCTCGAAAGGCAGCTTCGATTCGATTTCGATTTTCTATTTCCAGATCCAGCTGGTTGTGCTTCCGCATAAGCTCGGCAGTTTGGTCCCGGATCTCGGCTTCCATATCATTGTATGCTTTGACCAGTTCTTCCTTGGCCTTTTTTTTCTTGTCTCTGGACCGTTTTTTACCAATGGCGCCCTTAATGACGCTTGACAACGTTTCCAGGTCAAAAGGCTTGTCCAAAAAATCGTATACACCTTTCCGCAAAGAAGTGACGGCTGATTGTGTTGAAGCATGGCCGGTCATAACGATTACATTGGTTTCAAGCTCTTGATCCTTGATGAAGTCCATAACTTCATAGCCATCCATTCCAGGCATCATCAGATCGAGCAACGCAATGTCAAACTTTCTTTTGGACAGCTGTTCCACGGCGTCTTCCCCGCCACTTACAGCTGAGACATGAAAGCCCTGTTTGCCGAGAAACTCCTCCAGGAGCCCCCCGAAATTGACATCATCATCCACAATCAATATTTCAGGTAATGACAATATTATTTCCCCTGCTTGATTTGCGACAAAATGGCGTCTGCCAAAAGCAGGTCGTCATTTGTCGTTATTTTAAGATTATTCCCAGTACTCAGCAAGATGTTTACTGGCAAGCCCATGCGCTCCAACAAAGCGGCATCATCCGTGGCCTCGACACCTGCTTTGGCCGCAGCCTCATGCGCATCACGAATGAGTTGGTAATGAAATGCCTGAGGCGTCTGAGCCGTCCACAGGCTCTCCCGGTTGATCGTTCTTTGTATCAGGCTATCCGAATCCACCGTTTTAAGGGTATCCTGCAATGGGACACCCAAGATACATGCACCTGATATCTTGGCCTTTTTAATACAACGGGTGATCATCTCAGGTCGTATTAAAGGGCGCACACCATCATGAATTACCACGATAGCATCCCTGTCGTCAATGGATAGAATGCCTTTGAATACAGAATCCTGCCGACGTTTACCCCCGGCCAGAACCTTGACCGGAGTATCTATACGCAAATCTGAAAGGAGTTCCTCCCGACAGTACTGGATATCCTTTTCCGGCACCACCAGCAAAATCTTATCCACCTCCGAACATTTATTGAAGGCCAAGACCGTATGGCACAGCACCGGTCTCCCCTGCAGCAAAATATACTGTTTGGGTGTAGACCGATTCATCCGGACACCTTTTCCGGCACTGACAATGATGGCATGTGTCTGCATTATCTTAGATATTTCAATTCTCCCGGTAGCGGTACATCCTTTCCCATGGTGTCTTCTCCGTAATTGGCACCAGCAAGGATTTCAATGTCCCTCAATGCCCGAACATCACCTTCAAACAGCACGTCGGTTATTTTTTCCTTTTGAATTTTGCCACCGGCCCACTGGATATCAAGAACACTGCTGGCGTCAAAACGATCTTCGCCAACACATAACTCCACTTCGCCACCGTAGTACTGCACGATCTTGGCAACCAGGAGACTGGGCCTCATATGAAATCCGAGGGCCATTGGAACACCTACCCGGATGGTCGACCGTTCGATATTTTCATTCAAGATTTCCTTGGCCAGATCGATACCGGTTGTCAGAAAGTGGCAGACAAAGAAAAGGCCATAGTTGATGGTTCTGTCCAGCAATTTTTCCGTGTTGACAAGATCAGACAACCTCCCCTGAACCTTCTTATAGATATCTTTATATCCGGCATCATGGAGATGTCTTTCATAAAGATGCAGCAAACGGCCAATCATCTGCAGCAGGTGAAATACAACCGAGAAAAAGCTTCGCAGCTGTTTGAGTTTTCGATTTCCAAATCGATAGCCACCATGAATCACATATGTATCAAAAGACGATTGGAGATTGTGAACCAGCATTTCAAAACGTCGAATTTCAACTTCGTTTATTTTTTCAGGAACAAGCGCCCGCATCTCATCCAGATTGTAATGTTCGTAAAACACGAACTCATCAAATGAATGTGCAATGCGCAGCAACTCACCCGATATTTTTACGATATTTTTCTTTTGAACATCCGTGGATTCATCATCGATGTCATAGTTCAATATTTCCTGGGTCGTTATGGTTGGGAAATCTTCCTTTTTAAAGGAGGATGCAGGAAACGGAATCTGAAGCAGACGCGCTTCCTGTATGATAACCGGTGCGAGTTTGATCAGTGAATGCGTCAAAAAACGGGACGTGCTGGCACCTTCATCCTTAAATTCCTCAGTCCCTGGCAAATCATAAAAAATCATTCGGTTCTGAATGTGTAACTGTGAATATGCACCCAGACTCAAGTGACGAATGGTAGCGGTGAGTTCTCTGTAAAAATACCAGGCCTCACTGTTTTTTGCGCCATGGAAATCGAGAAAGTCCTCTAATACTTGAGAAACGCCGATAAGCCGGGAATAGAGATTCTTGGTAAAATGAGCCGTATCCACATCACATGTCGCAATATAAAGACAGCACTTGATATAATCGTGGGAAAATATGCGTACTTTTTCTAGAAAAGAAAGGTTATTTTCGATAGATTCCATGGCATCTTCCAAGAGCAGTAAGCGATAAGCAGTAAGCTTTAAGCAATAATCCGCTTACAGCTTATCGCTTAGAGCTTACTGCTTAATATTTTGGCCAAAGCAGCCCATAAGCCGAATTTTGTGCCCGAATCAGGTTTCCCTGATATGGGTAACGATCATTCATCTAGGATGGCAGTTGCCTGTCACCTCTTGCGACCTACCCGGAAGCTCGAACGGGCCGTTCTCAGACGCTTCCCTATTTGGTCTTGCACCGGGTGGGGTTTACCAAGCTTCCCCGGTCACCCAAGGAACTGGTGCGCTCTTACCGCACCATTTCACCCTTACCTGGCGCTCTTTCAAGCACCGGGCGGTATACTTTCTGTTGCACTTTCCTTCGCGTCACCGCGACTCCACGTTATGGAGCACCCTGCCCTGTGGTGTTCGGACTTTCCTCCCGGTTAACAAGGTTAACCCAGCGATCGTTTGGTCTGCTTTGGCCAATTGTTCAGCATTAAGCTTTAAGCGATAAGCTGTAAGCGGCTTACGGCTTAAGGCTTAAAGCTTATCACTATAAATTATCCGCTGACATTGCGGACAGTGCATGAGCGATTCAAATCGCTGCAGCTCATTGTACATCTGTGGCGGTATGTTCATGTGACACCCTGCGCACACGGCATTTTCAACTTTGGCTATGGCGGGATTTCCGATGCGGCTTCGGACCGACCTGAAGGCTTTTAAAATCTCCGGGTTTACCGTCTCCAAAACGGTCTGAAAATCCGTCTGAAGCTCGGCAAGTTTTAAGCGATCTTTCTCGGTAGTCTTTTCGATGTCTGCCTTTTCCCCAGCCAATCTAACTCTGGCAGCCTCAAACACCCGCTTCTCTTCACTGAGCTGCGTCTCGGCAGCATCGCTCTGCTCTAGGATTTCCAGCATCTGATCTTCTATCCTGGAATTGACATTTTTGAGATCTTCGATCTCTTTCAGCAAGGCCTGATACTCCTTGTTGGTTTTGACGGAAGTCAGCTTTTCTTTGCTTTTGGTAATTTTAGGAAGATTCATGTTGGCATCCGATTCCAATGAACGATATTTTTTCTGGTATTCTTCGCGTATGGACATTTTTTCATTGATCGCCGACTCAAAATCCTCCAGTTCCAGATCAAGGATGGCCATTTTCCCGTCCACTTTTCCAAGCCTCTTCTCTATTTCCTGGATATCTGAATCAATGGCCTGTAGCTTGACCAGTGTCGCTATTTGCTCCCGCATAGCCTGCTGTCTCCTATTCCATTATAAAATCACAAAAGGGTCTTTTTCATATTGATAAGATTCAACATCAAGAATCAACCCTTTGTCATGAAAGTGACGGTTCAGTTGTTCAGCAAATGTTTGGACTATCAGATGCTCTGATGCAAAATGGCCGATGTCGACAAGTGCTTTCCGAGCAAATTCAAAATTCCGTGCATCATGATATTTCAGATCACCACTGATGAATACATCTGCCCCGGCATCGAAAAAAGCACTGACCATACTGGAACCACTTCCTGAACAAACAGCCACCGTTCTAACCTGTGTATCCAGATTCCCGGCTACTTTAACATGTTTTATATCCAGTGCCTGCTTTAAATTGTTGACCAACGAGGCCAGGGATGTTGGTTGTACCAAAGATCCTATCCTTCCAAAACCGGGCTTTCCTGCCTCCCCCTCGATGGACAATGCTCTCGTATCGCGCAAACCAATTCTGGATGCCAGTACATCGTTTACACCATCCTGGACCCTGTCGAGATTGGTATGAGCGGCATAAATTGCCACCTGATGATCCAGAGCCTGCTGAATGATAAAACCCTCCAGCCTGCTGACATCTATGATGGAGAGGGGCTTAAATATCAGGGGATGATGGGTAATAACAAGATCGACATCTGCCTGGCAAGCCGCCGTTATCACTTCGGGTATAGGATCAAGAGCCACCCAGATCTTTTCAACCTGCCAATCGGGGTCTCCCAACTGCATGCCGCAGTTGTCCCATTCCTCGGCAAACTCTCCAGGAACTATCTCTTCAACGGCATCCATGACCTCAGCCAGCTTACAGCCCATTCTGTCTCCTATATGGCACCCCTTTCCGGGAAGTTAAACCTGTTAGGGCATAAAAAAAGGCGTGGTTCGGTTGAACTGCCACGCCTTTACATCAACTTTTCCTTTTTATAGAAAAGTCAAGCATCCAATCACCCGACCCTGACAGGTCTTTTAAAATTCATTGCACCCACTTCCTGTTTTCTTTGGTGGGCCCACCTGGGATCGAACCAGGGACCTACCGGTTATGAGCCGGTGGCTCTGCCAGCTGAGCTATGGGCCCTTAAAACGCGCGCAATGGAACCCCACGGGTAAACCCGTGGTCCCATTTAAATACCCGTCTTCGCCTTCGGCTACGCCGCGGTTATCCGCCTTTTCCATGGGGTGACATCGTGCCGTGGCAATTAACTTATTTTTAAGCGTTCATCCACGGGCATGCCCGCGGCATGCTGCGAAGGCGGATAAAACCATTGAACAGTTTTTTACAACGAGACATTGTCGCTTCTATGCTGAAAGCTTAACCTGCCCTTTTATCACGACATGATAAAAATCATTCCATAGAGGCTTCAAGGGATAAAGTAAGACCGTTAGTATCCGTCAAGATGGTTTTTGTCAAGAATTAGGTTTCAATGAAACTCTTTAATTTTCGACTTCTTGTGGGATGTCTCAGTTTTCGGAGCGCCTTGGCTTCAATCTGCCGGATTCTTTCCCTCGTGACTGTAAAATCCTGACCGACTTCTTCGAGAGTATGGTCTGCTTTTTCACCAATGCCAAAACGCATACGCAATACCTTTTCCTCTCTGGGCGTCAGTGTCGCCAGTACCTTACGGGTCTGTTCGGCCAGGTTCAAATTGACGGCCGCATCCGAGGGTAGAACAAATTTCTTGTCCTCGATAAAATCGCCCAGATGGCTGTCTTCTTCTTCTCCGATGGGTGTTTCAAGGGAGATGGGTTCTCTAGCGATCTTAAGCACCTTGCGCACCTTGTCCAGGGGGATTTCCATCTTCTCGGCAATCTCTTCGGGCTTCGGCTCTCTGCCGAGTTCCTGCACAAGGTATCGCGAAGTCCGTATAAGCTTGTTGATAGTCTCGATCATATGGACCGGGATACGGATCGTCCTGGCCTGATCGGCAATGGCCCGTGTGATCGCCTGTCGAATCCACCAGGTGGCGTAGGTCGAAAATTTGTATCCCCTTCGATATTCAAATTTATCGACCGCCTTCATAAGCCCGATATTACCTTCCTGTATCAAATCTAGAAACTGCAACCCTCTGTTGGTATATTTCTTGGCAATGCTGACCACCAAACGTAAGTTGGCTTTTATCAGCTCACTTTTGGCCAGTTTTGCCCAAAAACGCCCTTCATTGACATTGGCGATGATTCGTTTCAGGGCTCTGCCGTTGGTTTTTGTCGCATCCTCTTTTTCTTCGATTTCATCGCGTATTCTGGCCAGGCTCTTATAAAGAGTCCCCAATTCATCCCGTGTCAGTGTACAATGCTTCTTCGCCCACTTTGTAAATGTCGTTTTGTTTTTCAGGTTGGCGCGAAGATCCTTGATGGGCATGCCGAAAGCTTCAGCACATAAGGTCGTCAGTCGGTTCATCGCATCAAACCAACCGTTGAGCCTTCTCATGTCTTCCTCCATCTGGTCGATAACCGAGCCTTCCAGGCGCCAGCCTTTCAACGATTCAAAAAGCTTGGTATTTCTGCGGGAAATACACCGCCGGATCCTGCGCTGTTTCTCCGCCGGGAGGTTGTCAGACGTAAGCTGCTCCCTGAAAATTTTATTTTCATCGTTGATTGATTTTATCTCAGTTACCGTGACCACAAAATTCGCTATTTGAACCACTTCGTCAATAAACGTGTCGCCTTCGTCGATATCCCGCAGCACATGCTTGGGACGCAATTCGCCTTCTTTGATGTGCTCACCCAGTTTCAATATATAGTCAACTCCCATGGTGGTTTCAAGAAGCGCCTTGAGCACATCCTGTTCACCGGCCTCAATTTTTTTGGCGATCTCAACCTCCCCTTCGCGGCTCAACAATGTAACCAGACCCATCTCACGGAGGTACATTTTTACAGGATCTGTGACTGTGCCAAAATCGGGTAGCGCTTTCTGAGCAGCCTTGGCGGTCTTCTTTTCAGTTGTTTTAAGCTTGGCAACCTGCTTGGGAATTTTTTCCTTGTCGGTGATGGTAATTTTCATTTCATCAAACATGATCAAGGTGTTGTCAATTTGCTCAGCTGATACCTTGCCGTCGGGTATTAATTTATTGATCTCTTCGTATGTCAGAAAACCCTGTTTTTTCCCCTTGTTAATGAGTGTTTTTAGCTTTTTCTGGTTCTTGATGGCCAAGTCTTTTTTGGGTTTGGTCTTGGGGGACCTTTGCTGCGTTTTTTTCATCTTAGGCGTTGCCTTTTTCGTTAAAGCCTTTGGTTTTTTCTTGACCGCGGACTTCTTCCCGGATGCGGTCTTTTTGTTTTTCGGCTTTACTGTTGACGCTTTTTTGGTTTTTAAACTGGCCGTTTCATTGGATGTTTTACGGGTTTTTTTCGAGCTAGAGATCTTTTTCACGGCACGTTTTCTTTTTTTCAACGAAAGCGCCGACTTCTTTTTGGGTTTTGCCGGGGCAGCTTTTTTAGTGGCTGCCTTTTTTGCTTTGACGGCCCCTTTTTTTGGTTTCTTGAGTGCTTCTTTGCTCGTACGCTTTTTTGCCTGTTCTTTCTTGGGTGTCGCTTTTGGGGTTGTCTTTTTAAGGATCTTTTTTTTGGGTTCTGTTTTTTTCACCATTGAATCCAGCCTCCTGCCATCTATCTGTGGCCTGAATTGATGCGATTTTAATATCAGGACTTCTTCATTTGGTTAATTCCTGCTTCTGCCGCTCATTTGAAACAGCAATGTTCTGTTTTTCCTGAAGCAATTTAAATAAAAGATCCTGATTGTTATCCTTTTCTGCCGCCTTAATTTGCTCCGTCAGGGAAACGCTGTATCGTAGCGGGCTGTTTTGGATAAACTTGGTAATAACCTTGCGACAGCCCTTCCGATTCCACATTTCTTCTCTTATAGATAACGAAGCTAATATATTCCTTTTTTCGTCCCCGTCAACAATGGAGATCAAATTAGATATCTGGCGATCTTTTTCATTTTTCAAGGATAGTATCAAATTCCCGAGTGATTTTAAGGTTTCGCTACCAAAGTGATCTAAAACATTATCTTGAATGATATCGGGTAAAATTTCAGGGTATTGAAGCATCATAGCAATGATCTGCCGTTCCAGCCGGGAACCGATTGTCTCTTGTCTGCCCATTTTCATAAAGGGCCGTTTGGAGTGATCATCCTGCTGAATGTGGCCTGCAGGTCGATTACGATGGGCTGCATCTGCTTTTTGCATCTCTGCCGCGGCCGCATCGACTTTTTCCCGAATATCGTATTCTTTTACACCGAGGCGTTCCCAAATCTCCTTAATATAACCGTTTCGTGCGCCCATATCTTGGATGGATGCCAGGGGTATTTTCAACGCCTCGATAATTTGCATTTTCCCTTCCACGGAAAGACCATATTTTTTCTGGGCCGATTCCATGATAAAGGAAATAACGCTGCTTGATTTGTCAGCAAGTGCTTCAAAAGCCTCTAAGCCGTATTTCCGCATAAAAGAATCGGGGTCATGTCCCCTGGGCAACAGCATCACCCGGGCCTGCATGCCTTTTTCGATAAATATTCCCACACTCCTTAAAGACGCCTGGATACCTGCATCATCCCCATCGAACACAAGAATCACCTTTTCTGCAAAACCCTTGATCATATGAATGTGCTCAGCTGTCAGGGCTGTCCCCAGAGTTGCGCCCGCGTTTTCCACACCATATTGGTGCAGTGCCAGCAGGTCGAAATAACCTTCCACAATATAGACTGTCCGGGTTTCACGGCACATGTTTCGCGCGAGGTGAAGCCCGTAAAGTAATTTGCTTTTACTGTATACCGGTGTCTCGGGAGAATTCAGATATTTCGGCAGCGATGCGTCCAGAACCCGGCCACCAAATCCCACCACCTGCTTGTTGAGGTTGTATATGGGGAAGACAATCCGTTCCCTAAAACGATCGTAATATCCCGTGCTCGATTTCCGGGGAATCACCAACCCTGATTTTTCCATCAGGTTCATGGGTACGCGCTTGTTCTGAAGATAGTTTCGAAGTCCGTCCCATGAATCACGTGCATAACCCAGTTGAAACCTTTCGATAATCGATGGTTCCATCGCTCTCTTTTTAAGATACGCCATGGCTTTTTTACCATAAGAATCATGCAGCAGATTCCAGTGATAGTATTCCATGGCCATACGGTTAATTGCGAGAAGCTTTTCTCTTTCACTGATCTGCTCACGCATGGCCTGAGACATTTTTCGTACCGGCAGGTCGATACCATAACGTCTCGCAAGCAGTCTTACCGCTTCGGGAAAGGAAACGCCGTCATGCCGTATGAGAAAATTAAATACATTACCGCCGGTATTGCATCCAAAACAGTGGAAAATCTGTTTGGCTGGACTGACGGTAAAGGAAGCATCTTTTTCGGCATGAAAGGGGCAGAGACCACTGTAATTTTTTCCTGTTTTTTTCAGCAGCACATAATCTGATACCACTTCAACAATATCTGCAGCGTTCTTGATTTCTTCAATTTTTTCTTCTGGGATAAAATTGGACAAAAAGACTGCCCCCCGTGGCAAAAAAGCCATTGCAACTGGTGATATTGGCAGGATCTCATACCGTTTTCGGCAGAGAAAGGTTTTTTATTTTTAAACTTTAATTAGTATAAAAATTTAAATTTTATGTCAAGTGGAAGGTTTTATAGAGAGGTACCCATGGCCACGGAGATAGCCTCCGCCAGGTTCAGGCTTTCCGCATAAAGCGCTTTTCCTGTAATAACACCCATGACGCCCAAAGGCTCCAACGGAAGAAGATTTCGAATATCCTGGAGCGTCGAGACACCACCCGAGGCAACAACGGGTATGGAAATGGTTTCAGCCAGTTTTCGGGTTTCTTCGATGTTGGGACCGGTCTGCATCCCATCTCTATGAATATCGGTAAAATTAATCGCCACCACACCCTGATCCTCGAACTGTGAGGCCAGATCCACCGCTTTTGTCTGCGTGTTCTCTGTCCAGCCCTCGATGGCCACCATGCCATTTCGCGCGTCGATACCCACCACGATCCTACCGGGAAACAGCCTGCAGGCATCCTTGACGAGCTGGGGATTGCGAATGGCTTCGGTACCGATAATGATGCGATATGCGCCCAGCTGGAGATAGGCTTCAATGGTCTTGAGGTTCCGGATACCGCCGCCCACCTGAACACGTGCATTGACGCTGTCCACAATATCCTGGATAGCTTCCTCATTTTTGGGTCGTTTCTGGATGGCACCATCCAGATCGATAACATGGATGATGTCCACACCAAAAGCATCCCATTTCTGCGCCATGGCGGCGGGATGGTCGGAAAAGACAGTCTCGGCGTCCATCCGTCCCTGGGAAAGACGTACACATTTACCGTTTTTGATGTCTACAGCAGGAATAACAATCATGGTTTTGGTAATGTTGATATCAGGTTTTCAAGACCTTCTGCAGCCATTTCCCTGGCTGTAATCCAACGCGCCTTTCGTTTAATAAAAATACCGAGCTTGAGAATATTCTCAGAAAGTGACTGTTGCGTTTCCTCATAAATTCCCCGCCACACAATTCGCCTGTCCGTCACTCTCACCAGAAATAGGCTGAAGGATACCGACGCCGGGGATTCAACAGAATAGCTGGTTCCCACGCGTTCTTTGAAGTGAAAAAGATACCCCACAAGAATTGCATCCACCGCATTTGTTTCCCCGAATGTTGTAACAAGTTCGCTCATCCTGACCACCCCATTCTGATCGGCTGGCAGGTTTGCATGCATTTCATCCGTCTGATCGGAGAAGATGAACCGGTATGTCTTATCATTCATGAGAAAGCTTTTCAAGGTCTCGGTCATGAAGTCGGCAGCCGCTTCAGGTACGTTCGCGGCAACATGACGTTGATTGCAAAAAGAACATTCAACATGGATTTTGCTGCCATAAGCTGCATAAAGGTTTTGAAACGGCATGATCAGAATCGTTTCAACACCCGCCAAGGTTTTCTCCGGCGAAAAAGTTTTCTGGGGTACCGCGCAGGATATCAAGATGAAAATGCCCACAATAAAAAAGGCAGCACGCATGGTTTTTTGCCTATATTTTTGGATAAATGCAGTCGCTTTAGAAAGCATCATTATGGGACCCTACAGGGATCCTTTTGTGGAATGAACACCGGCAATACGGTCATCCAGTGAAGTGGCAACATCAAGGGCTCTACCGGCAGCTTTGAACACGGCCTCGATCATGTGATGTTCATTTTCTCCGTATCCCACATCGATATGCAGGTTCATACCACCTCGTGTGGCAAAGGCCCTGAAAAATTCTTTGCCCAAGATGGAATACGATTCTCCAGTCTTGGGTATATCCGAAGGCAGTCGATAAACAAGAAAAGGTCGCTTGGATAAATCCACAGCAACAGATGCAATAGCCTCATCCATGGGGGTTACGGCATATCCATAACGTTTAATTCCCTCACGCTTGCCGAGTGCCTGGTTAAAAAGCTCACCCAGCACCAGGCCGACATCTTCTATGGTATGATGAAAATCAACCTCGATATCCCCTTTGGCGCGAATGCTCAGATCAAAAAAGCCGTGGGCTGTCAGGAGGGTTAACATATGATCAAAAAAAGGTATGCCTATGGCGATATCACCGTTGCCCGTACCATCAATATTCAGTTTAGCTTCAATAAGGGTTTCGGTGGTCTTCCTAGAAAGCTCACTTTGACGATTCATAGCTCTTGTTTTCCTTGTTTTTTGATAACCCATTGAATTAATTAATCCTATAAGACATATTCACGGTTGACATCTATACCATAATCGTATAGAAATCAAGTTAAAGTTCTTAATGCTGAACTGAGCGTTTTCTATCTCGATCTGCACCAATCTCCTGCGGATTAAGGGTTTACAAAAAGCCTCGAAAGATCCACTGCTATGTCCGCGTTTTTTGCAAACCCTTCTCCATCAAGGTCTCGGCACATCTCTTCGGAAAAAAATCGCCCTGTTCAGGTTCAAGCTTGCTAAGGTGTTGACTATATCTGTCCATAAAGAGGGGGCATCCCATGAATGCCATTGAATATTCAGGCCCTGAAAGACGGAATTTTGTCCGGATCATCTACAAACCCTCTCAAAGAGCCATTTTGAAAATAGCCTCCCATGAATTCGAAGTGCTTGATGTCAACGAATCTGGCATCCGTTTTGCCAATCCATCCAACAAGACCCTGGCAACCTTTGTTCGCGGCGTACTGGTTTTGCTCAATGGCGATCACCTTGAGATCGATGGCAAAGTGGAATGGGTAAGAAACCCGGAAGTCGGCATGAGCCTTAATTTTGTAATTCCTCCGGAAGCTATCGAAAAAGAACAACGCTATATTATCCTTAACTGCGATTGAATTCGCTTCGCAAATCTAGATGCCGCGACTACACCGCTGTTAGATAACCATTCTTTTTCATCCCTAACATTTCTCAACATCCCTATTTATCGTCTGCATCTCTGTTAAATCAAAATTGCTCGTGTGCTGGCTGTCATGGGTATGTTCCGCTAGACGTTATCTGACGAAGCCTATTGGGGACCTTTATCTGACAAATGCTAAAAAAAGAGCAAGGCTGCGTCATTTAAAATCGTGCAACGATTTTATTGTGGCATTTAGTTCATAGTTTCTGGAGAATTTTTTTGCCATGCCACGCTTCAAATGGTTTCCCACACAGCAGGTATGCACAACATATGGGTCAGTTTGGATATCTTTTCAGTGTGGCCCGATAATTGCTTATTGTATGCGGCAGTAAGTGTTGCCGGTTCAGCGCTCCATCACACAACATTGGTATGGCATGGCAAATGAAATAATTCTCGTTACGTTTTGCAAAATGTTCAGATCAGGAAGGTAAGATATATGCTTCGATTGGGGTCTAATCTCTTTCAAATGAGAACGGTACGTGATGATGATATTCTTATTTCCAGACTCAGGCTGCTGATCGTTATGGCCAAAGCCTACCTTCAGGATACATCCCTTGGAAACTACAGTCTGCGCTCCATTATTCGCAATGCGGGCCAGGTCAGCTACTTTCTATCGGACTGGCACAGGTATTTGAAGGACCTTGAAAGCAATAAAAAATCTCCAGTAAATTTTGAAACCGATCACATATTTTACCAACGCATCAAATTATTGTCGGTCATGGTAAAATCCATCGCCCAGGGAAATCCGCTGGGTATTCACCGTAAATCTGCTCTCAAGAGCAATGTCGAATACATTTCTGAAATACTCCCCTACCTTCAGCCGTTTCACCGAACCACCCTTTCTGTGGTTAAATAAACTTCCTTGGGCGGGTGATGACAAAACATCCGTCGGCTGTTTGAAGCAGGCTATAGTGCGCGTCAGGAAAACCAGAGAACTGAACTATCCAATATTCCTTGACTATACCGCTTGTCATAATAATGTTCCGAAAATAGGATTGCGGCATAAGGGTTTGTAGCAGAAAAACGGTCCTCAATCAGAACGTTTTTCTGACAAGCCCTATCGCATTGTTGGTAAAAGAGATTTTAGTACGATTTATTCGCTCAATAGCGCTTCGGCAAGCAATGGGGCAATGCCCTCTCGCGGTCTCAGTTCAATGACCGCCCCAGATTTTTCCCGATAAATATCACGCCTGGTCCCTGGGATTTGAATTCTGACAATCTGCGCTGCAGCACTTCCTGACCAAATGGGTGGATGTTGTTCAATTCCGTAGTGTTGATAAATATCTGATAATATCTATTTAGATTGTCTGCCAAGGCATTGACAAGCTCGGACGCTGAACTGCCATCAAAGTCGCCGGTGAGTTTGACATGGAGGGTCTCGGTGGTCTTATGCGTAAACATATGAAAATTACTTGCCATGGTATTTCTCCTTTCAATGACCGTTATCCCAAATCTGTTAAACCATTCCAAGCCATCTTGACGATGAAAAGAGGTGACGTGTACATCATGTGAAAATAAGAATGCAAGAAGTGTGCACAACAAGACCATAAACTATTTTATTTGAAGCGATCGAGAGTTTTTCAAAATCGGAGAGCTTGATTGCCGCTTATTTACAGGACAATAAAGGACAGGCAATCAACGGAAGTCATGTGTGCGCTTGAAAGGGGTATTGAACCTGGCCTGCCATCTGTGTAATCAATTACATAGATATCTGATCAGCAGTGGAGGATGGGAAATGAATTACATAACCATAAGACCCTTTCACTGAAAAACAAACTATAGTGGACCTTGCCTATTTGATCGGATTTATTGGATAGAGAGAAGAGCCCGCCATAGGAAGGCGAAATAGCGATTTATCGTTTCGATCGTTCGAGTTTGATGGTTACAAGATTGCGGGTGTCTGCACATTGAAGATGAATTACATCCCCATTCCACCAAGGCAAAGACCCACCAAATTGAAATGTCTGAAGACTTGGGAATATATCATGATAGAACCAGCCACATAAACCTGCCGGGTTATGACAACTTATTTCAAAGGAGTCACCAATGTTATGACCGGCGCTACAGGTACCTTCCGAGCCTGTAACCGTCGCAACAACCTTATAACCAAGCCTGGGATCTTTTGCCATGCTGTTGTCCTCCTTCCATTCAATTGGACCAGGAATGAACCAAACCCTTTGAAAACATGCCTATCCTAAATTTCGAAACGCACATTACTGTTTATAACGAATGCGAGTTATTGGTGGAGATGAGGGGGCTCGAACCCCTGACCTCAGCGTTGCGAACGCTGCGCTCTCCCAGCTGAGCTACATCCCCATTTTCATACCCTGTTTTGCGTTTGTTTAAGTTATTTATATGGCAGAGTCAAGCAAAATAGGATGTTGCGTAGCCCGCATATCATGCTTAGTATATCAATCTAAGTGGTTTATCATTAAACGCCAGGTCGACTAACGCTTTATTTGGAGAGCATCATGAGCTACCGGATCACCCTGCAAGACGCCTATAAAAACTATACATTGGACCAGGACAAAATTCTGTCCCCCATGGAGACTGTCCAGCGTTTCAGGGAAAAGTTAAAATGTGTCGACCTTGACATCCTCAAGAAAACCGAACGGATCGATAATGGCCGTCTGGGTATTCCGGTATTTTTTAGCCAATGTGGAAAAGACGCCCGGAATGTTATCGGTACAAAAAAACAAATGGGCAAAGGAGGCACCCCTCAGCAAGCTGAAGCCAGCGCAGTTATGGAGTTGGCAGAGCGTTTCAGTTTTTTCAGTTTTTGCAAAGATCCAAAAAATTTTGTGACCGGTAAACTGGCGGATATGAAAGAAAGTACCCTGCCCTTTGCAGCGATTGCCAAATCGGTCCATGATGATTCAAAAGAACTGGATACCAGTCGTAAAATCTATGAAACACTACCCATGAAATGGACCTGGGGTTTCAATCTCACACGCAACAAACCGGTTCTCATTCCCTTTGACTGGTTTTTCACCATCAATGAATTCAATGGACCCTCTGCAGGCAATTGTGTGGAAGAAGCCATATCCCAGGGAATTTGCGAAGTGGTTGAAAGGCATGTCTCTTCCCTCATAAGCCAGGAAAAGATATCTGTTCCTGCCATCATACCCGAGACCGCCACCGATCCTCTGGTAAAGGAAATGCTGGGGAAATATAAAGCCAACAACATTCATGTTTTTCTGTCTGATTTTTCCCTTGGCATGGGGATTCCCTCGATAGGGGTGCTGGCCTATGACCCCAGCACTTTTCCGGAAAAGAGCGAAATCGTCTGGACGGCCGGTACCACTCCCGATCCCCAAAAAGCATTGAGCCGTGCCCTCACCGAGACCGCACAACTGGCCGGTGACTTCAACTCCGGTGCCAATTATGTGGCCAGTGGTCTTCCGAAATTCAGAAACCTGGATGCCGCAAAATTTATCATGGACACACAAAAGCATGTCAGCATGGATACATTACCGGACATCTCCAGCCCCAACATCAAGGTAGAGGTGGAAAACAGTCTTGGCGCCTTGAAACAGAAGGGTTTTGATGTATTGGTGATCAACACGACCCATTCCCTGCTTGACATACCGGCATTTTACACCATCATACCGGGCGCCCATTTTCGTGAAAGGGCCGCCGGAACAAGTGTAGGCATGTTTTCCGCTAAGCTCATCACAGAAAACAATCCGCCTGACAAAGCCTATGCCAGACTGCTGGAGATGGATGCAATGCTTCCCGATAAATATTACATCCATTTTTACATGGGTACCTGTCTGCTGTCCATGGGACAACCGGGAAAAGCCCTGCCCTTCCTTGAAAACGCCCAGAAGTTGAATCCACCGGTCCAGGATATCCCAAGTATCTGTTCATACCTGGGGGTAGCGCACAAAGAATTGGGTTCCTGGGAAAAAGCCCTTGAAATCCTCGAACAGGGAGAAACATATGACAGGGAACGCACCGACATCTACAATCTCATGGGATTTTGTCATTTCAAGCTGAAACAACATGAACAGGCCATAGAAAATTTTGCCAGGGTTTTGGAACTAAACCCGGGCTCTGCCATAGACTACGCCAATATCGGCTCCAATTACCGTGAAATGGGTGAGAAAGACAAAGCCATTTATTTTTATGAAGTGGCCCTTTCGATAGATCCGTCCATCGAATTTGCCAGGGAAAACCTGGAAAGGTTGAAGCATGCCAATTAAATCGACCAACAAACCCCATGGAAATGAACCTTTTCTAACCACGTCGCTTCTTGCAGCGATCGAAGCCGGAAAAGCTATCCAGAAGATCTACCACACCGGTTTTGAGGTGGAATATAAAAAGGATGATTCCCCGCTGACTCTGGCAGACAAAACAGCTCACGACATCATTATCCGCCATTTACTGGGATCCGGGATACCGATTCTAAGCGAGGAAGGCAAGGCCATATCGTTTCAGGATCGAAAGACTTGGGAAAGCCTGTGGATAGTGGACCCTCTGGATGGAACCAAGGAATTTGTCAAAAGGAACGGGGAGTTCACAGTCAACATCGCCCTGGTAAAAGATGGCGCACCCATCATGGGGGTCGTTTATGCACCGGACAGGGATTTGCTTTATTTTGCCATGCAGAACCTGGGTGCCTACAAAATTGCGGACCCGGAGATTATCCGCGAATATCAGGATGGAATAGCAACCAGCCGCATCACCCTGAGAGATATTTTGAAAAACGCCCTGAAGCTCCCCCTGCCCGGTCAGCAGGAAAAACCCTATACCATCGTGGGAAGCCGTTCGCATGCAACACCGGATCTGGAAATGTTCGTAGCGGATAAAAGAAAGGCTTTTGGGAAGGTTGACTTTATCCCGGCTGGCAGTTCGTTGAAAATATGCCTTGTCGCAGAAGGCCAGGCCCATATATATCCCAGGCTAGCACCGACGATGGAATGGGACACGGCCGCAGGGCATGCCGTTGCAATATATTCCGGAGCCCGGATTTATGAACACGAATCAGGTGAAACCCTCAAGTACAACAAAGAGAACCTGCTCAATCCTTGGTTTATAGTGGAGCGTGAGCTATAAGCAGTAAGCTTAAAGCCGTCGATAGTTGAAGACGGCCGCCTAACTTCCAAGCCCCCCAGCCACGGTTTCTTGAGCAGTTTACCGCTTATAGCATTATCAAAGGTCGAGCAAAATGGGCGAAACAAGACTAACAATACCTATCACCGGCATGACATGTGCCAATTGTGCCATGAATATCGAGCGCAACGTGGCCAAGTTGAATGGGGTGGATGGGGTCAGCGTCAATTTTGCATCGGAACATGCCTCGGTTCATTTCGATCCCAAACAGACCAGTCTCCAGGATATTCTATCCAAGATTCAGAGCATCGGATTTTCGGTCCCTAAGGCTGAAATCGATTTCCCGGTCACGGGTATGACATGCGCCAACTGTTCTGCCAACATCGAACGCGCTTTAAATAAAAAAGTTCTGGGTGTTACCAGGGCATCTGTCAATCTGGCCACCGATCGAGCGTTTGTGGAATATATCCCGGGAATCGCTGCACCGGATGATATTTATGCTGCGGTAACCAACGCCGGTTATGGTGTCATCCCGCCCGAAGATGCCGGAGAAGAAGATGCGGAGCAGGCTGCTCGAAATGCTGAAATCCAAAATCAAACCCGAAAATTTCTCATTGGCGTGATTTTCACCCTGCCCCTCTTCATCCTCAGTATGGCGCGGGATTTTCATTTGACAGGCCCCTGGAGTCATGCCGTCTGGGTCAACTGGCTTTTCCTGGCCCTGGCCACGCCGGTACAGTTTTATACCGGCTGGGACTACTACGTGGGGGGTTTTAAGAGCCTTAAAAACAAAAGCGCCAACATGGACGTTCTGGTAGCCATGGGTTCGTCCGTGGCCTATGTCTATTCACTGGCACTGCTCCTATTTTCCTCTTTGGGAAATCACGTCTATTTTGAAACATCTGCCGTCATCATCACCCTTATTAAGCTGGGAAAACTACTTGAGTCCCGCACCAAGGGGAAAACCGGTGGTGCCATTCGCAAACTCATGGGACTTCGGCCCAAGACCGCCACCATCATTGAAGATGGTGCCGAAAGAGAGGTTCCCCTTTCGCGTGTTAAAAAAGGTGATCTGGTCTTGGTTCGCCCGGGGGAACAGATGCCGGTGGACGGTACCATCCAGGCAGGTGCTTCAGCTGTGGATGAATCCATGTTGAGCGGTGAACCCTTACCGGTGGACAAAAAATTTGGGGACACTGTCATCGGCGGTACCATCAATGGCCAAGGCATGCTGCAATTTACAGCAACCCGTGTGGGCAAGGAAACCGCCTTGGCTCAGATCATCAAACTGGTCCAGGACGCCCAGGGAAGCAAAGCACCCATCCAGGCATTGGCTGACAAAGTAGCCGCCATCTTTGTCCCCGCCATTATCATCATTGCCTTTCTGGTCTTTTTTCTCTGGTGGTGGGCAGATGGCGCATTCGTACCGGCAATGATTCGAATGGTGGCCGTTCTGGTGATTGCCTGCCCCTGCGCTCTTGGTCTTGCCACACCAACGGCTATCATGGCGGGAACTGGAAAAGGCGCTGAAAACAATATTCTTTTTAAGGACAGCGCTGCCCTTGAGACCGCATCCAGTCTCGACACCATTCTGCTGGACAAGACCGGCACCATTACCATGGGCAAACCAGCAGTGGTGGATGTGTTGCCTTTCGAACCCGTGTGCGACACACCCGATGCCTTGCTCAAACTCGCTGCATCGGTGGAAAAAGGCTCTGAGCACCCGCTGGGCAGAGCGATTGTAAGGGAAGCTGGAAATAGATCCATCGAACTGGCGTCACCCGAAAACTTCAAAGCTTCCGGTGGTATGGGTGTCGAGGCCGACATCGATGGGAAACGAATCAAAATTGGGAAGCCCAATTGGTTTGTTGGTGAAGATACTGCAGAAGTAATGGATCCAGCAGTAACGGCTGACAGGATCCGCACACTACAGTCTGAGGGCAAAACCGTCATGGTGGTGGTAGCCGATAAAGAGATTTACGGTCTCATTACCGTGGCCGACACTATCAAGCCTGAATCGAGGGCAGCCATCAAAACATTACAGGACATGCACATCAATGTGGGCATGCTTACAGGCGACAACCAGCAGACGGCTCAGGTAATTGCTAATGAATGCGGGATCCATGATGTGTATGCGGAAGTACGACCTGATGAAAAAGCATCCATTGTAGAAAAAGTTCAAAACCAAGGCCACAGGGTCGGCATGGTGGGGGATGGCATCAATGATGCCCCAGCTTTAGCCACGGCAGATGTAGGCATGGCCATTGGCAGCGGTACAGACGTGGCCATGGAAACCGCCGGGATTATTCTCTCCGGCAACAGCCTCACGGGTGTTTCCAGAGCCATTCGCCTCAGCAAGGCCACCATGCGAACAATCCGCCAAAACCTGTTCTGGGCCTTTTTCTACAACCTCGCTCTGATACCCATTGCCGCCGGTATCCTTTATCCGTTCGAGACGGCACCTGGTTTTCTGCGGCAATTGCACCCCATCATGGCGGCACTGGCCATGTCTGTCAGTAGCGTCACGGTTGTAACAAACAGCCTGAGGCTTTACAGGACAAAGATCAACTAGAAATAAATATAGAGGATGGGGTTGCAATACCGAAAAATGGAATTACTATATCACCCACCCTGCCGAACCGCGGCGGGGTGTTTTATTATATGGCGAGCCCATTCTGCTCGCTATAAACACTCAGGAGAATAAAATGACAGACATTTCAAAAATCACACTTTACAGTGGCGGCCACAAGGGAGCCGAGGCAGCATTCGGCAAACTTGCCGAGGACTGGAACATGAATGAGGTAAACGTATCATTTGAAGGACACATTGCCGAGCGTACCCGTGGTGTTTTGTTATTGACCACTGAAGAACTTCAAAAAGGCGATGTCAGCATGGAAATCGTATCCAAGCGCATGAACCGGACCTACTCACGTGGGAATAAAATCAGAAAAGTCATCCAGTCCATTTTTCACATGGTCAACAGCGGCTATCATGTTGTTGCTGTCGGCTGGATACAGGCTGACAACACCGTCAAGGGTGGAACCGGCTGGGGCGTCGAATTGGCGAAGCTATTTAACCGGCCGCTGAGCGTTTATGACCAGGAGCGAAAGGAATGGTTTTCATGGGAAAACAGCCAATGGGTCGCGAACACCCCGGTTATTACATCCGATACCTTTGCCGGCACCGGAACCCGCTTTCTTTCCGAGGACGGTCAAAAGGCTCTTTATGATCTTTTTGTGCGCTCCTTTGGTCCGTTGGAAAACAATTAACAGCGGTAAGCAGTAAGCCATAAGCTGGCTAACTGCTTACCGCTTATAGCTTATGGCTTACCGCTCAAAAATTCATCGGCAAAGGCCTTGTAATCAAGAGCACCAAAGGAAGTTGTCCGGTAGAACACCACGGGCTTCCCTACTTCGGCGGAGTCGGCAATGGTGGTGTTTGAACGGATGACGGTGTGATACATGAATTTTTGGGTGCGCTGGTCCTTCCTGAGCCTGTCCAATGTGTTGTGGCTTACGCGGGTCCGCCTGTCGAACATGGTCGCAAGAATTCCCGACAGTCTCAGATCGGGATTGATTTCACCTTGGACCGCCTCGATGGTGTCGAACAGCTCCGACAGCGCATCAAACGCGTAAGGATGGGTCTGGCATGGTACGATCACGGACCCGGCACAGGCAAATACGTTTACGGTCAGCAGCGACAGACTCGGGGGCGTATCCAGAATCACAATATCATACACGCCTCCCAAGGGTTCCATGGCTTGCTTCAGCCGGTTTTCACGACCGACAACGTCCACCAGCTCCACTTCCGCGCCGGCTAGATCAACATGGGCAGGGATAAGATCCAGGCCCTTCCATTTTGTTTGAACAACCGCATCCCCGGCAGCAACCGTTTCTGGTTGGCATACCATATCATAGGCTGTCGCATGTAAGTCATCCAAGTCGACCCCCAAACCCCGGGTTGCGTTAGCCTGGGGATCCATGTCAACCACCAGAACCGTTTTCCCTTTCAACGACAATGCTGCAGCCAGGTTAATGGCCGTAACAGTTTTTCCGACACCCCCTTTTTCATTTGCCACGGCAATGATTGCGGCTGATTTATCCTGCATGTTTTCCTCCTTTGATCAGCGTTAGGTCCTGTGTATAGGATTGAAGAACCTCGCAGCAAGCTACGGGGTTAGCGCTCGCTGCTGCGGTTCAATCTCAAAATTATGTTTCGTTTCATTCTATGTACTGCTATTTTTTTTCCAACTCCCCAGAACTTGATCCTTGGAATTTTCTGTCGGGGCATTTTTGGTCACTTATTGACGTGTGCCCTGCAGCAAGCCCTGGACTTAAGGCTTGCCGTTTTGGTTCAGAATCGATTCGACATCTTCCCTAAGCCGCTCAACCTGCGTCTGATAATTCCTGGCGGTTTCCCCAATTTTTTGTAAGCTTTCTTTGATGCGCCCCTTGTCTAAATGATCCTCTTTGACCATCTCAATCATTTTTGAAGCGTCCGTAAAATAAACCTGAAAACGTTCCCGGAGAACATCATTGAGCTCATGAACCATGGCATCCGTCAATCGAAACAGGTATTGAAACTTGACATTCTCCTGATAATCCCTGAACTGATCACTGATGGATCGAACCGTCTCCAGCTTCATTCGTCTGAAACCATCCTCCAGGGCTTTTTGTTTTCTGCGTTTTTGTCGAAGCTCCGTTTTTTTCAGCAGTTTCTGAAATACCTTCATGACCGAATAGAGACCCAAGTGCATAACCGCCTCTGTTTTTATTCTGGCAGAATAACGCATGGTCGTTTCCACCGGAGGCAGACTCAGTTTTTCCCTCAATTTGAGAGCCTTCAGATCCGCCAAAACCATCCTGTTTCCAAGATTTTTGGGTTGGGGTGCGCCCGTATCTGCCATGGATGCCTCGTAATCAGACATTGCCTCCTCCACCATAGAAGCATACGGTGTTGCAACCGATTCAAGATGAGACTTGATTTTCTCCTCTTCCTCCCGAATAAATTTCACAATTCTGGGATGAATCGTTTCAGCGAGATGGGAGTCAACCGCAGCCTTGAAATCCTGGAAAACCATGTAAAGCATCTCCGTAAAGCGCGATGAATCCAGACTTGATTCGTAGGTTTCAAAGTTGAGTTGAAAGTTTCTGATAAAGGCAACCATGTCTTTTACCACCGTACCGTTCCGGGCATCAAAAAACCTGTCAATGGTCTGCTTTAGATTCTGATTGATTTTACGGGAGGCCCCCTCCAAAGTATTTTTCACCAGCGAAGCAATCTGTGTCATCTGCTGTTGATGGTGAGTCATTTTTTCGATGAGCGATGCCGCCCCTTCTGCATCCCCGCCCAAAACCTCCTGGTGAATGTCAGCCCAGTGGACCAGAGACTCGGATACAATACTCAGACGTTCAATATTGTTTTTCACCATTAGAGAATAGTGTTCTTCTACTAACTTGGAAGAAAAATCAGTGCTGAACCTTTGTGTCTCAGCATCTGAAAAAGCGATAAAAGACGTCTCAGACTCCCATTGCGAAAAGCGCATTTCATCCCTTTGTGACATGGATTTATAGGATGATTTGAAAAGATTATAAAGTGATGAAAATATGTAAACATCAGGATCGGGCAAAATGACTGACAAGTCTTCCCTTGTGCGATCCACTAGTGAATTAAGTCCTTCCAAGGTTTCATGCTCACTGAAATCGCTATTGAGAACAAAAAGGATATTTTCAAGTATCCCCATGTTTCTGATAATGGAGAGAAAGCGCATGTCTGCCTGGCGTAATCCCGTACGACTGCTGATGACGTAAATGATAAGGTGGGTTTTCAACAGGTAATCCTGAATCATGGACAGATGGAGCGGGTTTGGCGAATCGCTCCCCTGACAGTCAGCAATTTCAATATCCTTACCCATATCCCCATCATTGATCTCCAAAAGTACATCCTTCAGGTAGACTGCCAGATGATCGCTACCCACAAATGTCTTCTGCTCGCCGAACAGGTCATCCTCGTATACTTTGGAAAGGTTGTCCGAAGTGATAATATTTTTTACCAGATCATATCCCTTTAAATAGGAATCGATAAGAATACTATTGGTGTTGCGCACGCCATTTGTTAGCAGGAGATTGGGTTGAATGTTCTTAAGAGCTGTGGCCAATGCACGCCGATCACTATCCCTGCGAATATCAAATCTGGCCTCATCCGATTCCCATGCATGTGTGGGAAATAGTGTCAAAGCCCGGGACATCTCTTCGTTCACATCATCCCAGGATTTGAAATGGAGTTTTGCCTTCAGATAGGGGCCTTTCCGAATTCTCGTGACAATCGATGTTACCACACCGGCTCCCCTATTGAGGTAGTCTGCCTTTAACAGTGAGTTCACAAATGTGCTTTTACCGGATTTGATGGCACCCACCACGGCCACACGAATGATGTTTTCATCCAACTGCTTCTTGATCGCCTGACATATCGTTTCCCATTCTTTGAACGAGGCCAAACCAACATCCGGCAAGTTTCTTTGGGAAGCTAAAAAGGTGGAAATGCTTGTGCAGAGCTTCTGTAGATCGTCTTTAACTATATAAAACGAGGTCATCATGATACTGGTCCCAACTACTCCTGACTTATACCGCTTGTCATAATAATGTTCCGAAAATAGGATGGCGGCATAAGGGTTTGCAGCAGAAAAACGGTCCTCAATCGGAACGTTTTTCTGACAACCCCTATATGTCAATACAAACCCGACAAACCTAATAAGCGCTAAGGATGCAAATTATCCAAAGGATGCTATAGAATCAATGAACCAATAAGTCCTATTTACATGGAGTGAAACGGATTGTCAAAGGGAATGGCTTGTAAAATCTATGGGTTTGTGGTATGCAGTAGAAATAAAAAAATGATTATCTAAAGGGGAAATAATATTCATGTCAGAAAAACATCCGGAATGCCCGCTCTATAATCCTTTAAACTGTAAAGAGTATTACAATCCGAAACTCTGTGCATTTGTAAGGAAAGATAAAGTTTGTCTCAAGAAGAAGAAACCAAAGACGAAGCCGAAGAAAAAAGTCGAATCGTCAGCTTAAATTCAACAAGCCTCCCCCCACGAAACGATCCATCAGATCAAATTTATCCGGTAGGAGGCTTTATTCTTCAAGCATGACCCGGTGTGTCAGACAGAAGCACCGGGTCAATTCCCAGCAATCTCACCGCAGCATGCCATCGTTCATCGATCTTGGATTCAAATATAATTTTATCGTCAACAGGGCTTGTCAGCCACACATTCTGTAATATTTCGGCTGCCAGCTGTCCTTTCCCCCATCCGGCGCAACCAAGTGCGATCAGGAAGGTTTGCGGTCCTTCACCCTTTGCGATGGCCTCAATAAGATCCATGGTGTTGCTCATGGCCAGTGTCGGTGTAATCATGAGACACCCCTCCCAAGAGAACGGTTCGCCATGAAGAATAAATATTTCATTCTCGTGAACCGGCCCACCGATATGAAGCGGTATCATGGCTGTCGCGTCTGTATATTCAATGTTTAATTCTCTAAAGATGGAACCGGCTGTGAGGGAAGGTATCACACGGTTGATAACGATGCCCAGGGAACCGTCTTCTGTATCCTCAGACATGCATGTTACGGTATGAGAAAAATTAAAATCCAGCATGGATGGCATGGCGATCAGAAACTGTCCCTTCAATGTGTCCATGTTTGCCTTGCTCCATGTTTGATCTATGCGTAAAAAGCTGTGCAACGTTTTTTTATCAAACAATTCTAAAATACTCAGGATAGAACCGAACTTTCCTGAAGGCTGCTTGACGTACCATCTCGCGATGCTGTTCCATACGCCGGCACGCAATGCCATTACGCCGATCATTTTCTATGAAACAGCTTATCTTTCGTCGATCACCAGAATCTCTTTTTTCCGGCAGGTCGATGTATTGCGTTCGATAACGTACCTTTTCAGATGTTTCGTTTTCAGCCATGGGTATAAGTCACCCTGTAAAATATAACCTTAAAATGAGTGATTGAAGAACCACGCAGAATGCGAAGCACTGTCGAACGGCAAAACCTGCGGGGAACGCGCTCGCCGTTTCGGTTCAAATTAAGTTTGGCCTTTTTTAGTAATAATAACACCCGTGTCTATTTTTATCAAGCTTGCATTCTCATTTGACGGGAAAACGCAAATCCTATATGGTTGCTGACCGGGTATTGATAACGATCCCGGAAACATATTCTGTTTCATTTTACTATTGTGACAAATAAAGGAAAAAAGATGAAAATTATCGAAAACGCCATTAAAAGAGGAGCAGAAAACCTCTCGGAGTATGAATCGAAACAAGTACTTTCAAGCTATGGGATTCCTGTCACCAGTGAAACAACAGCAACAACCATGGAAGAAACTGTCTCAGCCGCAAATTCCATTGGATATCCGGTTGTATTGAAGGCGTCTGGCGAAAATCTACAGCACAAGACCGAACTTAACCTGGTAAGACTCAATCTCAAAGATGCATCCCAGGTCAGACAGGCCTACACAGAACTTTTGGAGGAAAGCACGATACCAATCACAGAAGTACTGATACAACAGATGATGAGGGGCAACCGCGAACTTTTGGCAGGTCTTAAGCGCGACAGTCAGTTTGGCCCGTGCGTGGTATTCGGACTCGGCGGTATACTCGCGGAAATACTGGAGGATGTATCGATCCGGGTAGCCCCTATCACCACCTTCGATGCCATGGACATGATGGAAAATATAAGGGGGAAAAAAATCCTGGAACCTTTCAGAGGAAAACCGCCGGTCGACCGGAACGCCCTGGCAGAAATTCTGATCGCCCTCGGTAGGATCGGGCTGGAAAATAATGCCGTCGGCGAAATTGATATCAATCCCATCAAATTGAACGAGGGGCAACCCGTGGCGGTTGATGCACTGGTTGTTCTGGACAAAACATCATAGACCCGATCTCATGAGGGCAGGTAAAAGGTATGTTTCGGGATAGCTGTGTTGCAGCAGAGGAAGACAATCCAATGAAAAAAAGCGGCCTAAAAGTTGAAACGGGTGATTTCGAGCGTCAAATCGTATTGGATGGTGCCGCTAATTTTCGGGATATCGGCGGGTATCCGGCCCGCCAACACGAACGGGTTAAATGGCGCAAGGTTTTTCGCTCGGGAAATCTTGCATCACTGACGGATAAGGACCACCGGATACTGGAGGAGATCGGCATCCAGTCTGTTTGTGACTTCCGGTCAACAGAGGAAATAGCGCGTCAACCAAACCGTCTGCCTGATAAAAATGCCCCCCAGTGCCTGCATCTTCCCATTGTGAACAAAACCATGGAGCCCACCGAGGCGGTTGCCAGGATTATGAAAGGCGATCTTGGCTGGTTTACGCCGGATTTCATGGTGAACGCGTACATAGAAAAAATCGAAGCCTTCCACGATATCTGGTATCTATTTTTTAAATACTTATGTCAAAGATCCTTTCGCCCGCTTCTGTTTCACTGTACAGCCGGAAAAGACCGTACCGGTGTATGCGCCGCCTTGATTCTCTTAACCTTGGGCGTATCGGAAAAGTGGGTGATTCATGACCACGCCCTTTCGAATGTTTACAATGCAAAGCAGACACAAAAGATTAATGATAATTTACAAAAAATTGGGGTAGACCCTGAAAAGTTGATAGATTACCTGACCGCTCCCAAAACCGCCATCGTGGCCACAATAGAGCACATCAACAAAAAATATGGATCTGCCCGAGACTATCTCGTCAACAAGGCAAACGTGAAAACGGCCTGGATTGAACAACTTGAAGAAGACTTGCTGGAATAAAAGGGTTCAAGGGTGACTGTGAGTTATGGTTATAAGCTGTAAGCAATAAGCGGTAAGCGGCTTAAAGCTTACAGCTATCGCTTATTGCTTAACACTAAATCCGAAGATTGAAATAGCCAAATACCTATGACTTGGCCCAAAAAGCCCGGTTTTAAATAATTGAACAAAAGCCATGAAAACCGACATCAGAGATAAACCGACCTTATCGCATGACGACATCGCAGGGTTGAATTTTATCAAGTATCCATCCAGATACTTTTTCCGCAACCACTTCAGGGAAGGCCTCCGCTCCCGTTTGATTCAAGTCCTGGAACAGTCAGATGTCGCCCTCGAAACCAGAGGCACCCTTCAAGAGGGTATTCGCATATTTCCGATAGCGCAACCAGTGGCCATGCTCCGAATCTTCAAGAATAAATTCTCTTCACCCCGTGACATCCAGAAAGAAATAGACAATTACAAAATTCTTCAGCAGCGGCTGTCGGAATCTCATTATGCCGTGTCATCGGAATTTATGGTGGATTATACATGGGGGCGGCATAAAAATATTCTTCTTTGCGGTCTCCAGGAGTATGTTCACGGAGAATCTGTCGACCCATGGCATGCGAATGCAATACTGAAAATCGAAGGTATCGTGAAGGGTTCTCCTGCAGGAACGCTGAAAGTTGCTTTTGACAACCTGGCCTCCTTTGTCAACTGCATCAAAGACATCATCATGAAAACAGGCACCATTCCAGACCTTGCTGGTGTGGGTAACCTGCTCATGACGCCTTTGGGCATTGTCAAACTCGTCGATATAAACAATATCTCGAAACTATCCATGGATCATCACATTCCAGTAGACGATAAAGGGTATCCGGTTTCTGACAAATCTGTTCAGGCTCTTTTTCAGATAGAAACACGAATTCTCGGCCGTTCAAAGGATACTGCCGACACTTTATACCGGTTTTTCCTTGATCCCCAGCGCATGAAAGAGGTCAGAGAACTCGAAACAACCTTCCATCAGATAACAGCCCATTCCGGGAATTATCCATCTGTTAATTAATACCCTTTTATGGATCCCCACGGGTAAACCCGTGGCCTCAATAAGACTTGACAAAACATGCCGCCCATAATATTTAGATTATCTAAATATTACATAATCTAAATATTATTTTTTGGCTCAAGTTTGGTGGGAGCTGTCCCCTATGGAACAAAATGATGCACGCCGACTGGCCCGTTACATCATGACAACCGGAAAACTTATCCGGGATCGAATCGTCACATTGCACAATCCTCATTTCGGATCCGGAAAAAGCAAACAGGTGTTGAAAGACTTGTCCCTTTCACAGGTTCAGACCATCATGACCATCTACAGTTGCGGCCAAATATCCATGACCGCACTTTCTAAACAGATGGGGGTATCTCCCCCATCGTCCTCGGCCATGGTTGATCGATTAGTGGAAAAGGGCATTCTGATTAGAAAACACAGCCAGAAGGATCGTCGAAAAGTGATGGTTCAAATCGCCCCGCCATTTAAAACCCATATACAAATGATTGAAGAAACCATCCTTCTTCGTTTTGTGGATTTGGTGGAGAAACTGGGTCAGGAGACGACGGTCATGTGGTGCGATGTGCTGGAAAAAGTCAAGGCGGTCCTGGAAAAAGAACAATAGTCCGATTATAATGCATAACATCGAATAGGTAGCATATCGTGGGTTGGCCCCATTGACGTATTGGAGTATAAAAAATGGAATCTAAACAAACGAAAAAAGCACCGGTTCGGGCAAAACAAGTCCTCATCCGAATTATCATTTGCCTGATCGTCTTACTGTTCGGGATTCTATCCATGAACAGGCTGTCGGCCTTGAAAAAACCACCCGTGGAGGTCAAACGCACGGAGCAGGCCTTGCAAGTCGAGGGGACCATTGTCAAAATAGAAGATATCAACGTCATTTTGACCGGATACGGTGAAATAAAAGCGCTCAATACCGTTTCCATCTCCCCGGAAATTTCCGGTCGCGTTGTACATGTCCATCCGCGTCTTGATTCCGGTGAAATCATACCTCGGAACGCCATTCTCTTTAAAATCGATTCCAGGGTATATGCCGCAACACTGGAGGAAGCAAACGCTTCCCTTCAGCAGTTGAAAAATACGGTTTTGAGACTGGAAAAACAGTTTGCCCTGGACCGGGACCGTCAGAAAACCATCGAGCGCAACCAAGACCTGGCCCAGTTGGAATTCAAACGTATAAAGGAACTGTACGAAATCAACGATGTCGGCACTCGCTCGGGTGTGGACAAGGCTGAACAATCCTACAACGCAGCCTTGGACCAGGCCGACCAGATGTCCAGGGCACTGGCCCTTTACCCGCTTCAAATCCAGGAAGTCAAGAGCAGTATAGAAGCTGCAAAAGCCAGACTCACCATCGCAAAGGTAAACTTGCTCCGTTGCCGGGTGACATCGCCATTTACTGGACGAATCAAAAATGCCTCCATCGAAATTGGTCAATATGTAACACCCGGGCAACCCGTTGTAAGCATGGCAGATGACACCCTTCTGGAGATACAGGTATCTCTAGATGCAAGAGACGCACGTCAATGGCTCCTGTTTGACAACACACCGGCAGAAAGCTTGACAACCTGGTTTTCAAAACCGACCCCTGTGGTCTGTAAACTCCGCTGGACAGAAAATCCCGAAGCCGAACTCTGGGCAGGCATTATGGACAGAGTCGTCCAGTTCGATCCCCAGACCCGAACACTGACGGTTGCCGTAAAGCTGGACACCTTTAGCCCACAACTGGACGCAACAAGCCCATTTCCACTGGTAGAAGGCATGTTTTGCATCGTGGACATCCCCGGGAAAACACTGCGGAATGTCGTTCGCTTACCCCGCTGGTCTGTAAGCTTCGAGAACACGGTTTACATCCTGAATGACGAGAGCCGTCTGAAAACAGTACCTGTGACAGTCATTTACGCTGAAGGAGAAAATGTATTTGTTTCCCAGGGACTGTCCCCAGGCCAGACAGTTGTCACGACCAGATTAAACGATCCCCTGGAAAATGCACTTTTGGCAGTAACTGTGAAATAGATGCGCCTAACTGGAAGGTGTAAGCCGTAAGCTAATTAAAGGAACCCCTGCATGAAAAATGTTCTGGCTGCATTTGTAAGAAATATTGTTTTCGCAAACATCCTCCTCCTGCTCATTTTTATTGCAGGTGGGTTTGCTCTCAAATCGATGGTGCGGGAAAATTTTCCTGAATTTTCCCTTGATATGGTCACCATAACCGTACCTTTTCCGGGCGCCGATCCCGAAGAAATTGAAGAGGGTATCTCCCGGAAACTGGAGGAAGCCATCGAAGGCATCGAGGGTATCAAGCTCTATACAACTTATTCGAGCGAAAATTCCGGTACTGCCCTCATTGAAATATACGAAAACTATGATGTGGACAAAGTACTGGACCGCATCAGGACCGACATCGATGCCATTTCAACCTTTCCCATTGATGCGGAGAAACCGATTATAACAGAACTATTGTTAAAAGACCCCGTGGTACTGCTGTATCTATCGGGCGCCATGTCGGAGCGTCGTATCAAGGAATATGCTGAACGAATCAAAGACGAGCTTCAGGAATTGGACAGTGTGTCCCAGATCGATATTTTTGGATCCAGACAATATGAAATTGCCGTGGAGGTTTCCGAGGAGCGTCTCCGTGAATACGGTCTCACATTTTCATCGGTTTCAAACGCCATCCGTCAGAGCAGTCTCAATCTAGCCGGTGGAACCATAAGGACCACTGGTCAGGAAATCCGCATCCGAACCGTTGGCAGGAAATATACCGGTCAGGAGTTTGCCGAAATAGTGGTAATGGCCGATCCGTCCGGCAACATCATCACCCTTGACCGCATTGCCACAATCCAGGATGGGTTTACAGAAGACCCCATCCAGGCCATCATCAATGGAGAGCAATCGGTACTTATCGTTGTCAACAAGACCAAAGAAGAAGATGCCCTTGCTATTTCCGCTGCCGTGGAAACGTTTATTGGTCTGAAACAGCAGCAACTACCTCATGGCATTCATCTGGATATGCTTTACGACAACACCGAAATTTTAAAAGCCCGAATCAATCTTTTGGTGAAAAATGGTTTGATCGGCCTGATGGTGGTCTTTCTGCTGTTGTGGATTTTTCTAAACGCACGACTATCCTTCTGGGCAGGACTTGGAATCCCGGTATCGATATCCGGCGCCCTGGCTGTTTTGTGGGCCGTGGGAGGAACCATCAATCTTATTTCTCTGTTTGGCCTTATTATGGTTCTGGGTATCGTTGTTGACGACGCCATTGTTGTGGGTGAAGCCATTTATGTTCACCGCAAACGCGGCAAACCACCTGTACTAGCTGCCGTGGATGGCGTAAGGGAAGTAGGCCTTCCTGTGATCGCCGCCGTCATCACCAGCATCGTGGCATTCATACCCCTGGCATTTGTGGGCGGAATCATGGGAAAATTCATAGCCATACTACCCGTGGTTGTTATTGCTTGCCTTGCTGTTTCCCTGGTGGAATGCCTGGTTCTCTTGCCTGCACATCTGGGCGATCTGCCCGATTTGAATACCAATGGGCGGCAAATGAATCCCCTGACCCGCAGACTTGAAACCTTTCACCGAATCACGCGTTCGGGTATGGAATGGTTTGTTGAGAAAATTTACATGCCGTTTTTAAGCAAGGCATTGTACTGGCGATATGTCTCTTTGTGCGTGGCCATCAGCATCCTATTTGTCACTATCGGCCTTGTAAACAGCGGCTTCATAAAATTTTTAATGATGCCCGAAATCGATGGATTTATCATCACCGCAACGGTGGAGTTTCCGGAGGGTTCACCCTCAGCCACCACGCGAAACGCTGTAAAGCAGATCGATGCTGCCCTGTTGCGACTGGCTGAAAAAACCCAAACGATTACGGGTGATTCAATGATCCGGTCCAGACTTGCCCTGGTGGGGCAAACCCTTGGTGAAATACCCAAGTCTGGCTCAAACCTCGGCGCCGTGCAGGTCATTCTGCTTGAGTCCGAAAAACGAGGCGTACACACAAAAGACCTGATGGTGGCTTGGGAAAATGAAATTGGCATTATACCGGGTGTCAAGGCCCTGACTTTTGAGGGAATGTCCATGGGTCCTCCCGGCGCCCCCATCGAAATCTGGGTCCAGGGGTATGATATGGATGTCATTCTGGCTGCCTCTCAAGAAATTATGGGCAGACTGAGACAATTCGACGGCGTTTATCAGATTCGATCTGATTTTTCGAAGGGTAAAAATGAGATGCGTCTCAAGCTAAAGCCTGAGGCACGATCACTTGGGTTGACTGTGGATGATCTGGCCCGACAAGTCTACGCCGGTTATTACGGTGAAGAAGCGCTTCGTCTCCAAAGGGGGAGGGACAATATTCGTGTCAAGGTTCGGTATACAGCAGATGAAAGAATTCGTTTGGCAGACGTTGAAAATATTCGTATACGTACACGAACCGGTTTAGAAATTCCACTTTATTCCGTTGCCGACATCTCATTTGCACCGGGTTTTTCAACCATCCGGCGTACCAACGGCATGCGCCGTATCGCCGTGAGTGCAGGCGTTGATACCAACAAAGCCAATACCAGCGAAGTTCTTTCTGAGCTTTCTAGCGGATTTTTCACCGAACTTCAAAGCCGTTATCCCGAAGTACGTATCGCCATACAGGGAGAGCAGAAAAAAATGCGGGAATCCTTCAGTAGTCTGTATATTGGCTTCCCTCTTGCCATGATAGGCATTTATATCGTTATTGCAACCATGTTCAGGTCCTATGTTCAGCCCTTTGTAATCATGTTTACCGTACCCTTTGGCATTATCGGCGCGGTTTTCGGTCATCTGGTGTTGGGCTTCGATCTTTCCATGATGAGTATCTTCGGAATGGTGGCCCTGACCGGTGTTGTTGTTAACGATGCCATTGTACTCATCGAACGCATCAACGAGAACATTGCTGAAGGCATGCCGTATTTTGAAGCCGTCCTAAAGGGGGGTGTACGGCGGTTTCGAGCAATTATCCTCACCTCCTTGAGTACCATCGGTGGTTTAATGCCCTTAATTCTGGAAACAGACCTTCAAGCCAGATTTCTCATCCCCATGGCACTGTCTCTCGCTTCCGGTGTCCTGTTTGCAACGGTACTGACACTTGTACTAGTGCCTAGTCTGTTGACGATTCTGAGTGATTTCAGATTGCTCATCTACAGATTCAAACACGGTACCTGGCCCGAACGCCTGGCAGTAGAACCGGCCAGAAAACGGCATGAAGATTTTTTAAACATAGGAGACAAAAATTCATGAAAACCAGCAGAACAGGGAAAATAGTTCTTTTCTTGACACTTGTCCTGATTCTGTTTCAAGGACTTGGTTCCCATGCAGATGCAAGTGATGATGCAATTGAAAAAAATACCGCGCCCCTGGATTGGAGCAGGATCACCGTGCTTGACCTAGAAACGGCTCAGCGGTTTGCCGTGGCCGACAACCCTTCCATTCAGGCGACAGAGGTTCGCATTCAGCAGGCCAGGGAGCGGATTTCCCAGGCACGTGCCGCCTACTGGCCCCGCTTAGACGCCACCGCTTCCGCATCCAGAATCTGGATGCCTGATAACGATTACCAGGACAATCTCTATACTGCCAGATTGTTTGATCCTGAAGCCACCATCGACGATCCCCAGGACTATTACCGTGCCGGTCTCACCGCCACCTGGATGCTATTCGATGGGTTTGAGCGTCGATACAGAAACCGCCAAGCCCTGAATGCAAAATATCAGACGATATCGGCCAGAGACGACGCCAGACGCTTGCTTCTGTCCTCGGTGTCGCTATCCTTTTTGAGCGCGGAACTGGCACGGGAAAACATCGGTATTGCCAGGGCCGATGAAGCATTTTTCAAAGATCTTCTGGAAGAAGCCAAAAGCAAACGGCAAATCGGTACGGGCTCATTGAGTGACGAGCTCAACTTTCAAATTCAGGTCAACGCTGCCATCGCCGATCGGATTCAGGCGGAAGGGGCCTACAGGACTGCCCTGCAAAGTCTGGCGGCTTTGCTAGGCCTTGCGGACGCATCACTGCCCGCACACGTTGAACTAGCCCCCCTTGAAGGGGCATCCTCGGAAGAAATGCAAGTTCCGGATATCGAGCAGATGGTTGCCTATGCCCTTGAACACCGGCCGGAAATTCTACAGAGCCAGCTGGCGATTCAGAATGCGTCTCTCGAGAAAAAAATGGCCAACTCAAATTACGCACCCACCATAAATCTCACGGCATCCGTCAGCGGAGAGCGGGAAGAGGATACCCGATTTGAGGGTGACGATTTTGGAAATACCATTGGTCTCAACATGACATTCAATTTATTTTCCGGAGGCCTGTACCGCGCCCAGGCACGGGAGGCCATGCAAAAAGAAATCGAAGCCAGAAAATTACTGGAAGCCCTTAAAATAAGCATCACATCTGAAATCCGTAACACCGTTACGAATGTCATCACTTTTCAGACCCAACTAAAGCTGCAGCAATCCATTGCCCGGCTCAGTCAGGAGAACCGTGATCTTGTGGAAAAGGAATACAAGGCTGGTCAGGCTTCCCTGGTGCGCCTCAACGAATCACAACGGGCACTGACCACAACACATAACAGAACCGCCCTGGCACTCGTTGCCCTCCGCCAGTCATGGTGGTCCCTCATGTCTGAAACTGGAATGATAACTGAAGATGAAGCATTTAACTATTTGAACAATATTAAACAAAACGATAACCAATAAAAAAGGGGCCCTCAATGCCTACCCAACCCGATACGCTGGATGACCTGCTGCAGATCCTCGGTGACATATATGAAAATAGACTCCCCTTCAACCAGGTTCTCGGTCTGCATATCATCAGTCTGGAACCCGACCTGGTTGAAGTTGCTTTTGACATGACCGACTCCCTCATCGGAAATTACGTCCAGGGTTCCCTTCACGGTGGTGTGATCTCATCTGTTCTGGATACCGTTGGCGGTTTGACAGCCACGGCAGGAATGATTCAAAAAAAAGTGGGCTGCACAAAAGAGGAAATCGCACAAAATATCGCAAAAGTCGGCACCATCGATCTGCGGGTGGATTATCTGAGACCCGGAAAAGGCCGTTCTTTTACATCATCCGCATCCATCATGCGCATCGGCAAAAAAGTTGCCGTAACCCGGATGGAGCTCCATAACAACCATGGCCGGCTGATCGCCGTGGGAACAGGAACTTACCTGATTGCCTGAGATTTCATGTTTTTCTTTGATATATTCTTTACCATCGTATAGGTTCAGTTAACGCGTAATATAGCGTTTGCCAGAATAACGTTCCGAAACTGCTTCGGCAAATAACGTCAAACAACCGCTCGAATTGCAAATAAACGTTCGTAAGGAACACCCGTGCCAAAAGATTACGCTACGACTGCCTGGTTAACAGTGTTTGATTACAATAGAACGAATCCAATCCTCTGGTCTTCCTAACGATCGCTAATTTGCTTCAAACAGGCGACCGGCTGTTTGCCGTCACCCGCCGAAGCACCAGCCAAAAGTCAAACGGAATATATTTATGGCAACAGCGATAAACCCTTTATCATTTGAGAAACAAGGTTGCGTTTCATAAACCTCTGACACGCTTACTCCGGGATAGTCAAAAGATGCAGATCGACTTTCACCATACCGTAACATATGTCACGGCAAGATCTGCCGGTTTTGGTCATCGCAAAGCCGATACGGTTGCCTACGCTGCCCAGTATGTCGATGACGCCATCAACAGTGGCGGCATTAGATTTCACAATGGGGCCATGTATACCCACATAAGCTCGGCCCACAAAATGTTTGATTACCGGAATTTTGAAAAACTGGCCAACCATCATGTATGGATCCCCTTTCACTTTCTGCC
>JAHEIB010000210.1 GCA_024639645.1 Deltaproteobacteria bacterium
ATCTATGATCCATACCCCACGACCGGTAGTGCGGGGTTTGATCTCGATGCCGTGGGGGTTTCAAACGGTGCACCATATCCGGCCGGAGAATATTTTCCGCCCGAAACCCCGGATAAAGATGGTAAGTCCGGGTTTGGTGATGACACGGGGTGTTTTATCGCAGGTATCCAATGACCCCAATTAACATATTTACGTTTCAAAAGGATTTTAGGAAATATACATTATAATAAGTTTTAAACAATAGGCTATAAGCAGCTTAAGGCCTATCGCTTACCGCTAATAGTTAAACTTTCCATCCTCATAGATAACCATTTTTTCCCATTCTTAAGATGTGCTGTTATAATCATTTATGCCTGGTGTCTATTTTATTATTGCTATCGCAAAAATAGCCAGATTTCCCAGCACATGGATAATGATGGGCACCATGAGGTTTTTTTCTTTTTCATAGGCCACGGCAAACAGGATGCCGCCGACGATTTGTGGTAATGGGATGCGCTGGAATATGGCATGGGCCATGACGAAGAGAAGCGTACTGAGCAGAAGGGCCGCCCACATTCCCCAGCGTCTGAAGTACCCATAGAGCATGCCCCGGAAAAAAATCTCTTCAGCCACAGGACTGATGATGCCGCCCACCACCAAGAAGAAAAACAGGCCGGTTTGGGTCGAGGGGAGATTGGCGGCAATCAAATCGGTGGGGTGCAGACCAGCCGTTATCAGAATGACAGCCACAAGACCCACTACCAAGCCGAACCCTGCTGACCAGAGAAAACCCCTGAACAGGCCAGACCTGATGTGCTTTGGAAGAATACCCAGAGCGCTGATACGATTTGGCTCGGTTATGCGGCAGACCACCAGCAGGATTGTGATTTCGAGGCTTCGGGCACCACCGATGATAAGAATCGGTGCTATTCTCTGGCTGTTTAGGAGAGCGGCCAGCATCTCGACTATCAGAACGCCCGCAATGGAAAGCCCCACGGTTTTTAGTTTGATGTACGCTGTTTCCAACCCAGTTTCCTCAGTGCATTATAGGTGTATAACTGGACGTACCAGTGATCAGACCTCTCGATTGTCGTCAGAAGCCTCGCCGTGACATTTCTAAATTTTCTTTTACCGATGCTGTAAAGTGCCTGGCATACCACGTTGGGATGGGGATCTTGCATGAGGGTGATCAGGTGTAATTTGTCATCGGGGTGCCGGCCAACAGCGAGGCTTCTGGCCAGCCAGTATCGAACCGGTATGGATGGGTGCTGCAGCAGGTCCTGCGTAAGGTTGAATTGATGAAGATCGATTTTGTCCGCGTCAATTTTTTTAAGTGCCGCAACCGTATCTTTCCAATCCTCTGACATCAGCATTCCTGGAAGACTGTCGATTGTGAGCTTGTTTTCTTCTTCTTGGGGCATCAAAAAGAGCAACAGGACACCGAGCAGGCAGCAGACAGTGATACCGGCAATAGCTGATGGCTGTCTGCCAAGGAACAATGAGAAGCCCAGGGACAAGAACCCGGTGAACAGCCAATAGAGTGCCAGGGGAAATCCCACCAGCAATGATATGGATGTTGCTGTACGAAAATGGATGTAGGCATCATTGTCTTTGGACAGATCCTCTAGACGTTGCCGTGTATTGTTGAAAAAATTTTCAAGATCCGTTTCTATTACCGCCTGTCGATTCCCGATCAATCGTATATGCTCCTTTTCCACGTCGATTTCTACATCTGCTTTTCCTTTTTTGCTGATTACCAAATAGTCGTAGCTGGCGAGCTTTCTTTTCAAGCGTTGATGATTCCGGGAATCTTCGGTTGCCGAGAGGTGATACGTCTTGATCAGTTTTTGATTCAAATTTCGAAACACTTCGGCCGGGTACAGGGTATACTGATAATAGAAGTCGTTGAGGTGTATGCCCGGGGTATTCGACAATAAAAGGTTGTCTCTGATATTGATATAGAGCGCCGTGTTCATCTGGGTTGACCAGAGCAAGGCCAACAGCGACATGGCGATAAAATGCAGCAACAATGTCAATCGGGATCGTTTTTCCAGGTTGTTGGGGTTTAACACCAGAAAAAGTGTGATCACTACAGCGGGTACAAGAATGGCATGCAGGGACGGCATGAGAACGAAACCATGCCAGTTAAGGGCTGTTATGGCTGTTACCCACAGACCGAAAAAGACAAATAGAAACGCCTTCTTCGAACGACACAGGTGTTTCCAGGTCCAGACACACGCCAGGGAAAGCAGTGATATACCCACCCCCACAGTGAGGGTAAAAAAGAGTCCGCCATTGAAGGCGGGGAATATCATTTTGAGTGTCGGCAGGATCTTTTGGTTGGGAACCGTTAGATAGCCGGTCTGGGCAAGCCAGGACATTTTCTCATGCAGGGCCAGGTTGCTGATGAACACCTGCAGCGTTGCTATTGCCTGCGCCATGAAAAGGCCGGAAGCGACAGATATGGATGCTGAAAAACGTGTTTTCAATACGCGCGTTCCTTCAACCCGGGCAAATCGAAAAAAAGAACGATTAACACGAAATCACGAAAGGCCGAAACCACGACAATCTTCGTGGTTTTCAGATTTCATGATTTCGTGATTGTTCTTGTTTTTTACGCCAAACGGCACGCTCTTTTTATAATTGAACGGCAATAGCGAGCGCATTCCCCGCAGCTTGCTGCAGGGTACTTTTCAATCTTGTGATGATGATGTATACCATATATGGCAAGCCTTGGGCAAACAGCAATCTTTTCTTGTCTATTCAAAGGAATTGGGATATAAAAATCGTTTTGTTGAAGATCAGCTCTAAGCTGTAAGCATTAAGCTATTAGCAGCTTATGGCTTACAGCTTATTACTTACAGCTCAAAAAAGAGGCTATCATGAAAATTATCGTGGCAGGTACAGGGTATGTTGGACTCGTTCATGCAGCGGTCTGCTCGGAATTCGGTCATGAGGTAATCGCTTATGACAATGATGAAAAGAAGATCGAGGCTTTCTCCAGTGGAGATGCGGACCGAATTGTTCAATATGTCAATGAACCCGGATTGGCTGACATCATCCGAAAAGTTCATGGGAAACATCTTTTCTTTTCTACAACCCTGGCGGATATTATCGAGGGCACGGATGTCATTTTTCTGTGTCTGCCGACACCTCCCAATATGGACGGCTCCACCAATCTGACGTATTATGACGCCGCTCTTGAAGATATTGCAAAGCATCTGCGCGAGCGCAACGACCTGAGACGGGTTGTGGTCGTCAACAAAAGCACTGTGCCCATCGGTACAGCCAGTCATCTGAAATCGGTTCTGGATCGCAACAAGGTGGAAAATGCCGGTGTGGCCTCCAATCCTGAGTTTCTTGCCGAGGGGACAGCGGTGCCTGAGGCCAGAAAACCGGATCGAATCATCGTGGGATGTAATGAGGATCAGGATTTTATCCTTTTGCAGCGGGTTTATTCCAAATTCGTTCACCATGTGCAGACAAAATATATCGAGACATCCCCGGAGACGGCCGAAGCCATCAAGTATGTGGCCAATACCATGCTCCTGACCTATATATCGTTTTGGAACGGCATCGGTGCGAAGCTGGGTGAGAAAATACCGAACATAAAGATCGACGACCTGCGGCTTGGTGTTACGGCGGATAAACGTATCAGTACCTGGGGTTCATTTGTCAGCAACGGCGCGGGGGGAAGCTGCTTTGGCAAGGATATTGCCTCCCTGATATACCAGTTGCGCCGGGTGAATGTTGACACAAAGATGCTGGAGGCATCTTTTGAAGTCAATGAAAACCAGAAAGTCTATCTTGTAGACCGTGCCATCAACGAAAACGGATTCCAATTCAATAACAAGACCATTGCCGTACTGGGTCTGGCCTTCAAGAAAAACACCAATGACATGCGTGATGCCTCGTCCATCAAAGCCATAGAACGTTTGCTGGGGAAAGGTGTTTCCTCCATAAGGGCTTACGACCCCCTGGCCAATGAAGCCGCCAGACTGGAGTTCAATCCTTCCAGAAATGTGTTGTTTGAAAAAATTCAGTATGTTGACTCGGCCAGGTCGGCTATTGAAGGATCAGATGCCCTGTTCATCTCTTCGGACTGTGAAGAGTTCCGAGGGCTTTCCCGGACTATTGAAGACACGGCGGTCCCACCGTATCTCATCTTGGATGGCAGACGCATGATCCCGGATTTTGAAATATTAGTGAAAAAAGGATATACCTATCTGGCCGTCGGATCCATGGTACTAGAGGGTGCTAAGGTTCCCACAGCTGGCGCATAGCTGTTAGTCGATGGCCTGCTTAACGTTATTAGAGGCCATCTCAAAAATAAGATTTTGGTTCAAAGTCAAGGCGGGCTCAAGTTTCAACCCGCAGGAATACTACAGTATTTTGAGGAATTGAAACGAGAGCACAACACAGAATTTGGGCCAAAAGATATTTTTTTGAGATAGCTTCTAAATGCTCCGGTGGTAATGGCGGTACCAGCGACCGGGTGAAACCAAATAAACGGCGGTAAAGCCGCGTCAAATAAAATTACACAGTGATTTTATGGGGGTATGGATGGATTACAAACAAACCTTGAATTTGCCAAAGACGAAATTTCCCATGAAAGCAAATCTGGCGGTTCGTGAGCCGGAACAGATTGCTGATTGGGAGGCCGTAAATCTATATGAAAAAATCCGTGAGGTCTCCAGGGGCAGGGAACCCTTCATCCTGCACGACGGTCCTCCGTACGCCAACGGCAATATCCACATCGGCACAGCCTTAAACAAGATACTGAAAGACATTATTGTCCGCTCGCGCCAGATGTCTGGATTCGATGCTGTTTACGTACCTGGATGGGATTGCCACGGCCTGCCCATCGAGCATAATGTCGACAAGGAAATGGGTGACAAGAAAAAAGAGATTTCCCAAGCAGATTTTCGTCGCAAGTGCCGAGCGTATGCTGAAAAGTGGATAGATATACAACGGGAAGAATTCAAGCGCCTGGGTGTCATGGGTGAATGGGAGAACCCGTATTTGACCATGAAGTATCGTTACGAAGCGATTATCGCTA
>JAHEIB010000211.1 GCA_024639645.1 Deltaproteobacteria bacterium
GCAGGGGATCGAGGACTTCTTGAAAAAGTCAGTATTTTGGCAGGGGTAACCCCATTTAAATCGGTGGGCATGGCGCGGTACATGAAAAACCGGGTGCCGGGAATCGAAGTTCCGGATGAAATGGTTAAAAGAATGGCCGATACGCCCAAGGAAAAACAACCCGAAGAGGGTATCAAGATCTGTATCGAATCCATCGAACGTCTCAAAGAAGTGGAAGGGGTTCGTGGATTTCACGTAATGGCCATTGAATGGGAAGAAATGGTACCGGAAATTGTTGAAAAAACCGGCCTGTATCCAAGGCCGAGCGTGGATTGATTCCGGGATTTATTTTTTTAAGTGCCCGAGGGCCGATATTTGGCGCCAAAAACCGTCAAAAAATTAAAGATCCGGAATCAAAAAAAGGAGGATAATTATGAGTGAAAAAAAGAGAATTCTTGTGGTCGATGATGAGCCTGATTTCTGTTCAATTGTTCAAGGGCAATTGGAAAAAGAGGGCTTTGAAGTAGAGGTGGCGTATAACGGTGTTGAAGGTCTGGAAAAAGTCCATGCAAGTCCGCCGGACGCCATTGTTTTGGATGTCATGATGCCTGAAATGGATGGATACGAGGTGTGCAAGAAACTGAAAGCCGATGAAAAATGTGTCGACATTCCCATCATCTTGCTGACCGCCGTTGCATCCCATGTAACCTCAACCCGCTATACTCACCGGGACGGGATGAGCACCGAAGCGGATGACTATATCGCAAAACCAGCCTCAGCAGAAGAAATATCGGCAAGTATTAAACGGCTTCTCGGCTAGCAAAAAATCAACAGCCATATACACCTGTAATCGATTATTTTCCATTGAAGGTTGACCATACTCGATCTACAAATTTCAATCTTCAATAGTCCATCTTCAATTTAATGGAGGAAATAATGTCATCCCAGATTATCAAGATTAAAGGGAAGAAAAAAAGCTCGTTTAAGGACCAGGTAATGGAGCTTTTGCCCGAAGGCGGGAACCTGAACCTATGTCTGACCTGCGGGCTCTGTTCTTCCGGTTGCCCTGCAACCGGCCTGGAGGATATGGATCCCAGAAAATTTTTGCGCATGGCGGCCCTCGGCATGGACGACGAAATTCTAAATTCCAACTGGGCGTGGTGTTGTACCATGTGCACGCGGTGCGTTTATGCCTGTCCCATGAAAATCGATATCCCCGGTCTGGTTTTCAATATTCGAAAAAACTGGCCCAAGGACGATCAACCCAAAGGTATCCGGGGGTCTTGCGAGATGGCCTTGAAAAACGATACCTGCAGCGCCATGGGGGCCAATGAAGAAGATTGGCGGTTTGTGGTGGAAGATGTTGCTGAAGAAGTACGGGAAACCCAGGCCGGTTTTGAAGATCTTCAGGCGCCCATGGACAAGGAAGGTGCTTATTTCTATCTCAATCAGAACTCACGCGAACCTGTAACCGAGCCGGACGAGATGGTGCCGCTGTGGAAGATTTTAAATCTGGTGGGGGCTGACTGGACATACGGATCCAAGGGCTGGGCCGCGGAAAACTACTGCCTGTTTTGTGCAGATCTGGAAAACTGGGAAAAAATTGTTCGGGTCAAGGCCAAAGCAGTGGATGATTTGAAATGCAAGGTCTGGCTCAATACGGAGTGAGGGCACGAACTTTTTGCAGTCCGGGTCGGACTGCAAAGATTCAATATCGAGCATAATTTTGAGTGCAAGAGTATCATTCAGTATTATGCCCAGTGGATCCGGGAAGGAAAACTGAAAGTTAATTCGGACTGGAACAAGGACCTGAAGGTTAAGTTTACGGTACAGGACCCCTGCCAG
Organism: Deltaproteobacteria bacterium; assembly: GCA_024639645.1. Classification (GTDB taxonomy): domain Bacteria; phylum Desulfobacterota; class Desulfobacteria; order Desulfobacterales; family B30-G6; genus B30-G6. Next base: position 1,825 of record JAHEIB010000211.1, read on the forward strand.
CTGGTTCGCAAAAGCTTTGGTGATCCGGTGGCGGAAGACATGCGGTATGTTGTCAAAAAAGTTGTAGGTGAAGAGAATTTTGTAGATATGGCGCCCAACAGGTCCAACAACTACTGCTGTGGCGGCGGGGGCGGTTTCCTTCAGTCAGGATTCCCGGAAGCCAGACGATATTACGGTAAACGAAAATTCGACCAGATCATGGAGACAGACGCCGATTACTGCATTACGCCGTGCCACAACTGTCATGCACAGATTCACGATTTAAAAGAACATTACGAGGGAAAATACCATACGGTTCATTTGTGGACCATCATCTGCCTTTCCCTGGGGATTCTTGGCGAAAATGAACGTGTGTACCTGGGATCGGACTTGGCCGAATTCGGTTTATAACCGGTTTTTGTTCCATTCTACCGGTCCTTCTATTCCAAAAAATCCCTACTTTTAACCTGCCCCGGGAACTTGGAGCAGGTTTTTTGTTACTCATCAATAAATTCTGATATATCTTTTCTCTTCTTAACACTTTGTTTGATTCCGGGACTTCCGGGTTAGGGTTTGGTTTTCACATGCAGGTTTTTTGCATATTGGGCGATGAACGGGTCATGGGTTCAAAATCGCCGGCCATATTTTCAGACATGCTGAAGCGAATAGGGCTGAAAGCCGCATATGTCCCGTTTAAAGTGGATCCCGACCAGATCGGCCAGGCGCTGCAAAGTATTAAGGTCCTGAACATTGCCGGTGCCAATATTACGATCCCTTTCAAAGAGAAGGTCATACCCCATTTAGATGTTCTTTCAGAAGGGGCGAATATTATCGGCGCAGTCAACACCATCGTATGTAACGGAGACATTCTTAAAGGATACAATACCAATGCCATCGGTTTTATGGACGCTCTTGGCGACGCAGAGTTTGATGTGGAGGGCAAATCGGCTCTTATTTTCGGAACTGGTGGAGCCGCCAAGGCCATTGCATTTGTTTTAAACTGGCTGAGAACAACGTCTATTTTTGTTGCCGGCCGCGACCCAGAAAAAACGCGTCAGATTGTCGAACGCTTTGGAGGAGAAGCGATATCCCTTTATGATCTTCCCGATCGGACTTTAGATGTCAACATCGTGGTTAACGCCACGTCTGTTTCAAGCCCTGACGAGTCACCCGAGATGGCTGCATTGCTTGAAAAAATTCAAATAAAGGGCTGCGAACTGTTGGTCGATCTCAACTATGACCGAAGTGAAAATTTCTGGCAGGATATGGCCCTGAGAAATGGTGCGCGGTTCATGGATGGTGTGCCGGCGCTTGCATATCAGTCCAGGCGCACCTTAGCCCTGTGGACAGGAATTCAGGTGCCTCCGGAGGAATTTTTAAAAGTCCTTGATGAAAATTTGTAGCTTAAAGGGGCCTGTAAGAATCCTCGGCAGGAAACTTTCCATTAATTTTTCAATGGGTTCATTTTTGACGTTTAGTTTTTTATAGAGCCGTAGGCACTTTCGACCCGACCCCCTTAGTGTTCTCAGTATATCTCGTATTTAACCAGCCTGCCGTCAAGCCTGCCGGCCTTGATCGGTTTTTTCCATGATGCTTTCAGCCCGATTTTTTTGATATACTCCCGTTCTCCGAAATAAACAAAAGCGGCCGAACCTTTGCATTTCTGTTTCAGAAAATCGCCGAGATTTTTATAAAACATTTCAAGGTTCTCGTCTCCCCCCATCCGAATGCCATAAGGCGGATTGGTTACAATTAAATGCTCTTCAAGGGCGGGCAGCTTTCTGAAGTCCGCCCTTTCAACGCTTACGTTATTTCCGTAATGGAGCCCCATCAGATTTGTCCGCGCCGCCCTGACAGCCTCCGCAGAAACATCACTGCCCGCAATCAGCCCTTTCGGCAGTTCCCGGATGTGTCCGTCGGCCTCTTTTTTTACCTGCTCCCAGAAAGCGCCATCAAAGTCGGGCAGACATTCAAAACCGAATCGATTCCTGAAAACGCCCGCAGGAATATTGCAATACCGCATGAGCGCTTCACACAAAAGGGTTCCCGAACCGCACAAAGGATCATATAAAGGAACAGACCCGTCCCATTCACTGAATCGGATAATCGCGGCGGCAACGGTTTCCTGCATCGGCGCCGAAACGGTCTCCTCTCTGTATCCTCTCCGGTGAAGCGCGCCGCCTGAAGTATCGATGCTTATTACTGCCTTATCGTGTCTGATATGAAGGTTCAGCAGGATATCCGGATTCCTTACCGACACATCCGGACGCTGACCGGTTTTTTCTTTGAAATAATCGGCAACCGCATCTTTAAGGCGGAGGGCGGCGTACTTTGAATGCGAAATCACGCTGTCGGAAACATTCCCTGATACGGCAAAGGTATTGCCCTTTCCAAAAAAATCTTCCCACTCGATCTGTTTGGCCTTCTGATACAACGTATCGGTATCATGACAAGTGTATGATATTAACGGCGCAAGGCACCGAGAAAGAAGCCTTGTCAGATAATTAACTCGATACAGAGTTGATTTGTCCGCCCTGAAATGAATTCCGCTGAATTCCGGCCTGACATCTTCGGCGCCGAGTTCAGAGAGCTCCTCCGCGCCGGCTTCTTTTAAGCTGTCGGCTATCTGGGCAAAATAACGGCAATCCTTCTGATACTGATATACCGCCGCTTGCCGCTTTTCTCTTCTACGGCGTTTAATCCAATCCCCTGATACCATTTTTCACCGCTTTCGTTTTAATCAGCGCCCACATGCGGCATATCGACTCGCAACCCATCGAAACCGCCCTCGATCGTATCCGGACGGGAAACTTACGAAACTAACCTGGCGCCCGCCGGAAATGCGTAATTTTAACCCCGTCACCCGGAACGTCCTTTGAGGATCAGGTTTTTTTGTTTTTCTTTGTTCCGTTTGTCCTTCTCAACAAAAAGCGGTTTCCCGCTGTCATAGGCTTTTCCCGTATAATACATAAGGGTTGCCGGCGTCGACGGAGAGGGCGTAAAAATCTGAATCTGCCGGGGTTTGAACTTGAGGACCCTGCGGTTGAAGTGGTTTAAACGCTCCATGTCCTGGGGTGTACATCCCGGATAAGCAGCAATAAAATAACAGGTTAAGAACTGTTTTTTCCCCATCCTGCGATTGATATTTTCAAAACAGCGGAAGAATTCCATAAAGCTCTCAATGGAGGGTTTTCCCATGAGCGCAAGGATATGATCTTCGGAATGCTCGGGT
>JAHEIB010000212.1 GCA_024639645.1 Deltaproteobacteria bacterium
CAGGTTCTCTGGAAATGGTGATGACAGAAATACGTTCTTTTTCTTTTTTTTCTTCTTTTTGGATAATCTGCCATCGTCTTACTTGTTCTTCTACGATTTGCTCTGTAGAACGTGTTTTTGCTTTCATGATCCCTCCTTTCCCGCCGCCTATTAATTATGATAATTCTACGACATAAGGGTGTCAAGGAAAGAAAAAGGTTGAAAAGAGAAGCGAGTTTCTTTTGACATGAACGCGGTTTTATCTTATGATATTTTATTAAATCATATCTGAACATGCGCTGTTATGTGCTCATATGGTTCCAGCTTTAATTTCAATATGTCTTTGTTATTCTGACTTATCTTTTGACTTCGTTCGGATGCTGAATTTAGGTTAAAACATGTTTCGACTTGTCCGTTTTGGGCGTGATTTATCTGCCTCTTGAACACATGCGGAAGGAGAAGGTTATGAGAGTTGAAATAAAAACGATTTTTTGTACCACCGACATTTCAGACTTTTCCAACCATGCGGTGTCCTGGGGAATTGCCCTGGCCCAGGAGTTTCGCGCCAAACTTGATGTGTGCCATGTGGTTGATTTTCCCACCAGTATCACATATGGAGATGGGCCCATATTTTTTGTGGATCAGCAGAGCCAGGCCATCAGTAATGCCAATCATCAACTTAAACAGTTGGTGGGTGAGAAAGAGGTTGACTGGGAGCCCTTGGTCACCATCGGTCATGCCGGCGATGAAATTTCCCGTCTGGCCAAAGAAAAGGGTGCGGACCTGGCCATTTCTGCCACCCACGGGCGCTCCGGGCTCAAACGACTGATTCTCGGCTCCGTCACCGAACGCCTCATGCGCACGCTTCATTGCCCGTTGCTGATCGTTCGTGGCCCGGAACATGATCTAAACATCCTGTCGGAACAGGGATTAAGATTTAAAAAAATTCTGGTGGGTTGCGATTTTTCAGAAGATTCTGCCCTGGCATTTCAACACGGGCTCAGTCTTGCCCAGGAGTTTCAATCAGAGCTGCATCTGGTTCATGTTATGGAACCACCCGTATATATGGACATGCTTAAAACATCTGTTGAATACGGGGAAGAGCTTCAAGTGGATTTACAGACCCGGATAAAAGACAAACTTAAAAAGATGGTCCCCACAGAAGCCTTTAACTGGTGTACGCCACAAACGGTTCTTTTGAAAGGCCCGTCTCATGAAGAACTGATTCGATATGCCAAGACAAATAAAATGGACTTGATTGTTTTGGGTGTACGAGGGCAAGGGCTCGTGGAGAGGTTATTTATTGGATCGACGACAGATCGCGTCGTTCGCCAAACCCCCTGCCCGGTACTTTCGGTATGCCTGCCCGAATAAAATCGTGCAACAATTTGATGCTCATTTCACTGTGGAGGAATCATGAAAAAATTGCCCCTGATTCACACCCCGCTGCCAGGTCCAAAAGCCCGCAAACTCATTAATCAGGATCAAACTTACGTCTCTCCCTCATATACCCGCTATTATCCGCTGGTGGTTGAAAAAGCCAAAGGGCTTTGGGTACACGATGTGGACGGCAATATATTTCTGGATTTTACAGCAGGCATTGCCGTTTGTGCCACAGGACACTGTCATCCCAGAGTGATTGAGGCTATCAAAAAACAGGCCGATCTTCTGTTGCACATGTCGGGAACGGATTTCTATTACAGACCCCAGATTGTACTGGCCAAAAAACTTGCCCATATGGCGCCCGGAAAAGGGGCCAAGAAAGTTTATTTTGGCAATTCAGGCGCAGAAGCGGTGGAGGCGGCCTTTAAACTGGCGCGATGGCACACAAAACGTGAGTTAAACCTGGCGTTTTACGGGGCGTTTCATGGGCGGACCATGGGGGCGCTTTCACTGACGGCAAGCAAGACCATTCAGAAAAAACATTACAATCCACTGGTACCTGGAATCACGCACATCCCATATGCGTATTGCTACCGGTGCCCGTATAATCTCTGTTATCCAGAGTGCGAACTGGGATGTGTCCAATGGGTCGAAGATACCCTTTTTAGAACCACCATCCCTCCAGAAGAGGTGGCGACCATTTTTGTGGAACCGATACAGGGTGAGGGGGGATATATTGTGCCCCCGCCTGAATTTCATAGAGAAATGAATAAGATCGCCAAAAAATACGGCATTCTTTATGTGGTCGATGAGGTTCAGTCCGGAATGGGCCGAACCGGAAAAATGTTTGCCATGGAGCATTTCGGCGTGGATCCGGATATCATTGCCCTTGCCAAAGGCATCGCCTCCGGTATGCCTTTGGGGGCCCTCGCGGCACGGGCGGAAATCATGGACTGGGAGGCCGGTTCCCATGCCTCAACATTCGGGGGGAATCCCGTTTCATGTATGGCTGCCCTTTCGACCATTGAACTCTTAGAAGAAGGACTCATGGAAAATGCAGCGGTTCAGGGAAACCTTCTGATGGACGGACTTGTGAAACTTCAACAATCCCATGAATGCATGGGGGATGTCCGTGGCAAAGGCTTGATGATGGCCGTGGAGTTTGTCAAAGATCGTGAGACCAAAAAACCGGCCAGAACGTGGCGAAACGACATTATTAAGCTTGCGTTTCAGAAAGGATTGCTCCTTTTGGGGTGTGGTGAAAACAGTATTCGCTTTTGCCCTTCTTTGACGGTGAATACCGCAGAAATTGATAAGTGTCTGTCTATATTCGATGATGTTGTTAGAGAGATAGCGGTATAGAGGAAGTATTTATGCCATGTCCGAATGATTTTCCGCTTGCTTGTAGAAGGTCATGTCCCATTCCCATGATTCAGAGCTGTGACGAAGAATATAAATGGCGTCATCGTCTCCATGGATCTTAAAATATCGGTGGGTCGGCGCCAGCCAGCGATCTTGAACTTCCTTAACCTCGATTTTTCGATTGCCTATCCAGATTCTACGAGGGGTTTCTTCTCCCCGGTATCCGGCATAGCATTCCACTTTAATTTCCATAGATTACCCCCAATGATCAGCAACGATCAAACCCGAAGCAAGCGCATATCAATATGCCTTTCTTTTTAAAAAGTAAAGCTGTTTTTATGGTTGAACTCAAGTTTCTCATCCTTACTATTAACGACGCCAATCAAGTTAGCAGACCGGGAAAATTTTTTAGGAAGTGCCCCAGAATTTTTTGCTTGCATTTTAATGGGATACAAGGTTAACTCATCATTTTTTTGAGTTAAAAGATGCGGTTATGCCTCAAAATACCACCCCAGTGACCCAGGGCTCAGGATTGGCCTGGAAAGTGTGCGTAGCCACGCTATGCCGCCTGGCGCTCAATACGGCACGGCGATTCGCCTACCCGTTTGCGACTGCGCTGAGTCGTGGAATGGGCGTGCCCTTGACCGCCGTTACCTCTATCATAGCCGTTAACCAGTCCACGGCGATACTGGGCATGTTCTTTGGACCTCTGGCGGATCGATTGGGATACCGTTTGATGATGCTGGCCGGGCTGGGAATGCTGGTTCTGGGCATGTTCGCCGGAGGGTTTCTACCCTTTTACGGCGTTATTTTAGCAGCATTCTTTTTGGCCGGCCTGGGGAAAAGTATTTTTGACCCGGCCATACAGGCGTATATCAGCCAGCGGGTCCCTTTTCACCGGCGGGGATTGTTTATCGGCCTGATCGAGTTCAGCTGGGCAGGAAGTACATTGGTGGGTATTCCTTTAATTGGATTGCTTATCGAATATATGGGGTGGCGGGCGCCCTTTTTTGCCATGGGCGGCGTCGGGCTGATCGGCATGGTAGCGCTGAAAATTTTGCTGCCAAAGGATGAAAAAAAGACCATACGGCATCAAAGCGCCTCCGGTCTTTGGAGTGCCTGGACCAGGCTGCGACAGGAACGGGCTTCACTTGGGGCTTTGGGGTTTGGGTTTTTTGCCAGTGCCGCCAACGATAATCTCTTTGTGGTCTACGGGGCATGGCTGGAAAAATCGTTCAGTTTGAGCATTGTTGCACTGGGGCTCGGCACCAGTATCATCGGATTAGCGGAACTTTCCGGGGAGGGCCTGACCGCAACCATTTCCGATCGCCTGGGATTGAAACGATCGGTGGCTTCAGGAATGTCTCTGTGCATTATAAGCTATATCGCCTTACCTTTGTTGAGCCAGACGTTATCCTTGTCCCTGGGGGGGTTGTTTTTCATTTTTTTGACGTATGAATTTACAATTGTTTCGGCCTTGTCGCTTTGCACGGAATTGCTCCCCGGCTTACGGGCGACCATGATGTCGGGTTTTCTGGCTGCCGCCGGTCTTGGGAGAGTTATCGGTGCGCTGATGGGAGGACCGGTCTGGCTGGCCGGCGGAATCCTTATGACCGGAGTTGTTTCAGCCGTTATGAGCAGCCTGGGGCTTTTGTGCCTGATATGGGGGCTACGGGGCTGGCAGAGGATGGAAAGAGATGACGGTGAATAAGAATACGGCTTCACCCTTGATGCCTCAAATCCGGGGCATCCTCGTCTTTCGCCCATTTAGGGTAAAATGTTCCTTTGTCTCAAAAAATGTGTTATTCGTATCAATGCCATGATGAAAAACCTGAATGATCAAAATCTAATTGACGCCCTCAAAAAAGTGAGAGGTGATATTCCACGCGTCATGGACCTGCTGGGACTTGACCGTCACAAAGAGGCGAATCCATGGGCTCAGATTATCGACAAAAAATTGCTGACAAAGCTGTCTCCGGATTTTCCCTTGATGGCCACCATCTGCGGCGGCGGGTCCTCCGGGAAATCGACGCTGTTTAACTCCATCGTCAAAGAGGGACTCTCACCCGTAGGCGGCAGTTCAGGACTGAACCGCCGTGTACTCTTCTCGGCCCATGGGGAGCTTTTGGAAAAGCCCGACTTTCTCTCCACCCTGTTTGAGCCCTTCGGCACCTTGCCTCGTCCCCTAAAAGACAAAGATGAGCTGACCATCCCGGGGCATCCGGTGTATGTTTCGAGTAACGCCATTCCTAAAAACCTGGTTTTA
>JAHEIB010000064.1 GCA_024639645.1 Deltaproteobacteria bacterium
TCGCGCTGTCTTGTCCAGTCTTTCTCTGCCAAGTTCCACCCCTAAGGATTTTGCCTAACCTAGTCAAACCAGACCCGACCTTGCTCGACATTTTAGGGTCATCATGATTGGGATCGATAATCACCCTTGCCTCATACGTAGTTTATATCATTATCACTTGTCAAGCTTTTTTTTCACTTTTTTTCATTTTTTTTTCAAATGAACATTGAACTTGTATTGTGTATTATATCAATATGTTACAAACTTTTTTAATCTTTGCTATAACTGTATTTCCATTTAATTCGGCATGTTACTTTTCTAAACCATTTATTGGTTTCCGGATGATATTCTGCGGTCAAATGCGCACACTTTTTGGTACAATCAACAGGAGGAATTAGATGGAAAACAAATAAATATGTTAGTAATTCAGGGAGATGAATTTCTAGTAAACTTTTTTTCCGCTCTCAATATTTAAATCACATCAATGCCAAGCTTTTTATCATGAGCTTGAACCGAAATAGCGAGCGCATCCCCCCTAGCCTCTGCCGAACGGCAGAACCGTTTTCGTAGCTTGCTGCGAGGTTCTTCAATTGTTTTCACACCAGCGCTTGAATAAATTGTTATCGATATGAAAACAATCCAACACCTTGCCAACCAGGTGGTTGATCATGTCATCTAGGGTATCCGGACGATGATAAAAGGTCATAAACGGCGGCACAATCATTCCTCTAAGCCGTTCCACTTTAGCCATCAAGTCCAAATGACCACAGTGAAGGGGTGACTCCCGGGGCACAACCACCAGTCGCCTTCGTTCTTTCAGTGTTACATCTGCAGCTCGAACCAGCAAGTTGGTATTAAATGAGTTAGCCAGAGCAGACATGGTTTTCATGGAACAGGGAATGATAGCCATTCCCCTGGTCCTAAAAGATCCGCTGGCGATCGATGCACCGATGTCATGAAAGTCATGCACGACATCTGCCAGTTTTTTGACATCCTCTACGTGCCAATTCGTCTCCAATTCAATCGTTCTTACGGTCGATCCCGAAATCACCAAATGGGTTTCAAAATCAGAATCAGAAAAATACTGAAGCAACCGAATACCCAAGATTGCGCCCGAAGCGCCCGACATACCCACAACAATTCTTTCCATACCTACTCCTTCTATGGTCAAAGGATTTCCAACTCTTCTTTATGCCCAAACCCTAATGAGTTATCGAGAAAATATATCTTTACCGGCCAAATTTGATAAAATTTTACTTTTGATACCTTTTGTGCGATCTTTTTACCCAGTTTGTGCGGAGATATCAAGAAATCGGCGACATTTGGAAATTTCTTAACATAGGCTTTTACGACGCGAGCGTTTTTTAAAATCCCACCGATACATTCAACCCGTCCTTCAAGCTGAATCCCCTTTATTTGAAGCCAGTTTGAATAATCTTCATTGATTGTTCCGGAAACCGTCGGGTTTTGTAATAGGTTTTCCCCGTGTCGGCTTTTTGGATTGCTTAAAAAATAAAGATTAAATCCGATGTTGACGTAAAAAACCGATGCAGCATGCGGTATGCTTCCAACTGTTGTTGCCAGCGAAATGGTGTTACATGTTTCCAGATAACTACAGATTTTTTGTTCCAGTTGTTGGTTTTTCATGCCTTGATCTTTATTTTTGGTGCATACCTGATCGATCATTAAATTTTCTCTTTAACATCTGCCGCATCTATCCGACAAGGTATGAAACGGTGTAGCGGTGTCCCCAATGGATCGCGATGGGTGTTCTTTGTCAGATAGTTGGCGTTGATACCGTAAACCCGGTCATCATAGATCAGACCAAATCCATGTGGAATCAGGACCATACCTGGCCGGACCTGGCCGCTCACTTCCAACTCGCCGGTTGCGCTTCCGGCTTCGGTGGTCACTTTTACTTCCTGGCCATCGGCCAGTTCTAAATTTTCTGCATCAGTCGGACTGACTGCCACGGTACAAGCCCGTTTGCCGAGATTCCATTCCGGATTTCGCATCAGGGTATTGGCGTTGTGCTTCATGTGACGACCGGCGTTTAGAATCAATGGAAAACCATCCGGCATCTTTAACTCCCGGGCCTCTTTTTCAGGTGTCAAGCCGAGAACCCCTTTTTCCAGTTCCGGAATGAATACCGCTATCTTTCCCGATGGGGTCTTGATGCCCTCCATGGGGTTATCCACATCAGCCTTGCCTATCCAGATTCCTTCAGGCTTATCCAAAAGGGCCTGAAAAATACGGTCGCCCTGATCCAGACCCGGTTCAAAACCTACCCGGGCTGCATTTTTACGAAAGGTTTTGGGCGCCGTCATGAGAACGCCCCAGAGCCCGGACTTGGCGGCGCTGTCCCATACTCGGCCAAGGGTTTTGGCTAATACAAAAGGCATGCGCGGGAGGGCCTCTGGTACCTGTCCCCCGTATTCCATTAACTTGCTGCCAAAGGTCAACCGATCCCCTTCAGCAGCGTCATGAAGCTCTGCAGGAATCTCAGGGATCAGACCCATGTGGTCGGCCAGCCGGGTAATGATCTGGGACGCTTCCAGACACTTTGCCGGTGGATCCACAACGGGCCGCCGCAGTTGGAAAAAAACTTCCGGATAGGTCCAGGGAAAAAAGGTCGCGTCCCAGGACTCGTAAAAAGAGCGGCAAGGCAACACATAATGAGCCAATCTAGCCGTCTCGCTCATCACGATATCGTTGACAACCAGAAGATCAAGATTTTTGAAACTCTTTTCATAAGCATGGGTATCTGGATAAGCCCGCAGAGGATTGCAGGCACTGACCAGCAACGCCCTCAGCTTTTCCGGATGATCGTTGAGTATCTCCTCGGGCATTACCGCCGGTGGAAATGAGCCTGCAGCTACAGGCGGCATCTCCGTGGCAACGGTTCGCCAGGTTTCAGCATTTCTTTCATCGGCGTGAAAGCCCATGGGAACGACCATACCGGGTATAATATTGCCGCCTCGGGTGCCAAAAATGCCACAAACTGAGCCGAGAATGTTGAGCAGATAGGAGTTCAGCGTGCTGTGACGCCCCATGTAGATACCAAGATCCGGATGGAGACACCAGCGCCGGGTCGTCATCAATTGACAGACATCACGCACTTTGGAAACATCGAGCTGACAGACATTCAGCGCTTCCCGGATGTTGAAATTATCAAACCAGGGTTTGATTCGTTCCCATCCATCTACGTGCTCATTCAGATAGGCCTGGTTCTGCCAACCTTCCCCGAGAATCAACGCGACCATAGCCTTGGCTAACAGGGCGTCGGTGCCGGGCCGCACAGCCAGGTGGATATCGGCGATTGCGGCAGTTTCGCTTCGACGCGGATCTATCACCACGAGTTTCCTCTCGGGATCCTTGCTAAATGCTTTTAAGGCGATAGGCGCCCGAGGCATCTGGTGGCTTTGCATTCCGTTCCATCCCCAGCCCACCATCATATCAGTGGCATGTTCGTCCGGAATGGCGATATTGTACTGCTTTCCCAGCATGCGGCCAAAAACCCACCAGGAGCCAGAGAACTCCTGACCTGCCGAAGAGTAGTAGTACTGGGACCCGAGCGCGCGGATAAGGCTCAAACCAAAAGCTGCTTCCATGTGCCCCCCCTGGGCACTGCCACCCATGTATGCTAAACAGCGTGGGCCGTTCTGATCCAATAGCGTTTGAAGTTTCTCGGCGATCTCAGTGATGGCCTGGTCCCAGGAAATCGGTTCAAATTTTCCCTTCACACGTTTAAGGGGCTCCTTGAGTCGGTCTGCCGGATACTGATGGTACATCACGTTGATCCCTTTCCGGCAGGCATATCCCCTGCTGCGCAAATTGGCCTTGTCCGGGCGCACCCGAATTATGCGCCCATCCTCCACCAGCATTTCCAGCCCACAGTTCTGGGCACACAAGACGCATCCTGTTTTATGCCAATTTCCCATACTTTCTACCCTAATTTTATAGTTCTTTTTTCGATACTATGAATTTGGAAGTGGCGGCTCCCAATTTGAAAATTATTTTTATCATACACCATACCGTCACATTACCAAATAGCTTTTTAGCGCAAAATGCGAATCAACTACCACCCGCGAAACGGGTGGCTTGGATTTCCCACAAAATGGGGGAAAGACGAAGGAGACGGTACGTCTCCGCAAGTTCAGGCTCGGAACCGCGTGCCAAATACGCGGTTTATAGAACAATCAACCGGGACAGTGTATGCGGTCTTTGCTGAAAAAAGGATGGATGACAAGCAAGAAATCAGATGATATGCTGCCGCTGAAAAATAGGACTGGCCCAAGGAAATTTTCCAAAAACGGGCCGGAGACATCGAAAACCCTCGCTTTCGAAGAAACCTTTCAACGCAAAACAGCGGAAGCCTTTCAACACATCAAAGCCCATGACCCGTGCTTTTTTATCCCGGGACCGCTCTTTTTCCTGGGTTCTGTCCAGGTCACCGCATCGATCTCAAACCGCCGTTGCTGGTGGGTTTCTTCCTGGGCGGACTGGTGGTGCATGGAGGGGTCCAGGGTGATGGATCGAGCCGGTGCTAAGCAGGCTTGGCGAAATACCGCTCATGCTGGGGGCCACGATTCTGACTGCCTTCAACGACAATGCCGCCATTACGTTCCTAAGCAGCCTGGTGCCGACCTTTACGGACAGTCTCAAGTACGCGGTGGTGACCGGTGCTGTTGCCGACGGTGACTACATGGCTGTGTTTTTCGGTGTTTTTTTAACCAAGCCTAACCAGTCCGCATGGAATGCCAAGCCTAGAATACCTGTGGAGCACTTAGCGTGATCATCATTTTCTTGTAGATTTTACAAGTACATGGTTTTGAAAACATTCCAGAATTCAGGAAACGACTTTTTTACGCAAGATTCGTCTCTGATAACAATACCCGGAATTTTAAGTCCTGCAATGGCAAAACTCATGGCAATTCTGTGATCGTTGTAGGTATCGATCTCGGCACCATGGGACCAGCCCCCCTTTATGATCAGATCCGTGTTTGTCCATTCCGCTTCAACACCCAGTTTGGAAAGCTCCTTGATAACCGCATCAATGCGATCACATTCCTTGGCTTTAAGATGTGCCACATTTTTAATAACCGTAGTCCCTTCAGCAAATGCAGCCACGATGGCAAGCGTCGGAACCATATCCGGCATGTCTTCCATATCAACTTCGATTCCTGAAAGTTGCCCCCCGGTAACCGCAATACCGTCGTTTTGCTTGCGGAGCACACACCCCATCTTCCCAAGAGTTTCAGCGAAGTGAACATCCCCTTGTCGGGAGCCGCCCTTAATCCCCATTACCTTGACAGTTGAACCGGTAACGGCCGCTGCCGCCCAGAAATAACCGGCTTGGGAACTGTCCGGCTCCACCGTATAATTCCCGGATCGGTATACCTGACCCCCTTCAACTGTAAACCTGTCGTAACCGTCGGATTCCACCCCGACATTGAATTTGCTCATTACGTCAACGGTCATATCGATGTATGGCTTTGAAACAGGCCCCTCGACAATCTGTATTTCAAGCGTTCTTTCTGAAAAAGGCGCGACTAAAAGCAGTGCTGAAAGATACTGACTGCTCATTTTACAGTTTAATTGAATGGTTCCGCCTTTTATCCGACGTCCGGCAACCTCAATTGGAGGACACCCATTGTCTTTGATGGAAGAAGCCGGGATACCCATCTGATTCATACTTTCCAGCAGGTCCTGGATTGGCCGTTGATGCATTCTTTCTGATCCCACAAGTGTATAGGTTCCCTTCCCCAAGGATACCAGCGGCGTAAGCAAACGCATGGAAGTACCTGAATTTCCTAGATAAATCGGATCTGCCAACGCCTGAAAATTTCCTTTTGACCCATGTACTTCGGTTGTGTCTCCCAAATCGTCTATTCTTATCCCCAGTTTCATCAGGGATTTTTGGGTCAGCAACGTATCCTCACTTTTCAAACAGTTATCTAATACGCACACGCCATCGGAAAGCGCCGCAGCAATAAGCATTCTATGGGTATAGCTTTTTGACCCGGGAACATTTATCTCAATATAATTTTTAATTTTATCAGGTTTTACTTCGATCATTTTTTTGCCTTCCCGGAATCCGTAATTTCTCTCTTCTTATTTTTCCGGACCATAAAATCGATATCGTTATAGTACGAATGCCCGGGTGGATAGTCTGTCTTTTCAAATTTTAATGCCCGATAGCACTTCAATGCCTTTGCATTGGATCTGATTACGAACAGGGAGCATGCATTTACCCCTAAATCTTCCATACCGATTTCCATTAATCTGTAAATGAAACGATATCCAAAACCTCTAAATCGATAGGATTGCGATATTACCAGTCTAGCAAGATGACACCTGCCGGCCTTTTCATAGTACTGCCCAAATCCTATCAGCTCCTCGTTTTCACTTAATAGGGAGTATGACGGCATACCTTGCCAGTGGATATCTTCCACAAAAGTCTCATGCGTGAATGGGAACCTGAGACCGGGACCACACCATTCATAGGCTCTTTCCCGGTCGGGAAACCAGGTTTTCAATATATCCAAATGTTCTGACCGGGCACGAACAATTTGTGTACGATTGTATGACATGAGGTGTTCAATCCAATGAAAATCAGCCTTACCATTTTTACGGCTATCGGTCAGATCAAGCTGAAATAGTCAAAGGAGACGGCGCGTCTCCGCAATTTCAGGTTCGGAACCGCGTGCCGGGCACGCGGTTTGTAGAACTATCAATACGGCCACGGTGTGCCAGGATGGGTGTATCCACCGGGGGGAGTGGTAACCCTATTTCTCGGATATGGGCCGATTCCCCACTGGGGAACGACATATATTTCTCGATAGCGCTGCCTCTCCGAGACGGTTGCCCGCGCTTCCTCCGCCGCTTTCATGGCCTCTTCCGCTTTTTTCTGGGCGGCCTTGGACTGGCGTTCGGCTTTTTCAAGACGTCTTTTCAACGCCTCAGTTTCTGCTGTTTCTCTTTTCAACCTTTGTTGGACAGTGATCTCTTCCATCATCTGTCGATGGGCATCCGCATGATTTTTATCTGCAATTTTATCATAGGGGATTTCTTTTGCCACATGGACATCGGTGGAATATTGCGGGGGGCTGTCACTGAAATGCCTGGTACCCTGTTTGTCGGCCCAGGAATAGATCTCCGATCTGGCCACAAATGCCGGTAGAAGTATTATCAACAATACCGATCCGAAAAGGAACCGTGTCCCGGCAACTACCCTGTATTTTTTTTGTGGTTTGGACATGTTGCAGATATCTTTTATCATTGGATTGCCGCTTTTAATATCGCTCTCACAATCGGTAGATCTGAAAAAAACCTATTTTTCCAAAGCCGTAAAACCGGATCGGGCAATCTCTAAAACCCTTCTTTCCCCAATATCCTGTAAAAAATCATCTATCATCTGTGACGTCCCGGCAATTTGAACAGCATACACATCGAACTCCTGGCGATCAAGGATTTCAAAGAAGTGGTTGTCTTTTAGAAGTTCAAGATTTGTTTCATCAGCCTGGAATTTCACAATTGCCACTTCCCGCCAAAAGCTCTGATTGATATTCAATTCCCGGGCTGAAATCACTTCGGTCATTTTTTCAATCTGCTTAACCACCTGGCGCATATTCTGGTCGCTGTCCTCCCGTAGAGTCAGGGTCATGCGACTGATGCTCGGCTGCAAAGTGGTACAGGCCGTAATCGTTTCAACATTATACATTTTACGGCGGATAAGCATGGAGATTTTGTTCAAAACCCCCGAGCGGTTCAGTGTAAAAATCAAGATGGCACGCCGTTTGGCTTGCACCGCGGTTGTCATTGAAAACCTCCCATCAGTAGCTCCCCGGGCTTAAAGAACCCGGAAGAATTGCTCCTGCAATTAAATATCCCGCAAGGACTTGTTTAAGAAACAATCATGTCTTGTATCCCGCCGCCTGCCGGTACCATGGGCAAGACAATTTCACTTGGGTCGCACAAGAATTCCACCAAGTAGGCACCTTTGTGTTCGGCAGCGGTCTTAAGTGCGCCGGTTATCTGATCCGGCGCCGTTACCCGGAGATAGGGTATACCGTAGGCCTTGGCAATACCCCCGAAATCCGGGTTTTTCATGGGGGTCCCAGCATATCGGCCATCGTAAAACATGGTTTGCCACTGCCGCACCATGCCCAGGTAGCCGTTGTTCAGCAGCAAAATTTTTACATCAATACCATGCTCCATGACAGCGCCCAACTCCTGAATGTTCATCTGGAATCCACCGTCACCGCAGATAGACCACACCCGTTCATCCGGGCGGGTTAGCTTGACACCCAGAGCCATGGGCAATGCGCAACCCATTGTGCCGGCGCCACCAGATGTAAACCAGCTGTTTGGGGTCTGGAAATTGTAAAACCGAGCCAAAATCATCTGGTGCTGACCGACATCCGAAACAATAATGTCCTTGCCCCGGGTTACATGGGACAATTTCGAAACAATGCTCTTCATTAAGAGCTGGCCCTCTTTACCGACACCAGCATCAATTTCTTTCTGCATGGCCGCTGCAATTTCAGATCGATAGCCATCGATCTGTTCGAACCAGGGCAGCCGCGGCATTGTCAAAACCCCGGGATCCTTGGCCAGCAGTTTGAGCGCCTCACCAATGTCAGCGTTAATAGAGACCGTTGTCTTTACATTTTTGTCGATTTCAGAGGGGTCGATCTCCACGTGAATTACGCGGGCATCGATGGCAAACAGATCGAGGTTGCCGGTAACCCTGTCATCAAAACGCATGCCGAAAGAGATAATAAGATCGGCGTTCAATAGTGCGCGGTTGGCCTCCACGGTACCATGCATCCCAACCATACCCAGACTCAAAGGATGATCCACCGGCATGGCCGAAAGTCCATGCAGGGTAAACGCCACTGGAATATTTGCTTTTTCGGCCAATTGTCTTAACTGCAGTCCGGCATTGGTAGTAACCACACCGTGACCACAAAGAATAATCGGTCTTTGGCTTTGATTGAGCATGCTTACGGCCGTTTGAATCTGCTCCTTGTCCGGTATTGGTGAATAAAAGAAACCCGGCAGTTTGGGCTCATACGCCAGGGGATCAAAATGATAATCGTTATCTGTTTCCTGATTTTGGATATCTTTGGGGATATCCACGACAACCGGCCCCCCCCGGCCTGTTAGGGCCACGTACATTGCCTCGTGGATGGTTTCTTCGAGTTCATTCACGGACAGGGGTAGGTAAGACTGCTTGGTCAGGGGCATCATCACACCTACAACATCACTTTCCTGGAAGGCATCCGAAGCGATCACCCCGGTAGCTACCTGGCCTGTGATAGCAAGCAAGGGTACGGAATCCATGCCAGCATCGGCAATGCCGGTCACAAGATTCATGGCACCGGGACCCGATGTTGCCATGCATACGCCTGTAAGTGGCTGGTCAGTACCCGCAGATGCACGTGAAATACCCTGGGCCATGAAAGCTGCGCCCTGCTCATGACGCGACATGATAAACTTGAAACATTTCTGTTTTTCCATTTCATCGAATATCGGCATGATGGCACCACCGGTATAACCGAAAATATATTTGACGCCCTTATCCCTCAGCGCTTTTAACACCAGTTCCGAACCTTTCATGATATGCAGCATCCTCCTGTAAAATAACCGGCCCTTTGGTAAGGGATGGGTTGTAAAAATAGACTATAGTATATACACGTTTTCTGTTTTGGCTACAATTCCCCGCAATAGGGTTGACTTAATCCTTTTGAATCACCATTTTAGTCATGTTATCAAAAACCATCTCAAAAAAAGGGTTTTGGTTCAAGTTCAAAACGGGCCCCAACTTCAACCCGCAGGTGCCCGCAGGAAATGCCCTTGGGGTGCATACCATAGTATTCCGAGGATTTGAAGCAAGGAACCAACACAGAAATTGGGCCAAAAAACTTTTTTGAGATAGCTTCTAATATCAATGCATACAACCCTAATAACGAAAAGAGCCGACATGGGAAAAACACTGTTTGAAAAAATTTGGAACAAACACAGGATAAAAGATTTACCGGATGGATCGACATTGTTGTATATTGACCGCCATCTCGTGCACGAGGTTACCAGCCCCCAGGCCTTTGAGGGTATACGACTGGCAGGGTACACCGTCCGCTCCCCACACTTGGCTGTTGCGACCATGGATCACAATGTTCCCACAACCGAAGACCGCTTCAGCATCGAAGACCCGGTCTCCAGAAGCCAGGTGGAAGCTCTCAGGAAAAACTGTGCAGATTTCGGAATCAAACTGTTTGATATTGGAGATGACCACCAGGGTATTGTACATGTTATCGGACCTGAAACGGGAATCACGCTTCCGGGTCTCACCATCGTCTGCGGCGACTCCCACACATCGACTCACGGCGCTTTTGGCGCACTGGCCTTCGGTATCGGGACCTCTGAAGTAGAGCATGTTTTGGTAACACAGACACTTGTGCAGCGCAAACCCAGTACAATTAAAGTGGAATTCAACGGCCGCCTTGGGCCCCATATATTTTCAAAAGACATGGTACTCAAGATGATAGGCATCATTGGCACAGCCGGAGGATCCGGCTCTGTGCTGGAATACTGTGGTGAGGCAGTAAGCGCGCTTTCCATGGAAGCACGTATGACCATGTGCAACATGAGTATCGAAGGCGGCGCCCGTGCCGGCATGATCGCCCCGGATGACACCACTTTCTCGTATATCTCCAGCAGGAAACGCCCCTATGCGCCCAAGGGAGAGGCGTTGGATCGTGCCCTGGCCTATTGGCGCACACTCCCCAGCGATGCCGATGCCGTATTCGACCGATCTATAACTATCGATGCCGCTCGGATTGCACCCCAAATAACCTGGGGAACCAATCCGGGTATGGTCATCGATATTGATCAGCCCATACCAGAACCGGGTTTTGCGGAGAATTACAGCCGTTCGGATGTGGAAAATGCTCTGGCCTATATGGGTCTCAAGCCAGGCACCAAGATGACCGACGTTCCTGTGGATGTTGTCTTCATCGGCAGTTGCACCAACTCACGCATTGAGGATCTGAGACAGGCGGCAGCCATACTGAAAGGCAGAAAAAAAGCCGAGCATGTTCAATTGCTGGTGGTGCCCGGATCGCACCAGGTCCGCCTCCAGGCAGAAGCCGAAGGCCTGGATAAAATTTTCATGGCCGCCGGTGCCCAATGGCGCTATGCAGGATGCAGCATGTGCCTGGCCATGAATCCGGATCAACTTCAACCACAACAGCGTGCCGCCTCGACATCAAACCGAAATTTCGAGGGCCGCCAGGGAAAAGACGGCCGCACACATCTGGTCAGCCCGGAAATGGCCGCTGCAGCCGCCGTAAACGGTAAATTTGTCGATATTCGCCAATGGAAGGAAACATCATGAAACCATTTACCACCCACACCGGTATTGTGGCCACCCTCAACCGTGCCAATGTCGATACCGATGCCATCATCCCCAAACAGTTTCTGAAGTCCATTAAACGCACCGGATACGGACCGAATGCTTTTTTCGACTGGCGCTATACGCTCGATGGCAACCCCAACCCCGACTTTGAACTCAACCAGCAGCGGTTTAAAGATCGTTCCATCTTGGTGGCCCGTAATAATTTTGGCTGTGGATCCAGCCGTGAGCATGCCGTCTGGGCCCTGGTTCAGGACGGATATCAGGTGATCATTGCCCCCGGGAAAGACATGGGGGAAAAATCGCTACCGGCCTTCGCCGACATCTTTCGAATCAATGCCGCAAAGAACGGATTGCTGGTCGTCGAATTGTCGGAGGACCAAGTGGATGAAATCTTTGGGTTTGTGGAGAGGCACAGCGGCTTGAAAGCCACTATCGATCTGGTTCAACAGCAGATTGTATTGCAAGTGGATCCACCGCAGGTATTTGAATTTGAAGTCGAGCCTGCCATAAAAGAACAGTTGCTAAAAGGACTGGATGATATCGCCCAGACACTGCGGTATGAAACGGACATCGCTCGGTTTGAAGAAAACCACGACCCCCTGGGGCCATGAAAAACGAATGAACATAGAACATCCAACGTCCAATTATAGCCTTTTAGGGTTTTAGGCTGAAGACTATTAGGCTGCTTACCGCTTAGGGCTTGTTGCTTATCGCTCAAGTCACCCTTGAACCCTTGTATGCTGGGACGCCAGAAGGCTTGGCGGCTGGGATACTGCTGCCCGCTGATTACTGTCAGCGACCCTCAAACCCTTGTATCACCCTCGAGCCCTTGAACACTCTCTGTAGTTCACTCATCCGTAACACAGCCTTTTGAAGCGGATTTCACATTCTTGATATATTTGTACAAGGTGCCCCGGTTCACCTTATAAGGTGGTGCCGTCCACGCGTTGCGCCGGGCCGCGAGTTCTTCTTTGCTCAGATCGACGCTGATGGTGTTATTGGCCGCATCGATCCTGATTTGATCCCCATTGCGCACCAGCGCGATAGGACCGCCCACCTGGGCTTCGGGTGCCATATGACCGACGATAAATCCGTGCGATCCGCCTGAAAAGCGGCCGTCGGTCAGCAGAGCCACATCTTTTCCAAGACCGGCCCCCATGATAGCCGACGTGGGGGTCAGCATCTCCGGCATGCCCGGACCGCCCTGAGGTCCTTCGTAGCGGATAATAATTACATCACCTTTTTGTATTTGTTTTTTTTGCAGCGCCGCCAGCATCTGCTCTTCTGAATCAAAAACATTGGCCGGCCCGGTGAAGGTAACGCCTTCCTTGCCGGTAATCTTGCCCACGGCGCCTTCCGGTGCCAGATTCCCCCGCAGTATTTGAATATGCCCTCTTTTGTGAATCGGTTGCTCCAGGGTGCTGATGACCGCCTGGCCCTTGGTCAGTGCCGCAGCGTCCGCGAGGTTTTCAGCCAGGGTTCTGCCCGTAACCGTCAGGCAGTCACCGTGCAGCATACCTTCAGCAAGCAGGTATTTCATCAAACCCGGAATGCCACCCACATTATCCAGATCTTCCTGCATATAGCGGCCGCTGGGTTTCATATCGGCCAGCAACGGTACACGGTCACTGACTCGCTGGAAGTCGTCAATTCCCAGGTTAACCGACACCGCTCGCGCCATGGCTATTAAATGCAGTACAGCATTGGTCGATCCACCCAGGGCGGAGGTTACGACCATGGCGTTTTCAAATGCTTGACGGGTCATTATATCTCTGGGTTTGATGTCATTTTCCAACAGTCGCCGGATGGCCGTTCCTACCTGGGCGCATTCGTCAAGTTTCTGGGAGGATTCGGCTGGACGACTGGCGCTGTATGGCAGGGACATCCCCATGGCTTCAATCGCCGATGCCATGGTATTGGCGGTGTACATACCCCCGCAGGCACCCGCACCTGGGCAACTGTTTTTGATAATTGATTGGCGCTGCTTCTCATCGATGGCACCGCTGATAAACTCACCGTAACTTTGAAAAGCGGAAACAATGTCTACTTTCCGGTCTTCAAACATTCCGCCCCTGATGGTGCCGCCATAGACCATCAGGGCGGGTCTATTCACCCGACCCATGGCGATCAGACAGCCCGGCATGTTCTTGTCACAGCCCGGAAGAGAAATGTTGGCATCATACCACTGGGCGCGCATGACCGTTTCAATGGAATCGGCAATCAGGTCCCGTGACTGTAATGAATAACTCATTCCCTCGGTCCCCATGGATATGCCGTCGCTGACCCCGATGGTATTGAAGCGCAACCCGACAAGATCGGCTGCTTCCACACTTTCTTTTACCTTTGCGGCCAGCTCATTGAGGTGCATGTTGCAGGGATTGCCTTCATACCATACGCTGCTGATCCCAACCTGGGCTTTGGTCATATCAGACTCGGTCAATCCGACCCCGTACAGCATCGCCTGAGACGCGCCCTGTGACTTGGGTTCGGTAATGCGTGAGCTGTATTTGTTCAATTTGTTAACCATTGGATAATACCTTTTTTTTGTTTTTCTCCCAATTAGATGGGACAAAGGGTTCAAGGATATTTTTTACCTGGGGATACTTCAATTGGCATTCGATGTTACGGTTCAGTCGCTATTGTCATTCAAAGTCCTTGAGACGCTCTTCCGTCAAAGGGTGTGTGGATATATAATTGATCCATTTTTCAGATGACACCCCTGAAGCGCCTGGTCTCTGGTCTTCAATCCTGCGCATCAAAGAGGCAAAGCGTACCGGTGATATACCATGGTCGTGCATGGCGGTTAAGGCATATGCATCGGCCTCCTTTTCAAAGTTCCTGGAATATGCCAGTTCCGTCAACAGCACAGGTAGACCAAGAAACAGTTCCGATGACCCGGACACATCCCCTGTCATGGCCAATAGAACAAAGCCCAGAATTGAGTCCTGAATCAAAGTCCGCATACCGTGCCGGTGCACAATATGCCCTATTTCATGGAGCAGAACGGCTGAGAGTTCATCATCGTGTTCGGCTATCTGAATCATTTCATCCGTAAAGACGATGGCGCCACTGGGCAAAGCAAATGCATTGGGGCCTATTTTTCCGCCATTTCGGAACATGATCTCCAAGTCATAAGCTGTATGTACAGCCAATACTGACTGGAAGTGTTCCAACAGTCTCTTGCGGGTTTTTTCGTCCAGTTCCGATGGTTCAAAGATGGATCGATCCAAAAAATCAAGTGTCTGGTGGCCGGCGAAGTGCAGCATGGAAGGCGGAAGTCTATAGGCAATCGTCTTGGCAAGCCATGGAATCCCGAAAGACATACCAGCCCAAAGGATAAAAAGCAGTGCCACCAGGGCAGCTAATACATACCGCCAGTGACTCTCCAACTTGTAAATGACTTTGCGCCACGTCGCTTGTGCGAATCGGGTTTCTATCCGGTCGACAGCCTCATTGTCGGCGGTCTCGAACTTTTCACCTTTGGGAAAAAGAAGATAGCGTTGTGTGTTGGCCAGCCTTGGCGTAATGTCAATATCGAAGTGCGGCCTGGTCATGATCAGGCCGCCATCGCTTATCCTTTCGATGCGAAGAGCACCGTTGTCGTAGACAATGCACACAGCCTCTTCCGCTGCCGATGTTTTCCCATCATACCATTTCCCTTCAAAGGAAATCATAGACCAAAGTCCATATCAAAAAAATCACCCACCTCTTCCGCAACAGCACTCACCTGTTGCTCCTCGTCATCAATGAAACCAGCAAGGTCACCGGAAGCCAGTAACGCCATGTGTTGGAATTTGTATTGCGCGGTTCTGACCTTTGCAAAGGGAAAGAACAGCCCCAGCGTTACCGCGATACCCAGGGAGTTGGTTAACACGAGCATCATGTATTCGCCTGTTTGCAACCCGGCCTCAAACCGGTGATGGGACAGGCTGCTGGTGTTGAATAGTAGATTGGTGGTCTTCACTGAAAAATATGCGAAAAGATACAGATATAAAACCAGAAACACCAGGGCGGATAGAGGCGGCAGGAAAAAAGCACATAATGCCAGAAGAACGATACCGCCCAGGATCGGAATGAGGGCGCCGAAGCAGATTCCATAATACTCCCGTGCCGTTGCCGTAAATACAAATGGGGTTCTGCCATAAAAACTGTTTTCGACAATAAATTTCTTCTGACGAAAATAAACATAGGGAAAAAGAGCCCCCAGGGTCAGGGTTGCAGCAAGCGGCCACAGGATGAAGGCTTTTGCGGCGCCCATGATACTTCCCTTGAAACCGAATCGAACATTTCTCAAAGCACTGTTGCGTGCATTAAACACCAGCGACCGGACGATCAACCAGGGAAGAATCAGAATAAATGCCAGCCCCATAATTCCAGAAACAAGCGGAAGCAAACCAGACAGCACCGAGTAAAGAATAAAAATACCGACGACGATAAGGCGTCCCTTGAGGATTTTTACCGGGTCGGCAAGGTATTCAAAACTGCTGCCAGAAAGTGTTGTATTCCCATAAAAGTACTGTTTACGTCTCACTTTGGCCCAGGCCGAGTAGATGCCCAGTGTGATGATCGATAAAATTATGTTCACAAGCCAGATCTTGAAGTACTCCGACCCTTTCCCATTGAAATTAAA